>NZ_JBMPPI010000008.1:0-199218 GCF_049340245.1 Undibacterium sp. TC4M20W
CAGGGGCGACGGCAACGGCGGCTGTCAAGGCCAGGAGTGTTGCAGCCAGGAATGCGGAGAAACGGGTTTTCATTGAGGTGCTTCCTTTTAACAAAATAAGGTTGGTATTGCTTACTGCTGTTTTTATGTATTACTTGGTTTGTTTGTTGCCTGGTACTTATCTTTTACGAATCGATCTGAACCATCTCTTGCTTCATTTTCTTGGGTAGAGCAGTCTGGTAGATCAACTGCTCTTGCCTGGGATTCCTGATTACTCGAGCTTCCATACATACTGAACCTTGGCCCAGGTCTGTTGTGGTTTGCCATCGACGGTACCTGGTTTGTTTTTGCAGGAACCTGACATCAACTGGGATTTCACCGCATTGTCGAGACCGCGGAATCCACTGGATTTGTCGATCTTGACGTCGGCCACTGTACCATCTGCACCAATCAATACGGACAACAGGACGGTTCCGGTTTCTTCATTGCGCAGGGAGGCGCGTGGATATTCCGGTTTGCATCCACCGACGTTGAAGTCGATGACGCCTGGTATGGTGACCGGGCCTGTGGCCTTGGCTTCTGTCGGTGCCGCTACCACTGGCGGGGCCTTGTTCAAGGTCGGGTTATCTGGCTTGACATTGGAGACCGCAGTAATCGCTGGCGTTTGTTGTGGCTGTGGCTGTACCTGTACTTCCGGTGGCGGAATGAACGGTGGCGGCGGGGCCAACAATTTCGGTGGCGGTGGTGGCGGTGTGTCTGGTGGCGGTGGCGGTGGTTTCACTTCTTCTACCAGCTTGACTTCTGCTGGTTTGATCACCACTTCCATCGCTTTGCGCGCCAATCCAGATACCAGGGCATATACCACCAGTACGTGAAATGCGATAACCAGCCCCAAGCCTATAAACTTCTTCCCCGGCTCTTGCTGGCGATTTGAAAAATCCATTACTGCTCCTCCACTACCACAAGGTCAACTGTCTGACGCAAGTCAAAACATCTCAAACAAAAAAGTGATTATAAATGCTGTGTATCAATAAAAAGCCATACCGATACAAAACCACTTATAAATTCATAAGCTGCGGGCTCGTCAAAATATAAATCGAGGTTTTTGATAAAACTGACTTATTTAATTCTGCCTGCAACCAAAGCACCAGCTTCTACTGACGCCATTTATACCTGACCAAGTAATAAAAAATATTAATCATATTTCCGCCACCAGATTCTCCGTGCCATAAGTGGCTAAACCAGCGATGCAAAGCAGAAAATTTTTTATTACCTGCAGCAAAGTCAAACGCTACAGTCATTTCATCTTTATCAGAACAACTATTTACGTTCCCATGTAAAAAAGCACGAACTTACCGCATGGAAAATGTAAATTTAGTCGTCAGAAATTTTTCCGAAGGCGCATAAAACCACTTATGCCCAGAAACTGTCAAGTGCTTTACTTTAAGCCCTGCCAAAAAACAACATGGCGCATTTTGCCAAAAAAACACCCGCAAAGGAAACCTAATTTCTTGTGCTATGCAGCATAAATTATTTCAATGCAGCTTTTTTTACACTTCATTACATTGAGAAATTCGCCCAGACCCTCACTCACCAGAATTTAATTTTTTTTGAGCCTTTTTTCGGGCACCAAACTATCTAAAGTTGCGTGCAAATGTCGCACCACAATGGTGCGCGGCACCATCATAATCCCCCTAACAATGCGCACCCATTGCCAAAATGCACTCAAAAACCCAAAATTGAAAAGAATTGTCACACCATGTAATTCGACAATGAAATAAAAATTTCTTTCCTTCTCCCATCGATAAGACTCTTGCGTTATGGTTACGGCTTTTTAAAACTGAAGCGGAAAAAGCTGCCAGGCAAATCGTGAGGAAAATTAATTTGCACCTGCAATATGTAAATTAATCTATACGGTTTATGTTCCGTCCTGGATTTAACGTGCAAAACTGCGTTTTGCTCACCGGGCCTGATCCATGCTTATACAGGTCACACTCGCCAGACGAATTTGTTTTACCAAACAATGAGGTTAAAGAATGTTCATGCGTCACCAGACAGTTGCTTGCATTTTCACTATGCTGCTATCGACATTTCCCTTGCAGATTGCTCAGGCAGCCAATCCTGCAGACCTCAATAAAGTAGTCAGGCAAGCCTTTGAAGCCGCAGATGATGGTTTTGATATGGCCAAAACCCAGAATTTCTATTCTGGCTGGGTCAGCGAGGCCATCTTCGAACCCTTGCTAAGTTATGACTACCTCTCACGCCCCGCCCGCCTCCTGCCACTATCAGCAGAAAGCATGCCAGAAGTGACCGAACAGGGAAAAGTATTTACCTTCAAGATCAAGCCCGGCATTTACTTTGCTCCGGACCCTGCATTCAAGGATAAAAAACATGAGCTGACAGCGCAAGACTATGTTTACACCTTCAAGCGCCTGCTCGACCCGGTTAACCGTTCGCCTAATGCCAGCTTCATCGAAGGCAAGATTGTCGGCCTGGATGACATCGCCACAAAAGCAAAGAAAACAGGCAAGTTTGACTATGATGCACCGGTTGCCGGCCTTAAAGCCGTTGATAAATACACATTAAGAATAGAATTAAAAGCGACCGATTACAATTTCCTGTATGTCGTCGCCTATGGTGGCTTTGGTGCGGTGGCGAGAGAAGTCATCGAAGCTTATGGTGACCAGACTGGGCTGCACCCAGTCGGTACCGGGCCTTATATGGTGGAGAAGTACCTGCCACGCAGCAAGATCGTGCTGACCGCCAACCCGGAATACCGTGGCTACACCTGGGATTTTAAATCGACAGGCAGCGCCCGCGATGAAGAAATCGTCAAACAAATGAAGGGCAAGAAAATGCCTCAGGTGGGCAAAGTCGATATCAGCATCATAGAAGAAGAGCAATCACGCTGGCTGGCATTTCAGGATTCGCAACTGGATATTGACAAGCTGCCGCAAAGCGCGGCAACGGCAGCACTGGATGGAATTGCTTTAAAACCTGAACTGGTAAATCAGGGCATCAAGATGGACAGGGTCACAGATGCTGGCATTGTCTTCACAATTTTCAATATGCGTGACCCCGTTGTTGGCGGCTACAGCAAGGAAAAAATCGCCCTGCGTCGCGCCATAGGCATGGCTTACAGCTATGAGGATGAAATCGCCCAGATGCGCCTGGGACAGGCCATACGCTCGGAAATGATTATTCCTAAAGATGTGGTTGGCTATGACCCTGCCTATCGCAGCAGCCTGGCTTACGACATCAAGCTGGCCAATAAACTACTCGACCATTTTGGCTATAAACGTGGAGCAGATGGATACAGAAATAATCCTGACGGCAGCCCGCTCACCCTCAAAAAAACCGTGGAACCCGCAGCCATCTATAAAGTTCAGTCTGAAATTTATAAACGTGGCCTGGATAAAATCGGCTTGCGCATAGAATTCCCGGTCAGTAATTTCGCTGACAATCTGAAAGCGGCTTCCGCCTGCAAGTTGAATATGTGGGGCGGTGCCTGGAATGCTGACTTTCCTGATGGTGAGAACTTCCTGCAATTGCTCTACGGTCCCAAAGCCGGTGCCGGCAACCATGCCTGCTATGAGTCGCCTGCTTATGATGCATTGTTCCGCAAGGCAGTATCGCTGCCGCTGGGTGAGGAGCGTAATAAAGTATATGCACAAATGAACCGTCAGGTTGAAGCTGATACACCATGGATTGTGCACACTTCCCGCATCCGTAGCTGGTTATACCGCCCCTGGATCACAGGATATAAAAAACACCCCATCTTGCATTCTGACTGGGCCTTCATTGATGTAGAAAAACATTAAGCCCGGCTCAGCGCTTTAGTTTGATTCAATATTCACTTTTACCATCGTACAAAATAGCAGGAGAACTCGTTAATGAAGTCCACTTATCCGTTTCAGCACAAGCTGACCAGAACAGGTATGGCTATCTGCCTGGCACTAGCCGGTCTGATGTCATCTACCCTGCCCCTGCAGGCGCAGGCCGCCAAACCTGAATTTGCTGATCCGGAAAAAGTGTTACGCACCATTTTCCCTGTTGCCGAGACTGGCTTTGATCCTGCTGCAACACGTGACCTGTACTCCAACGCGATTAATGAAGCGATCTTTGAACGCCTGTTCACTTACGACTACCTGGCCAGCCCGGCAAAAATCATTCCTGAAACCGCCGATGGCATGCCAGAGATTTCTGCAGATGGCAAAACCTATACCATCAAGCTGAAGAAAGGTATCTACTTCACCCCTGATGCGGCCTTCAATGGCAAAAAACGTGAACTGACGGTGGATGATTATGTGTATTCATTTAAACGCATCATGGACCCGAAAATCGCCTCTACCCATGTCTGGCTGTTAGAGGACAAGATCGCGGGCCTGGATCAACTGGCAGCACAGGCAAAGAAATTCGGCAAATTTGATTATTCTGCCAAAGTACCCGGCCTGGAAGTCATCGACAAATATACCCTGCGCATACACCTGACGCGCCCTGACTTTAACTTGCCCATGATATTGGCTTACACCGCCATGTCTGCCGTTGCCCGCGAAGTCATAGAAAAATATCAGGATGTACAGGGTGCTGCCATGGCAAACCCGGTAGGCACCGGCCCTTTCAAACTGACTGAATGGGTACGCGGCTCGAAAATGATATTGGATGCGAACCCTGATTTCCATACAACGATATGGGACTTCCAGGCCAGCTCTGACCCCAATGACCAGAAAATCATCGCCGCGATGAAAGGCAAACGCATGCCGCAAATCGGTCGCGTTGTCGTCAATGTGATTTTGGAAGATCAGTCACGCCTGCTGGCATTCCAGAAAGATGAAATTGATCTGTTCCAGTTATATGGCGGCCTGGCACCTCAGGTATTGAATGGTCCTGACCTGAAACCTGAATTTGTCAAACGCGGCATACAGATGTCACGCATTGTCGACCCCGAGCTGACTATCTATTACTGGAATATGCAAGACCCGGTATTTGGTGGCCTGAGCAAAGAGAAAGTCGCCTTGCGCAGGGCGATGGCCATGGCACACAATGTCGAAGAAGAAATTCGCATCGTCGATAATGGTCATGCTATTCCCCTGCAATATCCTATCCCCCCTGGCGTAGTGGGTCATGACCCCAACTACAAAAGCAGCATCCAATATAATCCCGCCGCTGCCAATGCACTACTCGACAAGTTCGGCTACAAAAAAGGCAAGGATGGTTATCGCACCATGCCAGACGGTAGCCCGCTGGAAATTGTGCATACTGCCCAGACCGAATCACGCGGCCATTTACAGGCTGAAGTCTGGAAAAAATCCTATGACGGCATAGGCATCAGGATGCGTGCCGAATTCCGGCCCTTTGCTGAAATCCTCAAAGCAGAAAAGCAGTGCCAGTTGATGCAGCGCATTTCACCATGGATAGCGGACTATCCGGATGGCGATAATTTCATGCAACTGTTTTACGGTAAAAACATTCACATGAATAATAATGGCTGCGTCACTATTCCTGAATATGACAAGCTGTATGAACAATCACAAAAACTGGCTCCGGGGCCAGAGCGCGACCTGTTGTATCACAAGATGACACGCATCATGGAATTGTACGGCGCTCAACGTTTGGGTTATGCGCGCCACCGCATGATGCTGTCACAGCCACGCGTAATCGGCCATAAGAAACACCCCATCATGCATATAGAATGGATGCAGATAGACATCGACAAGAACAAATAGACAAAAAAATGAGCAGCAGACTAACTGAAATTTGAAAACCGAGAGACAAACATGACCGCTTATATACTGCGCCGCTTATGGCAGATGGCACCCACGATGCTGGGTGTCATCCTGCTAGTGTTTTTTCTGTTTAACTGGGTGGGTGGCGACCCGGCCTATATCCTGGCAGGCAAAATGTCGAATGCCGAACAGATTGCCAATATCCGCACCCAGTTGGGCATAGACCAGCCTTACTATGTACAGTTGTGGATCTTCGTCAAGCAGATCGCCACCTTCAACTTTGGTAATAGCTGGAGTACCGGTGAAGCCGTTTCCTCCATCATAGGCACACGCCTTGGCCCTTCACTGACAGTGCTGATACCGCTGACGATTATCGAAACCATCATCGCGATTGCGCTGGCGCTGGCCATTGCCTTCAAACGCGGCTCGCTGACAGACCGTGGCGTGATGATCGCCTGTACCGTCGGTATGTCAGTCAGTATCTTGGTGTATATCATCGTCGGTCAGTATTTCTTTGCCTATAAACTGGGACTGTTCCCGGTACAGGGCTGGGGTAATCATTTTGCCGAGAACCTGTTCAAGTACTCTGCCCTGCCTATCCTGATTGCCCTGGCAGTGGGCGTAGCACCTAACCTGCGCCTGTTCCGCACCTTTGTGCTGGATGAAGTGAACCAGGATTATGTACGTACCGCCCGCGCCAAAGGCGTTAGCGAAAGCCGCGTGAAATGGGTGCACGTCTTGCGTAATGCATCGATACCTATCATCACCCACGTCATGTCCAACCTGCCAGCCTTGCTGATTGGCGCCTTCCTGATTGAGCGATTCTTTTCCATACCCGGTATAGGTCGTGAAGTGATATTGGCAGTGGAACGCAGTGACTTCCCCGTGATCAAAGCGATCACCGTGTATGTCGCAGCAGCCACCATGTTTTTTAATTTGTTGACCGATCTGCTGTACCAGGCGGTTGATCCACGCGTACAGTTGAAATAAGGATCATTCATGAGCACGACTATCACAAATCCAACTGTACACGCAGTTTCACCCGGACTATGGGCACTGGCATGGCGACGTTTGCGCGCTGACAAGGTCGCCATGATTGCCTTGGCAATCGTAGCTGCGTTCTTATTGACGCTGATACTGTCTGCGACTGGCATCATCGCCTCTGACTGGGAACAGGAAAGCGGCGTCAGTTATGCGCCACCCAGCTTTGTTGGTGCAGATACTGGCACGGTCGCCAAGGCAGAGGTAGAAGCGCCGCCTCCAGAGAATCCACTCGATCCTTTGGCCGACATTATCCGTGAATTGCGCAAGCAACCAGATGCGGATCAGGCCGTCATCGTGAATGACTACGGCATCCCTGATCCGCTGGCAAAGGAAATGGCAGAAATCCGTGCTGAGCTGGCCAAGTCTGGCAAGGCCGTAGTTGGTGAACGCCTGACCACCCTGCCCTTTGGTGCTGACAAATGGGGACACGACATCATCAAGAAAACCATCAAGGGCGCGGAGACTTCCATCGTCGTTGGCCTGGTCGCCGCCTTCCTGGCGACCCTGCTGGGTACCATGTTTGGTGCGCTGGCTGGTTATTTTGGCGGGAAAGTTGATGACTTCTTTAACTGGTTTTACAGCATCTTCACTTCCATCCCTTACCTGTTATTGATACTTTCAGTCGCAGCTGTATTGCAGCAAAAAGGCGTGACCACTATCATCCTGATCCTGGCTTTTACTGGCTGGACCGGGCCTTTCCGCCTGATCCGCGCTGAATACATGAAGCACAAGGCACGTGAATATGTATGGGCGGCAGACGCCATTGGCGCGTCACACTGGCGCAAGATGTTCGTACACATATTCCCGAATGTCAGCCATGTGGCACTGGTACAGGTATCCATCCTTGTTGTTGGCTTTATCAAGTCTGAAGTTATCCTGAGTTTCCTGGGCTTTGGTGTGCCGGTTGGTGTGGTCTCCTGGGGCAGTATGCTGAACGAAGCGCAGAATGAATTGATTTTGGGTAAATGGTGGCAACTGGTTGCCGCAACCGCAGCAATGGCCGTGCTGGTAACAGCCTTCTCATTGTTCACCGACGCCTTGCGCGATGCGCTTGACCCAAAATTGAAATAAGGACAGATCATGATTCAAGACAACACAAATCAAGCTTTGCTGAAAGTAGAAAACCTGCGCGTGTCTTTCCGCGTCAATAAAAAAGACAGCGTGGAAACCGTCAAGGGTATCTCCTTTGAAATACCACGCAACTCCACCGTTGCCCTGGTCGGTGAATCAGGCAGTGGCAAGTCAGTCAGCTCACTTGCAGTCATGGGCTTGCTGCCGCCAGATACCTCCAGTATCGCAGCTGACAGCAAGATCATTTTTGAAGGCCGCAGCCTGCTGGAACTCAGCATCGCTGAAAGACGCGACCTGTGCGGCAAGGAAATCTCCATGATTTTCCAGGAGCCGATGACATCGCTGAACCCGGTGTTTACCGTTGGTTTCCAGATTGCAGAAGTCTTGCGCCTGCACATGGGCATGGATGCAAAACAAGCCAGAAAACGAGCGATCGAATTGCTGGAAGAGGTTGGCATTCCCGATCCAAAGAACAAGATTGATGCCTATCCCAGCCAGATGTCTGGCGGGCAACAGCAAAGGGTGATGATTGCGATGGCGATTGCCTGCGAACCCAAATTGCTGATTGCCGATGAACCAACCACGGCTCTCGACGTTACTATACAAAAACAGATCATCGACCTGATTGATGCCTTGCGTATCAAACACAAGATGTCAGTGCTGTTCATCACTCATGACCTGGCACTGGTTGGTGAAATTGCTGACCATGTCATTGTCATGCGCAATGGTGAAATTCGCGAAGCGGGTACGGTAGAACAAATCTTTGAAAGCCCGAAAGATACCTATACCCAGGCGCTGTTGCACTGCCGCCCTACCCTGGACACCCGCCCATGGCGCTTGCCGGTCATTGCTGATTTCATGAATAACAACGGCGCGCTGGTTGATCAAAAACAGCGCCCGCGTGGTCTCAAGGGTGATGAAGAAATCGTGCTCGAAGTCAAAGACCTGGGCAAGAGTTTCTACTCCCGCGAAGGCTTCTTTGGCAAAAAAGAATTCAAGGCCGTCGAAGGCGTGTCTTTCAAACTCGCGCGTGGCAAGACCCTGGGTGTAGTGGGAGAATCAGGTTCAGGCAAAACCACGGTGGGCCTGACACTGATGCGCCTGCACCAGGCCACCTCTGGCCAGGCCTTGTTTGAAGGTAAGGATATCCTGTCCATGTCAAACAAGGAATTCCATCACTACAAGCGCCGCATACAAATCATTTTCCAGAACCCGTATGCCTCGCTGAACCCACGCTTCACGGTGGGCCAGATTTTGATGGAACCCATGCACATCCATAATATCGGTGCCAACGACAGTGAACGCTCTGCCATGGCTTATCAGTTGCTCGAAAAAGTCGGTCTGCCTGCTGCTGCTTTTCACCGCTACCCGCATGAATTCTCGGGCGGCCAACGTCAGCGTATCGCGATTGCCCGCTGCCTGACAATGAAACCAGAAGTGCTGGTTTGTGATGAGTCAGTATCCGCACTGGACGTATCTGTGCAGGCTCAGGTGTTGAACCTGCTGCAGGATTTGCAGGAAGAATTTGGCCTGTCCTACATCTTCATCTCGCATGATCTGGCGGTGGTCAAATACATTGCCGACCAGGTCATGGTGATGAACAAGGGTAAGGTTGTCGAGCTGGCCAATTCTGATGATCTGTATCTGAACCCGACTCAGGCATATACCAGGACTTTGCTGAACGCGATACCAAAAGGCTTGCAACACTAAGTTGTAACCGCGAACCGGCTGACTGCCGGTTCGCATTCTCCCTGCTTGAAAAATCCCCTTACACTTATATTTTTGACCAATCCTGCAAACACTGGCAAGATGGCATTCGCCTGCGACATAACGAAACCGTGACGAAACCATGACGAAACAGGCACAACCTCCCGCATATCCCGTATGCCGCATATTCACTGGAGTCAGGATTGGAAGCGTTAAGAAGTTTATTCCGGGAATTAATGCCCGCTGTTGATTTTTGCTCCATGCGCGTAGTGGATGAGCGCAGTGAAGAGTTATTGGTCAGACAAAATGTATTGCAACCGCTGCGCAATGCCCGCAGCCATGGTGCCATGCTGACCATTATTCATAATGGTGGCTACGGCTATGCCGCAACCAGCGACTTATCCCGCAATGGATTGAATACTGCAATGCAGCATGCCTTGCATTGGGCCAGGCTCAGTGCGGGTAAAACGGTTACGAACTTCAGCCAAATCCCGCAGGCCGCTGTGCTTGGTCAATATCAAGGTCCAGCCGCATCCATCTGGACCAGGAAAGATTTGATTGCCTTGCTGATGCAGGAATCCGCCACATCGCATCTCAGTGACAAGATTGTAGATTGGAGTGCATCCATAGGCGTGACACAAACTGAGCAGCTATTTATCAGTAGCGCAGGTGCTGACATCCATCAGCAATTCAATTACCTGATCCCCAATCTCAGCGTCACCGCCAATGAAGGATCAGAAACCCAGACGCGCAGTCTGGGAGGGCAATACAATGGTTTCTGCCGCCAGGGTGGCATGGAAGTTCTGCAGCAGTCTGGCTTTTATGGCGCAGGCAAACGCATTGCAGAAGAAGCACTGGCGCTACTGCATGCAGCGAACTGCCCGAGTGGCCGCATGGATTTGCTGCTGATGCCTGAGCAGATGATGCTGCAAATTCATGAATCCATAGGCCACCCGCTGGAACTGGACCGTATATTGGGTGATGAGCGCAATTTCGCTGGCACCAGCTTTGTCACGCCCGACATGTTTGGTCATTTTCAGTATGGTTCTGAATTGCTGAACGTTACCTATGACCCCAGCCGTGCCGAACAATTTGCCAGCTTTGGCTGGGATGATGATGGCAGTACTGCAGAAAAAACCTGGATCATCAAAAACGGCATACTGGAAAAACCATTGGGCAGCGCCCTTTCCCAGGAACGTGCTGGCATGGCAGGCGTCGCCAATTCACGCGCCTGTGACTGGAACCGCCCAACTATAGACCGCATGGCCAACCTGAATATAGAAGCAGGCAGCAGCAGCCTCGATGAAATGATAGCCAGTGTTGACTACGGCGTATTGATGAATACCAATGTGTCCTGGTCTATTGATGATTCCCGCAATAAATTCCAGTTCGGTTGTGAATACGGGCAAGTGATACGCAATGGCAAATTGCAGGAACTGGTCAAGAACCCGAATTATCGCGGCATCTCAGAAAGCTTTTGGCGTTCGCTAAAGATGGTCGGTGATGCCTCTACGCTGGCAGTCATGGGCACGCCCTTCTGTGGCAAAGGTGAGCCATCCCAAGTCATACGCGTAGGCCACGCTTCGCCGGCCTGCCTGTTTGATCAGGTAGAAGTATTTGGAGGTGAAGCCTGATGCAAAGTTATTTCCTGTCCCTGGCCACACATATAGAAACGCAACTCGCGGCGAATGAAGTCAGTACCACCTGGCTGGCCGCAGAGTCCAGTGATTTTGTGCGTTTCAACCGCAGCGCCATACGCCAGCCTGGCCACGTTTTCCAACTGATACTGAACCTGCAATTGATACAGGGGAAAACCCATGCTGCGATGAGCTTCAATCTCAGTGGCGAAATAGACGCAGATTTACCTACCATCAATACCGCGATCCAGGATTTGCGCGCGCAATTACCAGACTTGCCAGCTGACCCGCACCTGATGATAGCCACTGAAATCAGTGACAGCACACAGGTTCTGCCATCATCCCTGCCACCAGTAGCCAGCATGCTGGAACAGATACTGGCCGCCGCAAAAGATGTAGACATGGTGGGCTTGCTGACTACAGGTACACAATATCGCGGCTTTGCCAATTCCCATGGTCAGCGCAACTGGTATGAAACCAGCAATGTCAATTTTGACTGGAGTCTGTTTTATGCGACTGACAAGGCCGTCAAATCCAACTATGCCGGGTTCACCTGGAATGAGTCAGCATTTCTCAGTAAATTCGCCGCCGCCCGCAAAGAGCTGGCCCTGCTGGCACGCCCCCCCATCACAGTAGCTGCTGGCAATTACCGCGCTTACCTCAGTCCGGCTGCATTGAATGAATTGATCATGATGCTGAACTGGGGTGGTCTGTCCGAAAAGTCTTTGCGCACCCGCCATAGCTGCCTGCGCCGCTTGCAATCGGGCGAAGCCAGCATGCATGCCATGGTGGATATCTGTGAAGACAGTCGTGCAGGTCTGGAACCAGGCTTTCAGGCGCAAGGCTTTATCAAGCCCGAAGTAATTCCCCTGATACAGACGGGCAAACTGGTTGGCAGCATGATTTCTCCGCGTAGCGCAAAGGAATATTCCTTGCAAACAAACGGGGCGCCAGAAGATGAATCAGCAAAATCGCTGGTCATGCAGGCAGGCATGTTAGAAAATGCAGACATACTCAAAGAGCTGGGTACGGGTATCTATATCGCCAATCTCTGGTACCTGAATTTTTCTGACCGTGCCACTTGCCGCATCACCGGCATGACACGCTTTGCCACCTTTTGGGTAGAAAACGGTGAAATCATCGCGCCATTAAATGTCATGCGCTTTGATGATTCTCTGTTCAAGATGCTGGGAGAAAACCTGCTGGCGCTAAGCCAGGAAACCGAAGTCATCATGGATGACCGTTCTTACGGGCAACGACATACGGGTGGCGCAATCCTGCCCGGGGCACTGCTAAAGGAGATGCGCTTTGTGCTATAGCAAGACAAGAAACCGTATTTTGTGAACACGAAAGGCGATCTTGTGGCAATTTCAAGCAAAAATACCGCATTTTTCAAATGAGCGCCTATGCTGATCAAAGGTACTTTGTATCGATGCAGATAAGCACAGGCAAACTTAGCATTTGCCCCTTTCGGTGAGAGCAACTACAATTCCGACCTGTTGCGGAAAAGGCGGCAATGTAAGCGTTACGCATCAAGGCAAAAACCTGATGCAGAAACAACAAGTAATAAAACCCACAGCGCAATAGAATAAGGCTTTCAATCTTGCTGCCCCGAGAGCCTTAAGCATATTGCGGTCATATCTGGAGTCAACATGGCATTTCTGCAAGGCAAAAAAATTCTGATCACCGGTTTGCTGTCCAACCGTTCTATCGCTTACGGCATCGCCCAGGCATGCAAACGCGAAGGCGCTGAACTGGCATTTACCTACGTAGGCGAACGTTTCAAAGACAGGATTACTGATTTTGCGGCTGAATTTGATAGCAAACTAATCTTTGATTGTGACGTTGCCAGCGACGAACAAATTGAAGCAGTGTTTGCTGACCTGGGCAAATCCTGGGACAAACTTGATGGCCTGGTACATGCTATCGGCTTTGCACCACGTGAAGCAATTGCCGGTGAATTCCTTGACGGCTTCTCCCGCGAAGCTTTCCGCATTGCGCATGATATTTCTGCTTACAGCTTCCCAGCAATGGCAAAAGCTGCGCTGCCACTGCTGCGTGAAGACTCTGCCCTGCTGACCCTGTCTTACCTGGGTGCTATCCGTGCCATCCCGCATTACAACACCATGGGTATGGCAAAAGCTTCTCTGGAAGCATCGGTACGCTACCTGGCAGAACATCTGGGCAAAAAAGGCATACGCGTCAATGGTATTTCTGCCGGCCCTATCAAGACCCTGGCTGCCAGCGGTATCAAGGACTTTGGCAAATTGCTGGGCTTTGTTGCCGAACACGCACCGCTGCGCCGTAATGTGACGATCGAAGACGTGGGCAATACTGCGGCCTTCCTGCTGTCACCTCTGGCGAATGGCATTACTGGTGAAATCACTTATGTCGATGGCGGCTTCTCGCACGTCATGGGCCTGAACGCAGACTCTTACGACAAGTAAGCAGTCCTGCATTTAAAAGACGGTACGGGATGCTTGCACATGTATCCCGTACTAGCCTTATACTATTGGCATGAATGAAGCAATCCCCACCATGTCCAATATCCCAAACACTGTCTTTTCTATTGCACGCAGTTTATTACTGCTGTTCTTCAGTGTGTTCCTTGCGACTTCCAACAACACTTTCGCAGCATCCTGCAATGACCCGTGGCCAGCCTGGGAACAATTCAGGAAGACTTTCGTTGCTGATGATGGCCGCGTGATCGACCATAGCGGTGCGCGCAAACCAACAACGTCTGAAGGCCAGGCTTATGCCCTGTTCTTTGCCCTGAGTGCCAACGACAAGGCCACATTTCAACGCATCCTGACCTGGACAGAGAACAACCTTGCAGCAGGTGACCTGACTGCCCGCCTGCCCGCCTGGCAATGGGGTCAGCGTGAAGACAATAGCTGGGGCATCATCGATAAAAATCCCGCCTCCGATGCCGACTTGTGGATAGCTTATAGCCTCGGCGTTGCCGGAGAAGTCTGGAAAGAAAAACGCTATGCCGCCCTGTCCAGCCTGCTGGCACAAAGAATATTGAATGAAGAAACAGCAGAACTGCCCGGACTGGGATTGAGCCTGTTGCCGGCACCAAGCGGCTTTAACTTGCCAAACAATCAATGGAAGCTCAACGCCAGCTACCTGCCCCTGCCTTTGCTGCGCTGGTTTGAGCAAAAAGAAAGCGATGAACGCTGGAAGCGCATGGTCGCCCCGGCAGTACGCCTGATTGCTGGCAGTGCCCCCAAAGGCTACGCCGCCGACTGGATTATCTATGATGCGCAAAAAGGCTTCCTGCCAGATACCCAGGGTGTAGAAAAAGGCCAGGGTGCTTACAATGCCATCCGTATTTATCTGTGGACTGGGATGATGGCAAGCCAGGATGCAGAACGCGCAAATTTGCTGAAGTTGCTGCGCCCCATGGCGCAGATCGTGGATAGCAAAGCCTATCCGCCAGAATATATCGACATCCTGACTGGCGACATCAATGGCCCCGGCTCCAGCGGTTTTAGTGCTGCACTGTTGCCCTTCCTGCAAGCGCAAGGCGTACAAAAGACCATCGTGCAGCAGCAATTACGCCTGCAGGCCCAGCCGATCAAGACTGATGCCTACTACGATCAGGTGTTATCCCTGTTTGCCCTGGGTTGGCAAGAAAAGCGCTTCCGTTTTGATGTTCGAGGGGAAGCTGATTTTTACTGGCAGCACTTTTGTTGGCGTTTATTTTGAGGTCAGTGCAAGATATTCTTTGAAACTGGCTGCTTTTTCCTGAAAAATCCTGTATAGTTTCGTTTTTTGCGCTGCAATATAAATTTCAGCGTAGAACCAAGTAGCATCGCAAGCCTGTGCACATCCTCAGGATGGTGCATGTAAAAGCCCTCCCGCCTCGCATGTCTGGTAGTAATCCATAGACATCATCCCGGCGCAAAGCTTTTGTGCCGAAATTTCATTGTCGTCCCTTGTTGGATTTTCTGTGTTCATTTCGTTTGGTTGGCGCTGCATTGTTGCGCGCGTTCGTTAGCAACGCGCTAATTTATACTGGGACAGAAGCAATCGTTCCGGCAAAACATGCTGCAAACCGGCCTTATCACCGGTGAGCTTGGCATTGCTGCCGCATTTTGCAAACGTCCCAATCACGAAAGAAATTCATGAGTTTTGAAGCACTAGGTCTCCACGTCAATATCATCCGCGCTCTGACTGACTCTGGCTATACCAAGCCAACTTCGGTACAAGAACAGGCAATCCCTGCCGCGATTGAAGGTCGTGACCTGATGGTCTCATCCCAGACCGGCTCCGGCAAAACTGCCGCTTTCATGCTGCCTGCTTTGCATAAACTGGTTACTGCTGAAGTTGTCAGCTACGACGCTGCCAGCAGCAAAACCCCTAATCAAGAACGTCAGGCTGCCCGTTCACGTGGCGACAAACCACGTTTTGTTGCTGCAAAACCAAAAATGCTGGTGTTGACACCAACCCGCGAACTGGCTTTGCAAGTCACCACAGCAACTGACAAATACAGCGCTTATTCACGCCGTATCAAGGCTGTGTCCATTCTGGGTGGCATGCCTTATCCTAAACAGATGCAATTGTTGTCCCGCAATCCAGAAATTCTGGTGGCAACACCTGGCCGTCTGATCGACCATATGGAATCTGGCAAGATCGATTTCTCTGAACTGCAAATGCTGGTTCTGGACGAAGCTGACCGCATGCTGGACATGGGCTTCATCGACGATATCGAAAAAATCGTTGCTGCCACACCTCCTACACGTCAAACCATGTTGTTCTCTGCAACACTGGATGGCGTAGTCGGTAACATGGCAAAACGCATCACGACTGAGCCTTTGGTCATCCAGATCGCCGGCTCTGCCAGCAAGCATGAAAACATCCAGCAACGCGTTCACTTTGTGGACGACCTATCCCACAAAAACCGCATGCTGGATCACCTGCTGCGCGACACTACTGTCGATCAGGCTGTTGTATTTACAGCCACCAAACGTGATGCAGACACCATCGCTGACCGCCTGAACATCGCTGGTTTCGCTGCAGCTGCCCTGCATGGCGACATGCACCAGGGTGCACGTAACCGCACACTGGACGCATTGCGCCGTGGCCAGGTACGTGTACTGGTCGCAACTGACGTTGCTGCCCGCGGTATTGACGTTCCTGCCATTACGCACGTATTCAACTACGATCTGCCTAAATTCCCTGAAGATTATGTCCACCGCATTGGCCGTACTGGCCGCGCTGGTCGTAAAGGTCTGGCGATTTCCCTGGTGAACCATGCTGAAGGCATGCACGTCAAACGTATCGAGCGTTTCACCAAGCAACTGATACCTGTCGATGTCATCGAAGGTTTTGAACCTAAGAAATCTGCTGCACCAGCACGCTCTGCAGCCCGCAAGCCTAACGGCTGGAAACCAGGCGATGCTCGTAAAACAGGTGCTGGCGCAGGTGGTGGCGGTGGTTATGGCAACAACAAGCCAGGTCAACGCAGCTTCAGCAAACCAGCTGGTGCATCGACTGGTACCAGCGCTGGCCCACGTAAAGAAGGCGGCGGCTACAAAGGCAATCGCTCTAACGATAGCGGTGCACGTCGTACGTTTGGCGACTATTAATTTGCCAATAGCTTTACCTGGTAAAGCGAACAACATAGACATTGCTGCATAAGCAATATCATGAAAAAGCGATCACTTTGGTGGTCGCTTTTTTTATACTAGTGGACTGTAACAGTGAAATCGAGAGCGAAGGACATGTGCCCGGCGCATCAGGGCAAGACGCAAAGCACAGCGATAGTGGGGCTATCGCGAGCATTTGCAACGCAGCCATGATCGTCGCGCACATGGCAAGCGCTCCGATTTTCATTGTTACAGTCCACTAACTGGCTCGGCGTATAATCAGCAAATCTGACCCATATAAAAAGTAAAAATGTCTCATGAGTAAAGACACTGACGCCCCCGTCCGACTAACCTCTTTCTCGCATGGCGGCGGCTGCGGCTGCAAGATTGCGCCCGGCGTACTTGCTGAAATACTAAAAAAATCCTCAGGCTTTCCGGTACCGCCTGCCCTTATGGTGGGGATAGAAACTGCAGACGATGCCGCCGTCTATAAACTCAATGATGAGCAGGCACTGATCGCGACCACCGATTTTTTCATGCCCATCGTCGATGACCCTTTTGATTTTGGCCGCATCGCTGCTACCAATGCCATTTCGGATATCTATGCCATGGGCGGCACCCCCATCATGGCGCTGGCACTGGTCGGCATGCCCATCAATCAGCTACCACTGGACGTCATAAGCAAGATTATCCAGGGCGGTGAAACCATCTGCGCCGAGGCTGGCATACCTATTGCCGGTGGTCACACCATCGATTCTGTAGAGCCCATCTATGGGCTGGTCGTCATGGGTCTAATTCACCCGTCCAGGGTTAAACGCAATGCCGATGCCAGGGCAGGCGACAAACTCATACTCAGCAAGCCGCTGGGTGTAGGTATATTGTCTGCCGCACTGAAAAAGCAGGCACTGGACGAGGCGGGTTATGCCACCATGATCGCCAATACAACCAAACTGAACAAACCCGGTCAGGCCCTGTCTGCGCTTGACAGCGTGCATGCCATGACCGATGTCACCGGCTTTGGCCTGCTTGGCCATTTGCTGGAAGTCTGCCGTGGATCGAAACTGGCAGCCCGGCTGGATATGTCAGCAATACCTTTGCTGGCGAATGTGGAAGAACTGGCCACAAATGGCTATATCACCGGTGCCTCTGCCCGTAACTGGGCAGCCTACGGCTCATCTGTGCAGTTCGACGCACAGATCAGTCCCGCCCGGCAAGCCTTGCTGACTGATCCGCAAACATCGGGAGGATTACTGGTTGCCTGCGATCCGGCAGTTGTTGAAGATGTTTTAAGAATTTTCCGTCAGGGCGGCTTCTTGGAAGCTGCTGTGATTGGTGATATTGTTGCAGGTGAGCCCTCAATAGCGGTACTGCCCTGATTTTTTTGATTTTGCCCCTACTTTTGCAAATACCATGAACCAATTAGAACAACTCAAGCAATACACCACCGTAGTCGCTGACACTGGCGATTTCCAGGCTATCCAGGCTTATGCACCGCGCGACGCGACGACTAATCCATCCCTGATCCTGAAAGCCGTGCAAAAACCGGAATACCTGCCTTTGCTGGAAAAAGCCGTAAAGGACACAGCAGGCAAGTCCATCGATGAAACCATCGATCACTTGCTGATCGCTTTTGGCCTGGAAATTTTAAAAGTCATCCCGGGCCGCGTGTCTACTGAAACCGACGCCCGCCTGTCTTTTGACACGGCTGGCACCATTGCCAAAGGCCGCCAACTGATCGCCATGTATGAAACCGCAGGCATACCGCGTGACCGCATCCTGATCAAAATTGCCTCTACCTGGGAAGGCATACGCGCTGCCGAAGTATTGGAAAAAGAAGGCATACGCTGCAATATGACCCTGCTATTCTGCCTGGCACAAGCGATTGCCTGTGCTGAAGCAGGCGCGCAATTGATCTCGCCTTTCGTAGGCCGCATCTATGACTGGTATAAAAACAAGACAGGTCAGGAAATTTTTGGTGCAGATGATCCAGGTGTCTTGTCCGTCAAAAAAATCTATACCTACTATCGCAAATTTGGCTACAACACAGAAGTCATGGGTGCCAGCTTCCGCAATACTTCACAAATCCTGGAGCTGGCAGGTTGCGACCTGCTGACCATCAGCCCTGATCTTTTGCAAAAACTCAGCGACAGCACTAGCAATGTCACGCAAAAACTGAGCAAGGAGCTGGCAGCTTCGTCTGATCTGGAAAAAGTCAGCATGAATGAAAAGACTTTCCGTCTTGATCTCAATGAAGATGCGATGGCGACAGAAAAACTGTCAGAAGGCATACGTGCTTTCTGTGCCGACACCGTCAAGCTCGAAAAGATGATTGCCGCAATGCGTTGAATCAACACCATCTGACAGGTTATGATGAGAGGGCAGAATTTTCTGCCCCTTTTTTATTTTGAATGACCTGGATATGAAAAAGCAGTTAGACATAGCAAACTGGAACCGACGCGAACATTACGCCTTCTTTTCCCAAATGGATGAACCCTTCCATGGCCTGAACCTGAATGTGGATTGCACCTGGGCTTACCAGTATTGCAAGGAAGAACAAAAATCCTTCTTCCTGTTTTATCTGCATCAGATATTAAGTGCCATGATGCGCACCGATGCCATGCGCTACCGCATAGAAGACGGCAAAGTGTTCGATTACGAGGTGATACACGCAAATGCGACCGTGCAACGTTCCGACCATACTTTCGGCTTTTGCCCCATTTATTATGAAAAGGATTTTGCCGCTTTCGCTGCCGGTGCAAACATCGCCATGGATAAAATCAAGAACAGTAGCGGCCTTTGCTTCAACGATGAGTGCGCACGTGAAGATGTGATCCACTTCTCTGCCATACCCTGGATCAGCTTCACTGGCCTGACACATGCACGGCAATATGACCGCAAGGACAGCGTGCCCAAGATATCCGTTGGCAAATTTTTCAAGCAACATCAACGCCTGATGTTGCCGATCGCAATTTTTGTGCATCATGGATTGGTCGATGCTTATCATGTGCATCAGTTTGTTGAAGCACTGGAGGCTGGCTTGTCTGGAAAGAAATAAGTTCTTTCATTGTGCAAGAGCTGTCAGAGACTGCTGGATGCAAATCCAGCATTTGCTTGCTAAAATGAAGGTGCTAATACTGCAGCTAACCACCTGCCCTCCATCAAGGACGCATCATGCGCAAATTTAATCCCGTCATCTTTATATTGGCCTGCATGCTGGCAACTGGCAATGCACGGGCTGATGATTTCACGGATGGCGTCAGCTATTACGAACAAGGCGACTTTGCTTCTGCACTTGACTCATTCAAGGCTGCCGCAGCAAAGGGTAATGCAGATGCGCAATTCAACCTCGGGCTGATGTTCTTGAATGGCGAAGGCGTAGATCAAGACTATAAACAGGCACTCAACTGGTTCGAGCAATCGGCCAGCAAGGGCAATGTCAGGGCACAAGTGAATATAGGCAGGATGTACGCCAAAGGCAAAGGCATGCTGTCGAATCACGGTGTTGCTGCATCATGGTTCAGAAAAGCTGCTGACCAAGGTTATGCAGATGCCCAATATAGTCTGGGCATATTGTATGTGACAGGTACAGGTGTGGCACGCGACTATGCTAAAGCCAAAGAATTATTCCGCTTGGCAGCCAATCAAAACAATGCCAGCGCAAAGTATCAGCTAGGTTTGATTTACCTGAAAGGCCGCGGCACAGAAGTTAATCTGGTTGAAGCCTACAAGTGGTTGATCCTGGCAGGCGACTATGATGACAGCGAAGTTTTCAGGAAATTTGTAGCCGCAAAAATGAGCAAGGAGGAAGTCGCTGAAGCGCAAACCTTGGCCAAAGACTGGAAGCCAGAAAAAGCGGCGGAATAAGTTTTATCCCATTAAAAATAATCCTGAAGTGGAAGCTGAAGCCAAGGCTTTTTAAATCAAACTCATCTTTCAAGTTTCAAGGGATGCAGCAAATTCAAGTTTAATTTGCCTTGGAAAAATACTCGACATGCACCTCACCCGCATGACCAAAATAGCTGACATGTCTCCCCGCCATCCAGACTATGTAGCCTACGCAACCTGCCACCATTGATAGTCGTATAAATTCTGGATACCGCACTTCATCACGTTGTGCGCCACGGATAGCCTCAACCAGGACTCGCGCATCAAATGCCATGGGAATAGTGTGATCTTTCTTGCCCAGGGCCACCACGTGCACGCTGCCATCTGCCATGTAGTAGCTGGTATTGCCAGTGCGGTAATCTGCAAAATATGACTCTACTCCCACCGCCATCAAGCTGCCAACTACATGCCCAAAAGTCAGCTTGCCTGCATAAGAGTCATGGGCAACTGCTTCTATCGTTTGCAATACTGAATTTTCCATTTTGTATTCCTTGGTTTTACATTCATGGTTTTCACTTATTCAACCGTTTATTTGACAGGTACCACTTTCAACTCATGTATATCGACGATCTGTTTCATCAGAGCGATCAATTCCGAACGCTGAGTACCAGACAAATGCCCAAAGAACAGTGCGTCGTTTTCATCTGCCAAGGCTGCGAGCTTTGGCACCAAAATTTTCCCCGCTACCGTCAATAGAATTTGCGTCGCCCTTTTGTCAGTAGCAGATATTTGACGGGACAGCAGCCCTCGTTGCTCCAGGCGGGTAATGATCTTGGATACAGCGCCTTTGGTCATTCCCAATTCCCGCATCAATGCAGCGGGGTCAGATGCCCCGGTATCAAACAAGCTGCGCAATGCAACCCATTCAGAAAGAGACACCCCTTCCGCCGCCACACTTGCCTCGAATCTGGCCGATACATGGTTGGAGACAAAACGCAGCCAAAAACCGGCATGTGAATCCAGCGAACTGACCGCATCCTTAATGGATGAATCGTGTGACGCGTTGATCTTTTTTTTGCTCATCGCCAAATCCTGAATATGCTCAATGTTGATATTTTAGTTTCCAAGGAAACTAAAATAAAGGATTTTTGTTATTTTATTGACCTACATCAAACTTCATCAATTGCAAATAAAAGCTTGACCATGGAGTAAACACCAGGGTTCAACATCGCTTATCTTAATTTTGGAGAAACTATATGCACTTGAAAACCTATTTGCGCATCGTGCGCGCCAGTGCCTGGTATGACTTGATCGTCACCATAGGCTTTGCTACGCCGTGGAGTTTTGCTCTGGTTCACCAGAGCCTGTCACAACTCAATAGCGGCCTGGGTATTGCAGGAGAATTCCCCGCTTTTGCTGCAGCCCATGTATTGATGGCGAACTTGCTGGGGTCTATCGTCACCATCTGGGCCATTTTGCGCCTGCGTGACACGCGCATGGAATATGGCCGCTATGATGCTGCCGGACGCGTCCTGTTCAGCATGTGGCAGTTATATGCGGTTGCTCATGGAGCGAGCCAGATCATACTGGCCTTTACCGTGTTTGAAATCGCTTTTGGGATTTTGCAACTATTGCCTATTTCGCATAAAGATAATAAAAGATAGTGTTAGGGCGCTTAGCTTAATGAAAAAATAAGGAGCCGTATTTCATTATGGTTCCCATTTTTTCATCAACTCAGACAATTTCTTTTCGTCGTTACATTTTTTTTCCGCCATATACAGATTCATCCCAAATTTTCCGGCCCAATCATCAATCAAATCTGCCTCTTTGAGTCCGGCGCTAGTCTTTAAAAAATGGTTAATTTTTTCTCTTTCTTCTTGACTCAAAAATTTGACTAATTCGGCGTAAACTTTCGGTAAAAAAGACAAATTGAACGCCATTTCTTGTGCGAATCTTTCTGAATCAACTGTTATGCGTAAGGCTTTATACACCGCCACCAAAAATTGTATTTCTTCAGATTTAGATTTTACGCTTACTTGGGAATCGAAATATCCAGGAAATTCGAGATCCCTCTTTTGCCTGGCAACGTCAGCATCCATATAAACTCTTTTTGCAAAAGAAATATATGCAAGGTATTTTTTTCCAACTGGAGATTTATAAAATGCTTTCAGTTCTTCAAACTCTTCTTCAGTAAGATTTTTGGGCATAGCGTATTTATAAGCATTCGCCAGTGATTCACCTGAATTTGAATTTTCAACAAGCACTGGCAAAGTGCAACGATTCCAGTTATCTCGTAATATTTCAGCAACATCTTTCGTTGCCTGCTTATACGAGTCTTTAAATTTGGGGTTTTCCCATTTCCAATTTTTCCCGCCGAGACGAAATTGTTTCAGCGCTGTCACTTGAATTGAAACCAAGGACTCTTTGACGGCCATATCAAAGTTCATGGGAACTGAATATGAGACGTTCCTTTTCACTACAAAACTTTGAGTTTCTTCGAGGCTGATTGCATTGGCTGTTGAGCAAGCGGCGAGTATACAAATGATCTGTAATTTTGACGTAGATTTCATATTAATTTTCCAAAAGCATTCTCAATCTAAAAGCTGCAATTTTTCCAATAAAGGTTGGCACACATCTGCCACCCTATTGAGGCTGTGCTCGCGCAAGACCGCCAGATCGACTGTGTGCTCGCTTTCCAGTCCCGCCCAGGCCAGCAAGGCAGCACAAGCTTCTGGGTGGTCGAACAGGCCGTGCAGGTAGGTGCCGAGTATCAGGTCGTCTGGTGAGCGCGCGCCTTCGTCTTCGCCATTGATGGTAAAAACAGGCTGCGTGTCATTGCTGGCATAGGTGATGCCCATATGAATTTCGTAGCCGCTGACTTGTGCAGTGCTGGTGTTGAATGCGCAAACTCCTGTCACTTGTTGCAGACGTTTTTCCTGCGTCAGTTCGGTGGTGATGTCCAGCAGGCCCAGTCCATCAGAATCACCGGCCTGCCCTTCGACACCATGTGGGTCGCTGATAATTTGACCCAACATTTGATAACCACCGCATATGCCTATGACTTTACCGCCATAGCGCAAATGCTTTTCCAGCACAGTCTGCCAGCCCTGTGCCTGCAAGAAAGCGAGGTCAGCGCGGGTGTTTTTACTACCCGGCAGGATGATCAGGTCGGCAGGTGGTATCGCCCTGTCCGGACCTATGAATTGCAGGTCAACATCGGGATGAGCACGCAGTGCATCAAAATCTGTATGATTGGATATGCGCGGTATGGCGGGGACTATGATGCGGAACTTGCCCGCATTGCCCTGGCTGGACTGTATCGCATCTTCAGCATCCAGCTGCAAGCCATGCAGGTAAGGCAGGACAGCCAGTACAGGTTTGCCGGTCTTTTTTTCCAGCCATTCAAGACCAGGTTCCAGCAGACGGATATCACCGCGAAAACGGTTGATGACAAAGCCGATGATGCGCTTTTGCTCTGACTCAGACAGGCAATCCAGAGTGCCGACAAAATGGGCAAACACGCCGCCACGGTCTATATCTGCCACCAGGATGACAGGGCAATCTACGGCCTCGGCAAAACCCATGTTCGCAATATCGCGGTCACGCAGATTCACTTCTGCCGGGCTACCTGCACCTTCAACAATAATAGCCTCATATTGCTGTTGCAGGCGTTCATAGGATTCCAGCACCGCGCCCATGGCAATGGTTTTGTATTGATGATAATCACGCGCATCCATGTCTGCCCGCACCTTGCCGTGGATGATGACTTGCGCGCCGATATCCGAAGACGGCTTCAGCAAGACCGGGTTCATGTCGGTATGCGCAGGCAAACCCGCAGCCAGCGCCTGCAAGGCCTGGGCGCGGCCTATCTCACCACCGTCAATGGTAACGGCGCTGTTGAGCGCCATGTTTTGTGGCTTCATGGGAACGACACGCACGCCCTGGCGATGCAACAAACGGCACAGGGCCGCAACCACCGTGCTTTTGCCAGCGTCAGAAGTCGTGCCTTGCACCATCAGCGTGGATATTTTCATGGAATACAATTCTTGTTCAAGAGTTTTGTGCGGACTGCCATTCAGCAATCAATATATGCAATTGCAGCAGCCCGTGCTGTATCGCAGATGGGCCGGGTGAAAGTATATCTGCCGATTTTATCTCCAGCACCCTGCCATTTCTTACTGCAGGAATGTGATCCCAGCCGTCGCGACCAATCACGCTGTCAGGCCGGAACTTCTTGCCACACCAGGAGCCGATGATGATATCTGGCGCACGTCGTATGATTTCTGCAGGGTCGGCAATAATGCGCTCGCGGGCACTATGATGCTGAGCCAGGTCAGCAAAAGCATCTTCACCACCAGCGATATGAATCAGTTCTGACACCCAGCCTATGCACGACATCAGTGGGTCATTCCATTCTTCAAAATAGATTTTTGGCCTGCGAGTCCAACCTGCGCTTTGCTGTTTGACAGTGTCTATCTGTGACTGCAATTCTGCAATCAATGTTGCGCCCTGCTCCTGCTTGCCGACCAAGTTTGCCAACACCATGATCATATGCAAAATACCGGCAACATCGCGCTGATTGAACGCATGTACTTCTATGCCTGCACTGATGAGTTCACGTGAAATCTCGGACTGCATATTTGAATAGGCAACAACCAGATCAGGCTTGACTGCCAGGATACGGTCTATCTGTGCCGAAGAAAAACCACTGACCTTGGGTTTCTCATCACGGGCGCGAGCTGGTCTGGTGGTGTAGCCAGAGATGCCAACCACATAGTCTTCTGCCCCCAGGGCATACAAGACTTCTACCGCTTCGGTAGAAAGGCAGGCAATGCGTTGATACATGCTGACTGAATTCATTTCTTCCCTTGTGGCTGTGCCACGGTTTTATCGCGTTTCTGTCTGGCTTGCTCCAGTGCCTTGCAAATCAGCTTGGCACCTTCAATAATGCGCGGACCAGAACGGTTGACAAGGTCTCCTTCTATGGAGATCAGATTATTGTTTTTTGTCGCCAGCAAGATAGGGAAAGTTTTCCATTGCTCGACACCACTCACTGCCTGGGTTTTGCTGTCACCAGTGATGATGACTTCAGGATTTTCCTGCAAGACTGCTTCTGTGCCGACCACGGGTGCAGTGGTGGCTAATTTGCCAAAGATATTTTCACCGCCGCAGGTACGAATGGCATCACTGACGATGTGGCTGTCATTCAGTGTATAGAGTGGCTTGCCCCAGACCTGATAGAAAACCTTGACCTTGCTTTTATTCTGGTACTGACTGTTTAGCTGTTGCACCTGCTGCCTGAACTCTGCCGCAGCGACCTGCGCCTGCTTTTCTGTACCAAACAGACTGCCAAATTTGAGCAAAGTTTCTGCCACATTATCAAGCTTGTGCGGCTCACTGAAAAAGTACGGAATGCCGGAATTGTGCAACATCTCCAGCTGGCGCTCGTATGCCCCATGCATCCAGACAATGAGCAAATCTGGCTTCATTGCCAGTATGCGCTCAATATCCAGTTGGCGATTGTCCCCAACCCGGGGAATATTTTTTGCCGCAGCCGGGTAATCACTGTACTTGACCGTACCAATAATCCTGTCCCCAGCACCTGCGACATAAATCATTTCCGTCACATGCGGCGACAAACTGATAATGCGCTGTGCAGGCTTCGCCAGCGTGACCTGATTGCCCAAGTCATCCGTCACTGTAATAGCTGCCTGCGCATGTGCAGTCAATGCAGCAAATCCAACGACCATCGCAGAACTTAAAAACTTGGACATAAATTTCTCGCATTGATAATTAAAAAAAATACATCTCTGCACTCTCTCTGTGCAAACTCTGTGTCTCTGTGTCTCTGTGTCTCTGTGTCTCTGTGTTTCTGTGTCTCTGTGTTGAGTGGTTTTAAGCCTTTAAGCATTCATCCAGACCAAACTCCAGCCTCAGCCACCCCGCCTCACTGCCCGGCAAGCCAAAACGCAAACCATGCGGTCTGTGTGGCCCATGCGCAAACCAGCGCAGCCAGATGCCGCGTTCTGCCATGAACTGCCACAACTGCTCTGATTTATTGTTCAGGTCTTGATGACTGCACCACTGGAACAAATCAGTACCTGATGAACGTATATCATGCGCTTTCAAAAGCTGACGCAGTCGCTCACCTTCTTGCTGCAAGCGTTGCGCTGTCTGTATTTGCCATTGCCGGTCATTCAAAGCAGCGATGGCGATTTGCTGTGCTGGCCCGCTGACACTCCAGGGTCCAAGATAATTTGCCAATTGCAGTAATAGAATTTTTTCAGCTGCTACAAAACCCAGGCGTATACCTGCCAGGCCAAAGAACTTGCCTACCGAGCGCAAAACGATGATGCCAGGCTGGTTTGCATGGGCCGCTACGCTGATGTCGGGCACGGTATCAGCAAAAGCTTCATCAACCACCAGCCAGCCACCACGCTCCGCCAGTTGTGCAGCCCAGCGCAAAAGCTGAGCTGCCGGGATAAATTCACCGGTAGGATTATTGGGATTGCACAGCACCACGACATCCGCCTGTTCGACGGCTGCATCCAGTTCTGCATATACACATTCTGTCACCACATGTCCTGCTTGTCGCCATTGGTAAGCATGTTCAGCATAGCTGGGGGCAGACACGACGGCCCGCGCCGCCGGACGCAAGCGTGGCAGCGCCTGTATCACCGCCTGTGATCCCGCCACGGCGAGCATCTGTGGCGCGCGGTAATAAGCCTGTGCCGCTTGCACCAGTGCATCAGAATACTCAGGCAAACGATGCCAGGCATTTGTTTCCAGTTGTGGTGCCGGATAGAAATGAGGATTAATGCCTGTCGATAAGTCCAGCCAGTCTTCCAGCGAACGGCCAAAATGGCGCACAGCATCGCGCAGGTTGCCACCATGTTCAAGCATGGATGACTCCACTCAAAAATAGGACTGCCAGCAAGGCTATGCCACACCACAAGGCTGCACCAGTTTCTACCAGACGCAGGGCACGCAGAATATCTACCGCCTTTGCTGTCTCGCCTTCACCCAGCGGTGGGCGCACTTCAGCCACGCCATCGTAGCTAGCCGCGCCACCCAGCGCCAAACCAAGCGCGCCAGCACCAGCGGCCATTACCGGCCCTGCATTAGGGCTAGGCCAGCCAGGTGCCTGACGCTGCCAGCATTGCCAGGCCAGACTGGTTTTGCCCAATGTGGCATAGGTGCATGCAGTCAGGCGCGCGGGTATCCAGTTCATGACATCGTCAATACGTGCCGCTACACAGCCAAAGCGCAAAAAGCGCGTGGAGCGATAACCCCACATGGCATCTAGAGTATTTACGAGGCGGTACAAGACAGCACCGGGGCCACCCAACAAGATGAACCAGAACAAGGTGGCAAACACAGCATCGCAGCCATTTTCGAGTACGGATTCGACACTGGCCTTGGCCAGGTAAGCTTCATCTGCATCCTCTGTATCGCGGCTGACGATATACGAAGTGCGTTTTCTCGCTTCTGGCAAATCACCTGCCTGCAAGGCCATGGCGATGACGGCATTATGTTCATGCAGGCTGCGCAAACCCAGGCAAAAATACAGCAATACCATATGCAATATGGCGGCGAGCCAGAGGCTGAAATATTGGGCCAACACAAGTGCCAGCACACTTAATGCAACCAGCGGCAAAACCGCCAGGCACCAGGCCAAGGCACCGGTCCAGCGGCTGGCAGCTGGCTTGTTCAAAAGTAGCTCTATGGCATTTGCCAGATTACCAAAACCCACCAGAGGATGAAATTTGCGCACTTCGCCCAGCGCCAGGTCCAGCAAGATACCCAGCAGCAGGCATAACACCATGACCACGCCATCCAGCATCAGCATGGCTGGCCTTTCAAATACAGTGGCAAACCGGCAGCGACCCAGACCACATTGTTTGCGACGGCAGCTACTGCCTGGTTCAAGCGCCCAGCCTCATCGACAAACCAGCGCGACACTGCGCCCATGGGAACGATGCCCATGCCGACTTCATTCGATACCAGAATAATCTGCCCCGGTGCCTGCACCAATGCATCCAGCAAAGCCTGACGTTGCACGGCAAACTGTGGTGGTGGCGTGACGTGACCTATCTCGGGAAAATCTGTTGATTCTGAAAACAGCAGATTCGACAGCCAGACTGTCAGGCAATCGACGAGGATGATGTTGTCTGCCCGGCTGTGCACTATGATGGTCGCACCCAGCTCCAGGCTTTGTTCCAGTGTGACCCATTCTGCAGGGCGGCGTGCACGATGGTGGGCAATGCGCTCCTGCATTTCAGCATCACCTGCCCTGGCAGTTGCAAGGTAAAGTACTTGTTGTTTACTGTCACTGAGTTTGCTTGCCAATTGCTCGGCAAAGGCACTCTTGCCCGAACGCGCACCGCCAAAAATCAGGCTGGTACTGTGTACGGATTTCATATGACTTCTCTTAGGAACAATGCTGCCGTTGCCGCTGGATTGGAAGCAAAGTAGGCATGAAAATAAGAAGCCCGAACATTGCCAGCGCGGTAAATAGCTTCGCCCTGCTGCTGTGTGGAATGCTTGATGGTATGACTGCTGGCAGTCAATGTGGTTTCAAAGCGCGAGTAATGAAAGGTATGGCCACGCAATTCACCCTGCAGTGTTGCCAGGGCTTGCGCACCCAGTGCTGCCAGTCGTTTTTGCATGATGACTTTGCCCGGCAATATGCCCGCCATGGACCAGCTTTGCTCCTGTTGATCCACCAGACCCTCGGTAATAGCCATCATGCCGCCACACTCTGCCAATATAGGCATGCCCTTCGCATGAGCAGCACGCAGCGAAGCCAGCCAGTTGCTGACCTGCGTCAGTGTTTTTGCATGCAGTTCGGGATAGCCGCCAGGTAAATACAGAGCATCCGCTTGAGCAGGTATCGCTTCATCTGCCAAAGGTGAAAAGAAAACCAGTTCTGCCCCAAGTCCGATCAAGCATTCAATATTGGCTGGATAGATAAAAGCAAATGCGGCATCACGTGCGATGGCGATGGTCTTGCCTGCCAGGCTGGCGGCTGATTCAGACACATGCTGAGAGATATGCAATGATCGGTGGTCCTGCAATTCAAAGCTGGTATCCGGCAAGGCATCCCAGGCTTGCATATCCAGTTCCAGGCTGTCAGCCATGGCATCAAGTATGGCTTCAATGCTATCCACCTCCTGTGGCAGGACCAAACCCAGATGGCGTTCTGGCAAGGCTTCATCCTGCCTGCGCAGACTGCCGAGCAAGGGTATATCGCGCATGGCAGCCGCCACCATTTTGGCATGACCTTCAGAGGCGATGCGGTTGGCGATGACGCCCACTAGGTGCACAGGACCAAAATCACGCAAACCCATGGCCAGTGCGCCAACAGTCTGCGCCATGGCAGACGCATCCAGCACTGCCACGACAGGCACGCCAAAGGCACGCGCCAGATCAGCCGACGAGGGGTTGCCGTCATACAGGCCCATGACGCCTTCGATGAGGATGACGTCGGTATCCAATGCCGCACGTGCCAGCATGCCTTCAGAATTAGCCTGCCCTACCATCCACAAATCCAGTGAATGTACGGCTGAACCGCAAGCGCGTTCCAGCATCATGGGGTCGATAAAATCTGGCCCGGTTTTAAATACACGCACTTTCTTGCCCAGCTTCACCAGCTTGCGTGCCAGTGCTGCGGTAGTAGTGGTCTTGCCCTGGCCAGATGCGATAGCCGAGATCAATACAACCTTGGCGCTGGGCATTACCATTCCACGCCCGCCTGTGCCACGATGCCTTCTTTGAAAGCGTGCTTGATGACATTCATTTCTGTGACTGTATCAGCAATCTCGATAATCTCTGGCAAGGCACCGCGACCGGTGACGGCGACGTGCTGCATTTCTGGCCTGCCATCGAGATCATCGATGACCATCTGCAAATCCAGGTAATGGTATTTGAGGGCGATATTGAGTTCATCCAGCACCACCAGGCCTATCGTCGGGTCAGCCAAAAAGCGCTTTGCCTGCTCCCATGCTGCAGCGGCTTTTTCCATATCGCGTTCACGGTTTTGGGTGACCCAGGTATAGCCTTCGCCCATGGCATGGAATTCGACTTCATCTGGAAAGCGGCGCAAGAAAATTTCTTCCCCAGTTGACATCGCACCCTTGATGAACTGCACCACGCCTACCTTCATGCCGTGCCCCATGGCACGCATGACCATGCCAAAGGCGCTGGAACTTTTACCCTTGCCATTGCCGGTATGTACCAGCAAGACACCGGTCTTGCGCTGGGCCTTTTCTATCTTTTCATCCATCATCGCCTTCTTGCGCTGCATGCGACGTTCATGACGGGTGTTGATGTTATCGGTCTCGGTATCTGGCTTGGGAGGCAATGCACTTGTCATGGTGTGGTTTCGCGTTATTTTTAGTTTTGCGGCAGGAATATGGTTTGCCCGCCATGGGTGAAGCGCTCTATTGGGTGCCCCAGACAGATACTGAGCTGGGAGGCACTGAATATGTCATCTGCTGGCCCGGCTTGCCAGCTACCATCACCCATCAGCAACAGCGCATGAGTGGCAATGCGATAGGCCATATTGAGATCATGACTGACCATGACGACAGCCTTGTTTTGCAGCGCATCTGCTTTGCTGCACAAGCTGGCAAACAGTTGCATGACGCTGACCTGGTGCCCGAGATCAAGTGCATTGGCTGGCTCATCCAGCAACATCCACTTCGCATCCTGGGCCAGCAAGGCGGCAATCGCTACGCGCTGTCTTTCGCCGCCAGACAGGCTGCGCACGTCGCGCTCTGCCATGTCAGCGACATCCATTTCACGCAGGGAAGCCATAGCAAGATCCATGTCGTCATTATTTTCCCAGTAATGCGAATTCTGGTAAGGATGACGGGCACTGAGTACTGTATCCAGCGCAGAATAGCCGAAGGCATCTACCCTGCCCTGCGGTAAAAATGAACGCTCACGGGCCAGCGCCGTCAATGCCCAGTCTTGCAGAGGTTTATCACGCAAATAGACCTGGCCACTTTCTATGGGACGCAAGCCAGCCAAAGTGCGCAGCAAGGTGCTTTTGCCGGCACCATTGCGACCTATGATGCACCAGCACTCACCTGGCTGTATTTGCCAGTTGAGTTCACGTACCAGCACGCGCTTGCCTACCGATAAATTCAGGTTGCGGATATCCATCAACGCCTCCGCAACTGATGCAATTGCAGCAGGAACATCGGCACACCTACCAGGGCAGTAATGACGCCTACTGGCAACTGCTGTGGCGCGACCACGGTACGGGCCACTGTATCTGCCAACACCAGGAAACAGCCGCCAGCCAGCGTCGCAGCGGGTATCAGCAAACGATGATCAGGGCCCCAGGCGAAGCGGCAGATATGCGGCATGATGAGGCCAACAAAACCTATGCTGCCTGCATTGCTGACTGCACTCGCGGTCAACAAGGCGGAACTTAAAAACAGCAGTTGCCGCAAACGACCAATATTGACACCCAAGGTGCTGGCATTGTCGGCATACATGGCTGCGACATTAATCGAACGCGCATTGCGCATGACAAACATTAATATGGCACCAAGTATCAACCAGGGCAGATAACGTGACTGGGTATTCGACAGATCACCTATCATCCAGAACACCATGCCGCGCAAGCGGCTGTCTGGCGCGATCGACAGCATGAGAGTGATGATGGCACCACAACCAGTGGCGACGATGACACCAGTCAGCAACAGGATAGGTGCGCTGCCATCGGTACTACCCGCACCGCGCAAGTCGCGGTAAGCCAGGCCAAACAGCAACAGCGCAACGGTAATCGCACCGGCAAAGGCAGCCACATCCACGAGCCAGAATGCACCGAAAAACAAGATAGTCGCCAGCGCACCAACAGATGCGCCACCGGATATGCCGAGGACATACGGGTCAGCCAGCGGATTGCGCAATAGCGCCTGCATCATGACGCCAGCCAGTGCCAGCGTGGCACCGGTCACAAAACCGGTCAGCGCACGGCCCAGGCGTAAATCCAGCAGACTGCCGGGCAAAGTCGTTGGCGGGCCGCGCAGCAATTCCAGCAAGGCTTGCCATAACTCAGCAAAACTCAGGGATACCGAACCGCAGACGCAGGCAATCAATATGCTGCCTACAGCGGCAGTGAATAAAATAGGGAGAACCAGACCAGCACGTTGAGCGACCGCCATCCTGGAGGATTGCTTGCGCTGTCGTGCAGAAAAAAAAGACGCCATCATTGGTCTGGTCCAAAGGTAAAACAAGTTTTGATGTGCAGCGTCTTTAAAAAAACAGACCTGCACATCAGCTTATCAGCTTGCTGATGTGATGGGCGATGCAGCCATATCCGCCACACCGCATCACATCGCATCACATCAATGCCAGACTTATTTAAAGCCGTAGTTCACGCCAACAAATACATTGGAACCGGCTGTTGCATAATTTCTTGCCAGTTCATAGTCCTTGTTCAGGGCATTATTCCAGCGTGCCAGTACAGTCGTATTTTTTGCGACTTCATAGGTTGCGTACAGGTTCAGCAGGTTATAAGAGCCCAGCACTTTAGTATTAGCTGCATCGTCATAACGATCACCAGAGTAAATGGTTTCCACACCAACTTTTGCGTTTGCAAAAGAATATTCAGCTGCCAAGGTACCGTGCTGTTTGGCACGACGTGCCAGGCGTTTGTTTGCCGTGTCGTCTTTCGGGTCCTGGATGTCGATAGAAGCGCGCAGTGTCAGGTCAGCAAAACGGGTCGTGCCGCCGATTGTCAAGCCAGACAAAGTTGCTTTATTAACATTTCTTGCGCAGCCATAAGCATATTCAGGCCCACTTGGGCAATACGGTTTATTTTGAGCATCGTTACCACCAACATACACCAGCAGGTCTGTAGCCTTGTTTTGATAATAGACAGCGCTAAACTGTGTACTACCTTGTTCAAAATACACGCCAATTTCTGCATTCTTTGCTTTTTCTGGCTTGTTAGTGGCTACGCCATAACCCTTGTAATACAACTCATTGTAAGTTGGTGCGCGGAAGCTTGTACCGTAACTGGCATTGACACGCAAGGCATCGCTTAAGCGATAGCCATACGCTACGCTACCTGTAGTATTGGAACCGTATTGTGAGCTACGGTCATTGCGTATGCTGGCACTGGCAAGGTGTGCATCTTGTTTGAACACATAAGAGGCAGCAAAAGAATTCGTTGTACGTTTCGTGCCATTGATGCCTGCCACGGGAATGCCTCCAGAAACAGAATCAACATTTTCTTCACGTGTTTCAGCGATCAGTTGCAATACATCTTTACCAATGCGGATGTCATTCTGGAAGCTCAGGCTATCCTGACGTGTATCGATCTGGCTCTTGCCGTAAGACGCGTCGGTATATCCCTTATCGGCAGATTTGGCATATTGCAGGGATGCAGACCAGTAATCGGTAAACTTACCACGGCCAAAGACAGCAATTGTTTCAAGCGTGGAGATACTGCGATCATCATAGCCAATGCCAGCGTCAAACTGCGCGTTACTACGGCTGTGCAAAACACTCGCGCCTAATTCATAACCCTTGCTGATTTCCCATACCAGACGGCCATTGAAGCTGTCCATCTTGTAACCGTCTTTATCAGGATTATAGGTAAATGTACCTGCGCCCGGTTTGCTGGCAGAAAAACCATCACTCTCTTCATGCGCAGCATTCAGGCTGAGGCTAAGGTTACTGGCAACAGAACCAGTAATGCCAGCCTGCAATTTACGCGTGCCGTAGCTACCCAAGCCAGCCGATACGGTAGGACTGATAACACCAGTACCCTTTTTAGTGAATATCTGAATAACACCACCCATGGCATCAGCACCATACAGGCTCGACAACGGGCCATAGACAATTTCAATACGGTCGATCTGTGACAATGGGATGGAAGACCAGGTAGCGCCACCAGTAGTGGAAGAACCGATGCGCACGCCATCAATCAACACCACGTTTTGCGCATTGTTACCACCACGCATGAAGACGGAAGCTGTCGTGCCAGGGCCACCGTTGCGGGCGATTTCTATGCCGCGCTGTTGCTGCAGCAGATCAACAACAGAAGCAGCGCCGGATTTGGCGATGTCTTCTGCCGTGATGACGACGTTATCAGCCAGCACGTCCTTGGCGGCTTGTGTCTGACGACCAGCGGTAATCACCACGCTGGAAGCCGTGCCTACAGCAGCGGTTTGCGCAAAAGCGATAGTGGATGGGAATGCAGCGGCAATAGCCAGGCTGAGGGCGAGCGGTTTGAATGCAGATGTCATGATATTTCAGAAAAAAAATGGAGCAAGTGGCCGACGTCCCCGCAGGCTACTTTGAACAAAGCAATAAGGACATTGACGTCAGCAACAGGGCCACGCAGGCAGCCTGCACTGTCAGGATTTCACCATGCCTCGACAAGGCAATTGATGCGTTTTCTGTTTAACGAAAGTTCCCCGTCCGTATTGCTTCACTTATTCTGGCCGGTATCCGGGCTGACAAGTATCACCATCTGACCTTCCCATGCACATAGCACAGTGGTATTGGAAAATGGCTGGCTGCGTGTGAACGACATAAGTCTTCTGAATTCGCAGCAACTTGTACACCGTTGCGGGGGCAGCACACTTTTGCAAGAGCTTAGTGTTTCCCGTTTAACCGCAGACATGAATATATCCGCGAGCACCAAAACCCCGCCATTCTATAGACAGATGGGGGTAGCCGCAAGTTTGGAAGGTTAAAAACTGACGCAGCTCAGTTTATTAACTTATTGAAAACAAAGCAGATTTACTCCAAGCCGGGCCAAAATTCAACTCAAATGGGCGGTCTTGGATATCCACGCGGTCACCAGTTCAGTATGCAATTCAGACATTTCTGAGAGTTGTATGCCTACGTGATAGACCTCGCCACTGAGGATGGCATGCCTGATTGTGCCTTTGCAACTGACCTTGTAAATCTGGGATTCCTGAAAAATGCCGGGGATTTCTATCAACATGGGGTAACTGCGTTGCGGCATCAGGTTTTCGGTCGTATGCAGAAGCACACCCTCGGCCGATATATTGACCAGCTTGGCGAGAACCAGTTTGCCGTCAGGCAATTTAATACCTGCACGCCAGGTCACGGTAATGCGTGGGGATCTCCTGAGTTCTATCATGCGATGACCATGGGGAACATGGATACTTGTCAGTCTTGCGTAAATACTATCTGTATTAAGTATGAAATACCAGTATTTCCTGATATTCACCAAAGGCAAGACTGCGGTTTTGTGCACAGACCAGCTCTGCAAGTTCCTCGGCCCTCATACCTGCCCGCCAGGCCAGCAACATGCGTATAACACCGGCATGGGTAACAACGATGGCTTCCGGTATATTCAGTGCACGCATATCATTCAGCCAGTTTATTACGCGTTGCGCCAGGTCTATGGCGGATTCAACGCCGCCGGGCTTGTAGCTGGCCGGAGCTGCAGCCCAGGCATCTACGTCGGCTCTTGGAATCGCATCCCAGGCTTGCATTTCCCATGTACCGAAATTGAGTTCTTGCAAGCGTTCATCAAATACAGGTTCTGTGTGCAACAAGCCGGCGAGCCTGGCACAACGTTGCAAAGGGCTGGAAAATACAGGTAAGCCTGCTTGCAACTGACTTGCCAATTTCTGCGCCAGTGAAACACAGTCGGCATCAAAGACATCGACATCCGTTTGTCCATAGCACAGACCTTCTGCTATTCGCGGTTTCGTGTGCCGGAGTATATGCAGGCGCATATCAGGCCACCTGAAAAGCCAGCAAACCCAGGTAGATAGCCACTTCTGCTACTTGCTGAGTAGCCCCCAGACAATCACCGGTAAAGCCGCCTATCCTGCGCTGGAACATGCGCGCCATGCGCCATGTCAGCAATAACAGCAGGCAAAGGGCCAACAGCAGCGAATACAATGAGAAGGGAAAGAAGTGCAGCAGCGCTGCGCCCGGCAAAAGCACAGTCAGGCAGGCGACGAAAAATTCGCCATTACTCATCTCCTGTGCCAGCGGCTTGGCCTTGCCTTCATGCCGCGCATATTGCATGAGCCAGATCAGGCTGCATGAAGCCAGCCGCGACAAGGGGTGGGCGAGCAGCAAGGCAGGCACCACTATCGAGGCAGGCAAACTGATGAGCAAAGTCAGCTTCAGGGCCAGCATCAGTAAAATACCTATGACACCATAGGCACCAACGCGTGAATCCTTCATGATTTCCAGCACGCGCTCCGGCGTCATGCCACCGCCAAAGCCATCGCAAACATCAGCAAAACCGTCTTCATGAAAAGCGCCAGTCAGCAAGATGCCTGCAATAGTAGATAGCACGACCGCCACCACATGCGGCCACAATTGCGCAGCAGCCGCATAGACACTTGCACACACTGCCCCCACGACCCAGCCTGTTGCGGGGAAATAGCGTGAAGACTGGCGCAACCAGTCGGGCTCAAACCCTACCCATGCAGGAATGGGTATACGGGTAAAAAACTGCAGGGCAATGAAGAATAGGCGTAGTTGATGCAAACCAGCTCCTGCTATGAGAAAAATTATTTCAATCGCTGCTTTTTTCACTCACCTGCGCAGACGCAAAAGTCGCCATCTGGTTCAGAAAATTGACCGCGGCCTGCAGCATAGGATAAACCAGCGCTGCCCCGGTGCCTTCCCCCAGGCGCAGGTCGAGTTGCAGCACAGGTTTGACCTGCAAGGCCTGCAACATGCGGGCATGGCCACTTTCGTCAGATTGATGTGAAAACACACAGTAATCAAGTATTGCTGGCTGCATCCTGGCTGCCACCAGCAAGGCGCTGGTCACGATGAAGCCATCTATCAGCAAGACCATGCGACGCTCTGCCGCTGCCAGCATAGCACCGACCATGGTCGCAATTTCAAAACCACCAAAGGTAGCCAGCACATCTGCAGGTTCTTCTACATTTGCATGCAAGGCCACAGCTGCCTCAATGACAGCCTGCTTATGGCGTATGCCTTCTGCAGACAAGCCTGTGCCAGCACCTACACAATCCGCGACAGGAACACCCGCCAGCTTGTGCATGAGTGCAGCCGCAGCCGTGGTGTTGCCTATACCCATCTCGCCAAATCCCAGTACATTGCCGGACAAGCTAGCGACTAGTTCAGCACCATTTTGCATGGCGGCCTGGCATTGAGCAGCGGTCATTGCTGGTTCTTTGGCAAAATTGCGCGTGCCATTGGCGACTTTCATGCTCAGCAGTTTTTCACGCGGGCCAAATTCATGATTGACCCCGGCATCCACCACATGCAGAGCGATGCCATTCTGCCTTGCAAAGACATTGATCGCCGCACCATTGGCCAGAAAATTCTCTACCATCTGCCAAGTCACGTCCTGAGGAAAAGCAGAAATACCCTCAGCCACAACGCCATGGTCACCAGCAAACACGATGATGGCAGGCTCACGCAATTCCGGCTGTGTGCTTTGCTGTATCAAACCTATTTGCGCCGCCAGATGCTCAAGACGGCCAAGACTGCCCAAAGGCTTGGTCTTGTTGTTGATGGCAGCGGCGAGCTGTGCTTCCAGTATGGGATTAGCGGTGCTGGCAATATGGAGATTAAGCATTTCTCGCAGTCAGTAGTAAAAGCAATCAATAGTAAAAACGGTCAAGCAAAATGACTACCCAGGTTGCCAGTGCAATCAGCACTGTCAGCAAGACAGCTGCACTGCCAAAGTCCTTGGCATTTTTGGACAAGGTATGGCGTTCCAGCGAGACGCGATCTACCACGGCTTCAATCGCTGAATTGATGAGCTCGACCACCAGTATCAACACCAGCACGGCTATCATCATCAGTTTTTCAAAAGCTGACACTGGCAAAAACAGGGCGATGACAGCGCCGCTAACGACCATCACCAGTTCCTGACGGAAGGCATGTTCGTTTTTCCAGGCAGAGCGCAAGCCATCGATGGAGTACAGGATGGCCGAAAATATACGGCGCAGGCCACTTTTGCTTTTGAATTCACTGACAGCTTGTTCTTTTTCAGACATTTTTATTCCTTAAACCCACACTTGAATGGTATTGCAGATGAAGACCAGGCAGCTAGCCTCCACTCAGGTGGCGAATTTTACAGGACTCTAAGTCTGTAACAAGCAGATTTACTTATTGCAAATCAATTTTTTGTCTACCCGAAGCGTGCCTTACACACCATCTTGCTGCATATTTTGTATTTTGACGACGAAGCCGTGACGTGCATTTCACATTGTGGTATAACTTATATATTGCAGCGCACCAACCATAATATGAAAAACGACACGCCCGCCTCTGATAAAACGTCCATACAGGTCATAGAACGCATGGTGTCCTTGCTGGACGCCCTGTCGCGTTACCAGGACCCGGTCAGCCTCAAGGAACTGGCTATCGTCACAGGCTTGCACCCATCCACTGCCCACCGCATTCTCAATGATATGGTGCTTACCCGTTTTGTAGACAGAGCGGATACTGGTTCTTATCGCCTGGGGATGCGCCTGCTGGAATTGGGCAATATCGTCAAGAGCCGTCTGAATGTACGTGAGGCTGCACTGGAATTCATGCGTGCCCTGCACCGCCAGACCAACCAGACCATCAACCTGTCTGTGCGCCAGGGTGATGAAATTGTCTATATAGACCGGGCTTTCTCCGAGCGCTCAGGCATGCAGGTGGTGCGGGCTATCGGTGGCCGTGCCCCGCTGCATCTGACTTCAACAGGCAAACTCTTCCTGTCCCTGGATGAACCGAAGGCCATACGTGCTTATGCGACCCGCACCGGCCTCGCTGGTCATAATAAAAATTCGATTACTGATCTGGCCAAACTGGAAAAAGAATTGTCGGCTGTGCGTGAAAACGGCTATGCCAGGGACAATGAAGAACTGGAACTCGGCGTGCGCTGCATGGCGGCAGGCATCCATGACGACAGCGGCAAAATGATTGCTGGGCTGTCTATCTCTGCACCTGCAGACCGCCTGCAGGAAGAGTGGCTAAGCAATCTTACCGAAACAGCGAGACAGATTTCACTGACACTGGGCTATGTAGCAGGCAGGTGAGCCAGCCTGGCATATCAAGTCTATACAGCCAGCTGGCTCTGCATGCGTTTTGCCTTAGCCAAGATATTCGATATAGTCGATCCCATTCTGAATGACGCCGATGACCTTGACCTTGTTTTCCTGCCCTTCGGTAAAGCTGGCCAGGGTCCCGGCAAAACTGATCTTATTGGTCGTTAATTCATTTTTCCAATAGTCATAGCCAGCCTGATCAGGGATGCGCCCTAAAATATTCTTGTACAAGGTCGTCAGGAAAGTATCAACCGAAGGATTGGCACCGTACAGGGTCTGGAATTCTTTTGACTGCATGAATCCTGCTGCCACCGTTGTCAGGCTGGAGCCCTTGTCCATATCCTTGATCCAGTAACCAAGGCCCGCCAGATCAGGTGTGCGGCCAAATGCGGCCTGGTAGATGCGGTATGCCTGTCCCGCGATGCCGTCGATGTCCAGCGAGACAGACAGGTCTGCAAATTTGAGTCGCTCCACATTGCTGAGTGTGTCCATGCCCTGTGAATTGGGCTTGGCTACACTGAAACCGCTACCGCTACCCGTGACTGTAAAAGCCGACCTCAGGCCTGAATATTGAGCAGTGTCCATACCCGCGCCGCCATCAATCACGTCATCACCGCCACCACCCCGGAACAGATTACTTGCAGCATTGCCTGTCAGCTTGTCATTAAAGGCTGTGCCTATGATGTTTTCTATCGTTGCATCAAAGGCGATGGACAAATTATTGATGGCTGCGTCGCCATTGGCAATGCGGCCTACAGAATTCAAAGAACCCGGCGTCAGGTTGATAGTGACACCAGCGCTGACCTTGGATACGTCTATGGTATCAACACCGCCGGTATCGTTGATGATTTTGAGTGTACGGCCATCGACATCGCTATAGGCATAGATGTCGTCACCCGTGTGATAGGCCTTGCTGCCATACAAATACTTCAAAGCCAGCATGTCGTAAGTGGCAAAAAATTCGCCCTGCTGGTTTTGCGCAATGGCGTTATAAGACATGACAGAAATCCAGCTGCTGTCCTCTGAAGTCGCCAGATAATTGCCTGCCTCTGCACTTGGGGGTTCGCCTGCATTGTAGTTGCCGGGATGATTAAGCCCCAGCGCGTGTCCTATCTCATGTATCAGTATCTTGTAGGCCTCGCTCCCCTTTTCATAGCTCACATTCATATACGTGGTTGCCATGAACAAATCGCCACTACCCGCAGAAAATGCAGTACCGTCTGCCGTTGGTACAGGTAGTTTGGCGTAACCTGCGCTTTTTTCCTGGATATTGTTTGCCAACCGGATGCCGGACTGAATATCAGTGTCAGCCACTTCCTTGAATGTCACATTCAATACCTGGGAAATTTCTGCAAAGATCGCCCTGGCTGCTGCCATCTGCTCTGAGGTAAACGCTTTGAACCCGTTTTTATCTGAGTCGGAAGCATAAGAAGCTGGTGCTTTAATGAAGCTGAAGCTTATTTCTACCGGCATACCCAAAGCCTTGCCCGCGTTCCAGCGATAATTGATATCATCAATCAGTACATCTATCCTGTAGTCGCCCGAAAACGGCTTGGCAATAACGGTCTTGTCTGGCATGACTTCACCTCTTCAATAAGTAAGATTTCAAGTGAAATATCAGGAAAATTGACGTGACACAACAGCACAAACAGCGAAGCGGATACCAAGGGGATAAATTATTCTACGCCACAAAATAAGCACATTTGTCGTGAATCCGATACAAACCCAGTGTCAATAGTTAAAGTGTGTTACGGGATTTGTACTGCCCTGGCACGCTCTTGATAGATAGGTTCGAGATCGGTGCGAGATGGGTGTGAGATCGATACAAGAATGATTTCGGCCAAGCAGATTCGGAATATAAAAACTTGAACATGCGCAATGCCTGCGCTTGCCGCAAAAAAAAATGCCCTTGAAACAAGGGCATTTCTTCTTGGGTACTAATGTTGGCAAGGCTTATTTATAAGCACCTGCACCAACAAAGTAGTCATCAATTTTTTCAAAATAACTGGATTTGGTTTCCAAAGCCTTGGTCACAGGGTTTGGCCATTGATAATCTATCCAGCCATCGTTCTTGGTTTTAAGCACGGTGATCATGTCCTTGATGATGGGCTTGCCTTCGACTTTCAAGTCGATCAAATTCTTGCCTATCATTTTTGGATTTGCGCCATGCGACAAACTCATGCCATTCATGTCATACACAAACAAGTACAGATCACGGTCATGAAAATCCTTGTTGGATGCATCATTAAAATCGGCAAAGGCTTTTTCCTTGCCATTTTTCTTGATGTGGGCGATCCCTTTTTTAACCATGGCTTGCGCTTGGGCAGTCGTGCCGCGCTCTTCCCTTGCCATCGCTGACGATGACATAAAGAAACCCATTACTGCCAACAAAAATAGTTTGCTCATTAATTTCATGACTTCCTCCTTGGTTTGGTCGGCCATTTAGCCGGGGCCTGGTGATTATTGCTTTGCAGAACCAATCATTCATGACTTGCGCTTTGCAGTCCAGCATTAGTCACTGTGCAGTGCAATAAATTTGCCTTTCTTTGCAATTAGTTCATCTACAGCATAGTGCTTTAACTTATTTGTAGTTGAGCAAATTAACAACACCCTCTACATCATCCAGTCGCCGCACCAATTTCTCCAACTCTTTTGCCTGACCAGATGTTTGCACGCAGCCCTTCAAAGTGACAAAACGCCGCTGCCCTTCTATCCAGATACTGGTTTCGGCAAAACGCCCATCTGTTTCTATGGCACGTTTTACCCGGGGAATGATTTCCTGGTCATACAGATAGGAATTTGGCAGGCGACACTGCCCTGAGTGATAACAACTGGTGCCACGCTCTATTCTGGAATGCGCCTCGGACCTGGCCTGTGCCGCAGTCAACAAAGGGCCTTCAGGCACTGCACAATCGCTGATGGCATGAGTCACTTTGAGGAAGGGGTCGTTGAAGTAATTGCTGCGCGGCTCTTGTGCATTTGCGGTGCCAGCACCTGCAACAAGTGCTGACGCAAAAAACAGATGGCAGGTAAATTCTTTTGGCGACATGCAAATCCCTATCAGCGGAATGCGCTGCAGACTTGCGCAAACAAGAATTTACATATTAACCATATTTCAATCATCATGCTTGACTCATAAAAAAGCCAGCACCTGCTGGCACTGGCTTTCTCGCTTTCTCGCTTTCTGACTCAAACAATGCTTTACTAGATTTTTGCCCCAAAGCGATCAAAACGTGGCGAATAATACTGATCTCCATTCAGTGAGTACATCAGGCGTTTTACCTGCCCGGTAATCAGCTCACGCTTGACCAGGCCTATGTAGCGGGAATCCTGGCTATTGTCACGGTTGTCGCCCAGCATCATGTACTCGCCTTCCGGCACTTTGACTGGACCAAAAGAACGTAGGGCTTCGCGTTCTGGCATGACGATCATGTCATGTTGCAGGCTGCCCAAGCGCTCTTTGTAAACCAGTTGCTGACCTTTGTATTCACGCTTTGGTGTCAGATGGTCGTCACTGCGTGGCTCCAAAGCTTCATAGCTGGCAGCAACACCATTAATGAACAGCTTTTCTTCGCGCATTTCTACTACATCGCCTGGCACGGCAACCAGGCGCTTGATCAGGCGCACACCATCTGCTGGCGAGGTAAAGGTCACCACGTCACCACGCTGTGGATCAGATACATGCTTCAGAACGACATCGGTGAACGGCAATTTGACGTCGTATGCCAGACGGTCACAGATGACGCGATCGCCTTCCAGCAGCGTCGGATACATGGAACTGGTCGGCACGAGATAGTAATCTGCCAGTGCACTGCGCACAAAAACCATGCCCAGCATGAGTACGATGAAACCTTTATTGTCAGCTAACAGTTTCTTGAGCTTCACAGCAATCTCCCAAAACAAAAATATCTTTCAATGAACCAAGCTTACCCTCAATAGACAAAAAAATACCCCGAAAGTTCGGGGTATTTTTCAAGCATGGTGCAAAAACTATCTGAACAACAGATTTAGCAGATTATTTTGCGTGCATCAGTGCAACAGTGGTGTCCAGCATACGGTTGGAGAAACCCCATTCGTTGTCATACCAGCTCGATACTTTAACCAGACGGCCAGAAACTTTTGTCAGTGTTTCATCATAAGTACTGGAAGCTGGATTGTGGTTGAAATCCACAGAAACCAGAGGTGCCGTGTTGTAATCCAGGATACCTTTCAGGGCACCTTCGGATGCGTCTTTCAATACCTGGTTGATTTCTGCGACTGTTGTATCACGGGCTGCAACGAAAGTCAGATCGACCACGGATACATTGATGGTTGGTACGCGCATGGCGTAGCCGTCCAGCTTACCATTCAGTTCTGGCAAGACCAGGCCAACGGCAGCAGCTGCGCCAGTTTTGGTCGGGATCATGCTCATGGTAGCTGAACGGGCGCGACGCAAGTCTTCATGCATGACGTCGGTCAATACCTGGTCATTGGTGTAGGCATGGATAGTCGTCATCAAACCATTGACGATACCGATAGCATCATTCAAAGGTTTAGCCAGAGGTGCCAGGCAGTTGGTCGTGCAGGATGCATTGGAAATCACTGTGTCAGTGGCTTTCAATACATTGTGATTAACGCCATAGACGATGGTTGCATCGACATCTTTGCCACCAGGTGCAGAGATGATGACTTTTTTCGCGCCGCCAGCCAGATGGGCAGACGCTTTTTCTTTTGTCGTGAAGAAGCCTGTGCATTCCAGCACGACATCGACATTCAACTCACCCCAAGGGATATTGGCTGGATTGCGTTCTGCAAATACCTTGATCTTGTCACCATTGACGATCATGGTGTCGCCTTCAACCGTGACTGTGCCTGGGAACTTGCCGTGGGCTGTGTCATAACGGGTCAGGTGGGCATTGGATTCTGCATTGCCGAGGTCATTGATCGCAACGATCTGGATCTCGTTCTTGAACTTGCCACCTTCGTAATGAGCGCGAAGGATGTTGCGGCCGATACGGCCATAGCCGTTGATTGCGACGCGAATCGTCATGGTTTTATCTCCAAGGGACTAAAAATACAAATTAAAAAACCTAAGACCTCTCAACACAGAGGCACAGAGACACAGAGAAAAACATGAGAAAAGCAAATGGAAATCCAAGCCCTCGACCATTAATATCTTGCTCTCTCCTGCCCTTCTCTGTGTCTCAGTGTCTCTGTGGTGAGTTTTTTGGTCTTTAAAAATACGTCTAATGCAAGGACGAAGGAGTACGCATGGCATTCACCAATGCCATCAGCACCGACAAATCGCGCCAGCCGTAACCCACTTCCATCAAATCCATGCCATCCCAGCTAAATGCCTTTTCTATCAACAGCGCACCACCCAGCTCTTCATAAAAATTGCGGGCAATATCATTGCCGGAGATGACCCATACCAGCAAACTCTCTGCACCTTGCGCCTGCAAGGTACGAGCTACTTTGTGCAGCATGCGGCGACCTATGCCAGAACGCTGCCAGGCTGGTCGCAGATATACAGCGGTCAGCTCGGCCTGCATGCCCAACTTGGGTTCAGGCAGCATCATACCGGATGCGAAGCCGATAATATGACCTTCACTCTCAGCCACATACACGCAAATGCGGTCTTCTGCCTGCGACATGGCTTGCAGGATTTGGCGCCATTGCAGCATGCTATCTTCTACGCGCATTTCATCCAGATAATTATCCGGGATCATGCCACGGTAAGTAGCTTGCCAGCTTTCCACACGCACAGCAGCAATCGCCTCTGCGTCGTCTACAGTAGCACGACGCAAGCTGACCTCTTTGATGCTGCTCACAGTAATGTCTGTCAATTCCGTCTTCCTGCTTATTTACGCCAGTGTCGCTTTTACTTTGGCAACGACATTGTCAACAGTGAAGCCAAAGTATTTGAACAGGACGCCAGCCGGTGCTGATTCACCAAACGTATCGATACCAACCACTGCACCTTCCAAACCTACGTACTTATACCAGAAGTCGGTAACACCGGCTTCGATGGCAATACGTGGCAAGCCCTTGCCCAATACTGCTGCTTTATAGGCTGCATCCTGACGATCAAATACGTCAGTACAAGGCATGGATACTACGCGCACGGCAATACCTTGCTGTGCCAGTTCTGCAGCAGATTTGACAGCCAGTTCAATTTCAGAACCAGTAGCGATCAATACCGCCTTGGCATCAGCCACGTCTTGCAAGACATAGCCACCGCGCTGGATATCAGCGATTTGCTGAGAAGTGCGCTCTTGATACGGCAGGTTCTGGCGCGAGAAAATCAGGGTCGATGGACCATCATTGCGTTTGACAGCATGCGCCCAGGCAGCAGCAGATTCCACCGTGTCGCATGGACGCCAGTTATCCAGGTTAGGAATCAGGCGCATGCTCGATACGTGTTCTACTGATTGATGGGTAGGACCATCTTCACCCAGGCCGATAGAGTCATGGGTGAATACAAACAGAGTACGGATTTTCATCAGCGCAGCCATGCGTATGGCATTGCGGCTGTAATCAGAGAAAGTCAGGAAGGTTGCGCCAAACGGGATATAACCGCCATGCAGGGCGATACCATTCATCATCGCGCTCATACCAAATTCACGCACGCCATAATTGATATGGTTACCAGCCTGGTTGCCACGTACCGCGATGCTTTCTTTCCAGTTGGTCAGGTTGGAACCTGTCAAATCGGCAGAACCGCCGAGGAACTCTGGCAGCGATGGGGCAAATGCCTGGATCGCATTCTGGCTGGCCTTGCGGGTAGCGATGTTTTCTTTTTTCTCTACGCAGGATGCAATCGCATTCGCCACCACCTCATCGAAGTTGGCTGGCAAGTCGCCATTCATGCGGCGTGTCAGTTCAGCCGCTTTTTGCGGGAACTGGGCTGTGTAGGCTGCAAATTGTGCATTCCATTCGGCTTCGGCTTTGGCACCACCTGCTTTGGCATCCCAGGCTTCATAGACATCAGCCGGTACTTCAAATGGTGGATATTCCCAGCCTATGTGCGCACGTACTGCTGCAATTTCCTTGTCACCCAAAGCGGCACCGTGCACATTGTGTGTGCCTTCCATATTCGGTGAACCTTTGCCGATGACGGTTTTGCAGCAGATCAGGGTAGGCTTATCAGATGTTTTGGCAGCAGCAATAGCATTGGCCACGGCTTCAGCATTGTGGCCATCAATTGCCGGGATCACATTCCAGCCATAGGCTTCAAAGCGTTTTGGCGTGTTGTCAGTGAACCAGCCTTCGACATGACCGTCAATGGAGATGCCATTGTCATCCCAGAAAGCGATCAATTTATTCAGTTGCAGCGTACCCGCCAGTGAACAGGCTTCATGCGAAATGCCTTCCATCAGGCAGCCATCGCCCATGAAAGCATAGGTGTAATGATCAACGACTTTCAAGTCGCCCTGATTGAATTCGGCTGCCAGCAGCTTTTCAGCAAGTGCCATACCAACGGCATTGGTAATACCCTGACCGAGTGGGCCAGTGGTGGTTTCCACACCTGGTGTCACGTGCACTTCAGGGTGACCGGCAGTTTTGGAATGCAGTTGACGGAAATTCTTGATCTCTTCGATAGGCAGGTCATAGCCTGTCAGGTGCAACAGCGAATAATGCAACATTGAGCCGTGGCCATTTGACAACACAAAGCGGTCGCGGTTGATCCATTTAGGATTGGCAGGATTGTGACGATAAAAGCCTTTCCACAAAGCAACAGCGATATCTGCCATGCCCATAGGCGCGCCTGGGTGGCCAGAATTGGCTTTTTGTACGGCATCCATGGACAAGGCACGAATTGCATTGGCCATCTTGGTAAGTGTTGCTGGCTGAAGAGATGAAATCATGGTGTCAGAAAGTAGTCTTGAGAAAACTGGTCAGTGTTGCGAGCTGGGAACATGAAACTATCCCCGCGAAAACCCGATATTTTACCAGAGCATGGGGTCCATACTACAATTGCGACGCTTCAGAAGCGCAATCAGGCGCTTTTAAACTGTAAAATCACTGGGTTTACATATAAAGCTTACGCATGTCATCAAAAAAACGTCACTTCTCCCTCGACGATCTTGCCCGGCAATTTCCTCATGAGGTGTTCATACGCGGTATCAACTATGCAACAGAAAACAAGGTCAGGGGTTGGAGTTTCGACAATGACTTTGTCGAGAGTGAAGTCCAGGGCAGTGGCCGCAATATTTATGCTCAAGAGATAGAGCTGGTATTTGAAAACGGCAAACTGGAAGCAGTGAATGGTTCTTGCAGTTGCCCGGTTGAATACAATTGCAAACATGTGGCGGCAGTTTTGCTGAATATCCTCGACCATCACAACAAAGCCCATGCCCTGCCCGGCCATGCCGACGGCAATGATGCTGCGCTGGGTTTCAATGAACAGAAATGGCTGCGTGAGCTGGAATTTGCCACGCATGAATCCCCAACTCCAGCGACCGACACAGAATTTGCCAAAGACGAGCTGGAAGATGGCATGCTGATTTTTAGCCTGTCCACCGTATCTGGCAGCAAAGAAGTGCGCCTGATACCGGGCAAGGCCAAGCAAAATGCCAAAGGCGACTTGAAATATACCAAGCTGTCGTTGGCGGTGCGCGACATGATGAAGTCAGCCAACTTCTTGCAGGAAACAGATTACGAATTGCTGGCGCTCTTCAATATGTGCACCATGAATTCGTTTTATTACTCGCATTACTCTCCGAAAGGCAGGATGGGTGCAGTCTTGCTGGAACGTGTCGCCAAGGCTGGCAAACTGTACTGGCTCAATACCGAGAATAAGCAAAACCATCTATCCAGGCTGGCATACCACCCGTTGCAACAGGCACACCTGGCCTGGCAAGAAGAAAATGACTACCTGCGCCTGCGCTGGCAACTCGATAGTAGTGATGCAGAGATACCTGCCCCACCCTATATCCTGCCCACTGAACCACCCTGGCTGATAGGGCAGGATAGTTGTGGCGAACTGCATGTAGCAGCGACCAGCAAGTTCCCTCTGCCTGCCCTGATCAACCTGGTGCAGGAAGCGCCGCTGCTGGCAGTGGGCCGGACAGAAACCCGGCAGGCAATGGCCAACCGTCTGCTGGACATGGGCTTGCAAAACCTGATTCCCCTGCCGGCAGAACTGGAAACACAACTGCGTGCAGATATACGTATGCGCCCGGTGCTGGAACTGAATAGTTTGACGACATCCAGCGCATGCACTGATTACGCCATCCTCAGGTTCGCCTATGAAGACGCAGTAGCCGAGTCAGACCAGACCGGAGATCACTTGCTGCGCCGTGGCCAGCATGGCCTGGAAAAAATACTCAGGGATTTGCCTGCGGAACAGAGTGCCGGGCAAACCCTGCAGGATTTAGGCTTTCAAGCTCAGCCGGTAGCAGGTCATGAAAAAGAGCTGTTGCTCTGCCTGCCAGACCAGAATGCCTGGCTCAATTTTGCAACAAAAGACTTGCCTGAGCTGATCAGCCAGGGCTGGGATATACGTCAGCAAAATGATTACCGCTACAACCTGCAGGAAGTGGAAGACTGGTATGCCGAGGTTGATGAAGATAACCAGCAATCCGTCTGGTTTGAGCTGGAACTGGGCATCGTCGTCAACCAGGCAAAGATTTCGTTGTTGCCATTGCTGGTCAGCCTGATACGCCAGGCGCCGCAAGACTTTAGCCTGCAACAAGTGAACCAGCGCGCAGATGATGAACAAGTCTTGCTGGCCCTGCCTGACAATACTCGCGTCGCCCTGCCCTATGCACGTATCAAGCCTATCCTGCTTATCCTGGGTGAGTTGTATTTCAATGAACAGCAAGGCGACAAACTGCGCCTGCCCATGCTGGATGCGGCACGCCTGGCAGAATTGTCTGCCAATACTCATTTGCGCTGGATAGGTGGCGAACGCCAGCAAAGCTTTGGCAAGCGCCTGGCAGAATTTGGTGGTATCAACAGCATTACGCCGCCCGCAGGCTTGCAGGCCAGCCTGCGCGATTACCAAAAAGAAGGCGTCGCATGGATGCAGTTTTTGCGCGAATACCAGCTTGCCGGCATACTCGCTGATGACATGGGCCTGGGCAAAACCATACAAACCCTGACCCATATCCTGATGGAGAAAGAAGCTGGCCGTTTAAGCCAGCCAGCGCTGGTGGTTGCCCCCACCAGCCTGATGGATAACTGGGCCAGCGAAGCACAGCGCTTCACGCCTGATCTGCGCGTGCTGGTCTTGCAAGGTAAAGACCGTAGTAAATTATTTGAACAAATCCCGCAGGTAGATCTGGTACTGACCACTTACGCACTGTTGCCACGCGATGAAGAAGCCCTGCGCCAGCATCGCTATCATTTGCTGATACTCGATGAAGCGCAATACATCAAGAATGCCCAGGCCAAGGCCAGCCAGACTGCCAGCCTGTTGCAGGCCAACCACCGCCTGTGCCTGACTGGTACGCCACTGCAAAATCATCTGGGTGAATTGTGGTCGCAATTTAACTTCCTCATGCCTGGCCTTTTAGGGGATATCAAGTCATTTACCAAGGACTTCCAGCACCCCATAGAAAAGCTCGGCGACAACCAGCGCCATGCCCTGCTGACGCGCCGCATCAAACCCTTCTTGTTGCGCCGTACCAAAGACAAGGTAGCGACAGAACTACCAGCCAAGACCGAAGTCTTGCGCCACATAGAACTCAGCGGTGCACAACGCGACCTGTATGAAACCGTGCGCTTGGCCATGGATGAAAAAGTCCGCGAAGAAATCGCCAAGAAAGGTGTGGCACGCAGCCAGATCGTCATCCTTGATGCGCTGTTGAAACTGCGCCAGGTATGCTGCGACCCTCGGCTGGTCAAGATTACCGGTGCCAAGGCCACCAGTGCTACAAAATCTACCAAAGGTAGCAAAGATAAGATGCCGCCGTCGGCCAAGCTGGAAGAATTACTGAGCATGATTGACGACTTGCTGGCCGAAGGCCGCAAGATCCTGGTGTTTTCCCAATTCACCAGCATGCTGGCCCTGATCGCCGAAGCCCTGACTGAAAAACAATTGCGCTTCGCCATGCTGACAGGCGACACCGAGCACCGTGGCGAAGTAGTACGCCGCTTCCAGGAAGGTGACATCCCGCTATTCCTCATTAGCCTGAAAGCGGGCGGCGTAGGCTTGAACCTGACTGCTGCCGACACCGTCATTCATTATGACCCGTGGTGGAACCCGGCAGCAGAAAACCAGGCCACTGACCGCGCCTGGCGTATAGGGCAGGACAAACCCGTATTTGTCTATCGCCTGATAGCCAAAGGTACACTGGAAGAAAAGATACAGGAAATGCAGGCTAAAAAATCTGACTTGGCCCGTGCCATACTCGACCAGGGTGAAATCGCCAGCGTGCAACTAACTGCAGAAGATTTGCAGGGCATTTTTGAACCATTGAATTAAAGAAAGACTTATGGAAGGCTTACACCTGACCGCCGACTGCTTTGACTGTGAAGCAGCGCCAGAATATTTCGTCAGTCCACAAAGCCTGCGTCTTTGCCTCAGCAACATCACCGTCGCTGCCGGCCTGACCATCGTCGGGGAAAAATTTCATCCCTTCACGCATGAAGATGGCAGCCCGGCTGGCGTCACCGGTGCCTTGTTGCTGGCAGAGTCGCATGTCGCCATCCACACATGGCCAGAACGCAATGCGGTCACGCTGGACGTCTATGTCTGCAACTTCAATCATGACAATGGCAGCAAGGCCAGGCAGATCGTTGATGCCCTGATTGCTGTTTTCCAGCCACGCACAGTCTCGCGCCAGGAATTGCAGCGCGGTGAATATGGTCCGGCCATGGCCTTTGAAGCCCTGACAGAAGATAGCTTTGCCGCCACCCGTATCAATCAGGTACTGGCACGCCAGCGCAGTACCATGCAGGATATCGAGATCGCCGATACCACAGATTTTGGCAAGGTCATGCGCATAGATGGTGCCATGATGACTTCAGAAAAAGATGAATTCTTTTATCATGAATGCCTGGTACACCCTGCGGCGATGACCCATCCAGAACCACGTACCGCCCTCATCATCGGTGGTGGCGATGGTGGTTCCTGCGAAGAATTACTCAAGCACCCCAGTATCAACAACATCACCCTCTGTGAAATTGACAAAGAAGTCGTCAAGATGGCACGTCAGCACCTGGCTAGTATTCATCGCGGCGCACTGGATGATCCAAAAATACAACACCGTTATGAAGATGGCTTTGCCTATGTCCACAACAGTACAGAACAATTTGACCTGATACTGCTGGACCTGACCGACCCAGTCAGTCCAACAGTATCGAATCGCAGCTCACTGGCAGCCACCTGCATGACAGAAGAATTTTTCCTGGCCTGTGCACAAAGGCTGACTGAACAAGGCATGCTGGTGTTGCATCTGGGCAGCCCCTACTATCACCCTCAACGCTTTGCGAGTACTTTGCAAAAACTCAGCAATATATTTCCACAACTGCATCCCTACACGGTATTCATCCCCTTGTACGGCGCATTATGGGGAATGGCTATTGCCAGCAAGCATGGCAACCCATTATCGCTAAGCCCGTCAACGGTAAATCTTCAGATTAAACACCGTGGTTTGCCATTGCTAAAGTATTACAATGGCGATGTGCATCAGGCATTATTTGCCTTACCCAATTATGTGAAAGATCTGATGCCCTAATTCCTAGACAGGAAAACAGGAGAAACCGTGAGTGCCGGAATAAGCAAACAACATGGCAAACGCAGAGTCAGCCGCACTCTGCCGCTAATGCTAGTGACCAGTGCTGCCCTGACTGCCTGCAGCGTCAGCAGCGATAGTGCCGACAATAATGGCAGTGGCGGCAGCCATGAACTGACATCCATACGCGATCAGTATAAAAACCTGGAAGACTGCCAGAAAGACTGGGGTACTGGCACGGCCTGCGAAACCGTCGCCTCCAGTACTGACCTCAATGCTGCCAGCATACCAGCCTCATCGACTGGCAGCAGCTACACCGGCACAAGTGGCAGCCACTACAGCGGTTACTCACACAGTTTTTTCGGGCCCTTTTACTCACCCGGTTATCGTGACACTGTGCAAAGAAATTTTGGTGTCAGCAACTCTGGCAGTGATCACGCCATCAGCCGCAGTGTATCCTCCAGTCGCAGCAGCGTTAGCCGCGGTGGTTTTGGCGGCACAGCACACGGCCACAGCGGGGGTGGTTAATGATACGGACTTCATTAACACCTCGCACAGGCTGGCAACAGCAATTTGAATCCCTGGGCTTTACTTACCACTCCATCGATGGCCTGTATTGGGATGAGCGCTATGCCTATCGCTTTACTGCCGATCAGGTAGATACACTGGAACAAGCCAGCCTGGACTTGCACCAGATGTCATTGCAAGCAGTTGATCATGTCGTCAAACACGGCATGCAAGAAAAATTTGCCATTCCCCAGGCATTCTGGTCACAGGTCGAAGACAGCTGGCGCGCAAAAGAATTTTCTTTGTATGGCCGCTTTGACCTGAGCTGGGATGGCACAGGCGCGCCCAAGATGCTGGAATACAATGCCGACACACCCACCGGTCTGGTTGAATCCAGTGTCGCTCAATGGTATTGGCTGCAGGATGTATTTCCTGATGCTGACCAGTTCAACTCTTTGCATGAAAAACTTATAGAACAGTGGAAGAAATTCCCTGGCAAAGGTCTGCTCCACTTTGCCTGCGCTGGTGGCAATGAAGAAGACGAAGGCAATCTCTCATACCTGCGCGACACAGCGATACAGGCGGGTTTTGCCACCAAGCAGTGCGCCATAGAAACCCTGGGCTGGGATGAAGACGAAGGCGTATTCGTCGATGATCTCGACATCCGTATCGACAACCTGTTCAAGCTCTACCCATGGGAATGGCTGTGCCGAGAAGATTTCTCCAATCACTTGCTGAAGCGGCCCATGCGCATCATAGAGCCAGCCTGGAAAATGATCTTGTCGAACAAGGCGATATTGCCGATATTGTGGGAGCTGTTTCCGAACCACCCAAATCTCTTGCCCGCCTACTTCGATGCATGGCGTATCAGCGGCAACCATGTGAAAAAACCTCTGTACTCACGAGAGGGAGAAAACATTTCCATCTATGCCAATGGCGAAGTCATGCATACTGGTGGTGATTATGGTGAAGAAGGCTATATCTACCAGGCTTATGCTCCACAACCCAAATTTGATGATGGCATCACACCGGCATACACGTCTATTGGTGCCTGGATAGTGGGTGATGAACCTGCTGGCATAGGCATACGCGAAGACGAAACACTGATCACCAAAAACACCAGCCGTTTCATTCCCCATTATTTTGTAGAATAGGATAACCCATGAGTGAACAATTACTGGCACACGGACTACTCGCCTTCTTCAGCCATATTGCTGCCGCTTTCGTCTTGCTGGCGATATTTGTCGTAGTGTATATACGCATCACGCCTTACCGTGAAATTGCCCTGATACGAGAAGGTAATATTGCTGCCGCAGCCAGCCTGTCTGGCGCAGTGCTCGGCTATTGCACTGCCCTGGCGTCAGCCATTGCCAATAGTGTCAGCCTGATCGATATGTGCTTCTGGGGTGTGATAGCGCTACTCATACAATTACTGGCCTTTGGTATTGCCCGCTTGTTGATACCCGGCATAGTCTCTGACATACCAGGTAATAAAATTGCCTCTGGCGTTTTTCTTGGTGCCCTGAGTCTGGGCCTGGGTATGCTGAATGCTGCCTGCATGACCTATTAAAAATTAATGATTTTGCTTTTGAATACAGAGAATTGAATGCCACGTTTTTACTGCCCTCTCCCTTTAAGCATAGGGATCACCATCGATCTTCCGGATGAAGTCGCGCACCATGTTTTTGTGTTGCGCCAGAATGCGGGCGATAACATTCATATTTTTAATGGCGAAGGTGGCAGCTATGTCGCCACCCTGACCCAGGTCGCCAAGAAAAACGTGACCGCAGAAGTCAAAGTATTTTTGCCAGAAGAATGTGAATTACCCTATTCGCTGAATCTGGTGCAGGCCCTGCCAGAAGCATCAAAGATGGACTGGATCATAGAAAAAGCCATGGAACTGGGCGTCAGTGCAATCCAGCCACTGGCGGCGCAACGCTGTGTCGTCAAACTGTCAGCAGAACGCGCCGAGAAAAAGCAGGCGCACTGGCAAGGCATCATCGTAGCCGCGGCTGAACAATGTGGCCGCAACCGCCTTGCTCACCTGGCACCATTGATGAATTTCAACCAGTGGCTGAGCCAGCAAGATATGCATCAGCGAATATTGCTGACGCCGCGCGCAGAACAATCATTGGCAGACTGGTCACGCCATCATCCTGCACAAGCTGTCAGCCTGATGGTTGGGCCTGAGGGCGGTTATTCCGATGAAGAAGAAAACCTCGCCATTAAACACGGCGTACTGGCACTGTCCATGGGGCCACGCATATTACGCACCGAGACTGCAGGGCTGGCAGCGATTGCGATATTAAATGCAGCATGGGGCGGAATGTAACTGCCCCAAGTCAACTAAAAGAGAAAATTTCCATCGCCGTAAAACATTGTCAAATTTCATACAGAGTTCACAATTCCCGTCGATACTCAGATTTACACTTGCTACACTTTACCAATTCAAAGAGGAACATCATGGGATTACTCGATAGCGCATTAGGCATGCTTGGCGGCATGAACCAGGACAATGATGGCAAGGCAGGCCTGATGCAGGCAGTGGTTGCCATGCTGGGTGACAAACAAGCTGGTGGCGTTGGTGGCTTACAAGGCTTGATCAGCGCGTTCCACCAGGCGGGCCTGGCTGACATCGTGCAATCATGGATAGGCACAGGACAAAACATGCCCATATCCGCTGCACAAATTCAGCAAGCCTTGAGCGGCGGGCAATTGCAGCAACTGGCTGATGCGGCGGGCATTTCACATGAAGGTGCAGCAAGCCACCTTGCTGAATTTTTGCCAGGCATTATCGATCACCTGACACCACACGGCCAGGTGCCGGAGGCTGGCAACATCGACCCGGCAGCTGTGCTGCAACAGTTTTCGTCCTTGTTTGGCAAGTAAGCCTCAGCTACTTATTTATAGTGTAAAGAAAACAGCGACAGATATTTCAGTCGCTGTTTTTATGGCAAAAGGTAAATCTCTACCCTCTCCTTACCTCGCCCGATATTGTTACGCTTCAATCTGATTTGCCCCAGTTCGCCAGTGCGTTTGACGTGAGTACCGCCGCAAGGTACTCGGGAAAATCCTGCAATTTCCCAATAGCGTCTTCCTGACGCTTCATCTTCAAAAGCACATGTAATGTTAAGATCAGCATCAATGATGGCTTGCGCTTCTTGCGTATAAGCAGGCAGCAAGGGTGCGATGCTTTCAGGCCAGATAAAATCTATGCGTGCCTTGTCTTGCGCAATATGGGCACCGACCTTGCCCACGCCAGGCAATGACTTGCAAAACAATTCCAGCACTAGTTCAGCTGCAAAATGCAGGCGCATGAGGCGATAACGCCTGACCCAATCAATACAAACTTCGACATCCTGCCCGGCCTGTAAACCGTGGCCTTCTGCCAGGGTATATACCAACTCCAGCCCTTCCTTGCGTGCCGCAACAACTGCGTGTCCGGCAATGCTGCCATGATCACTTTCTTGCCCACCAGAGAAGGCAAAGAAAATGGTCGATGCGAGGTAAATATCATTACCATCCACTTTGCTGACTTGCGTTTGCAAACTGGTTTGATACGGGTCATCCCAAAAGCTTTTCTTTGTCAATTTGCATCCCTGGATTCAAGATACCAGCCTGGCAGAGCTTCGCGTCTCGCTCTCCAGCTTTCAGGAATACCTTTGTCGCCAACGAAGGAGGCAACGACACCTCCTGCAATCGCACATAAAGTATCGCGATCCCCACCTGCACTGACAGTCAGCCACATGGCTTTTTCAAAATCTTCCATTGCCTGCCCGCAGCAGCAGGGAAAATAGGAATTTATGCATAATGTATCAGGAGTAAAGATGAAAACTATTCTTGGACAATGCTGCGAAGCAGGAAAAGTTGCGTGCTTGAGAGCAGAGTTGTTGCGATTAACAAGGCAATAGACACAGGCTGCATGAATGCTTCGCTACCCACAGCAAAGAATGCAGAGTGAATTGCTAATGTAAGAAAACCCAAAAAAGCCATCAATTTGTAATAGCAAAGTACGGTTTTATTATTCGCCATCACCTGCCCTTGCGCAAACAAAACAAGAGCGATAATCGGCAAGTTCAGTAACAGGTTAATCTGATTTCCTCCTGGAATATGGAAAAGGTCCCACTCATGCCAGAAAGCAGCATCAATTTGATGAGTTATCAATACTGTAGCATTGAGCAAAAAAATAGCCTGCAGCCGCGAATTCAGTCGCATCGTTGGTACTTTCCAAAATATTTTGCTACAAGAAGATTGTCATAAGCTTAGTCAGTATGACGAATTCACTGTCCATGGAAAACTATCGTCTTCAGGACGCGACCGGGCAGCTGCCGCGTATAGTTTCATCCGACATCAAAAATTTCCAGTATTCATCATATTCAGGAAAATCACTGCTTGTCACACCAAGATCCAGCGCTTTTCGATAAATGATACTGACAAAGATATCGGCCATGGTGAATTGTGTACCGACAGCAAACTGACTGCTGCGCCATAATCGCCCTTGCAATTTTTGTAGATTGAGATTCAGCCATTTAGCACGCACTGGCCGCATCTGCTCTCTGCTCCAGTCGGGATGAAAAAATCGCACTGTGCTACCGTTCTGCTGAGGATGTATTGATGAATTAACCGCTTCGCAAATCTCCCGCACCTGTGCGCGCGCGAAGGCCTCGGTATATTGCAGTGGTGGGTTGGGCGCAATCTCTTCAATGAATTCCGCCATGGCCATAGATTCACTGAGAGCAATGCCATCGACTTCCATCAGCGGTACGCGGGCAAAGGGGCTCAGCAATCTGACCTGTTCGCCAACATCACCCAAGCCTACATCAATGCGCTCGTATGTAACTTTTTTATAGTCAAGTATCCACAACAGGCGTTCGCAGCAATTCGCGTCTGGTGCGTGATAAAACCTGATTTTCATTTTGGTCTCCGGCATTCGTTGGGTGGATGGCTTGGCTAGATGGCTTGGTTATATGACATATCTTACCGCGAATCATACAAATAAAAAAAACCCGCCAGGCCTGGCGGGTTTTCCCCGTTTTTACTACTTCAGCATATAAAAATTTATTGCGAAATCAACGATATATCATCGATCAGGAAAGATGTCGCTGTCACACTACCTTCAACGCCCACAAAATACACGCGTATGGTCTGACCTTTATAGCTGCTCAGATCAAAGGTTTTGTTGACATAGGTCGTGCCCTTGTTCAGGTTCGAATAGGTCGCCAGCGTTGCCAATACCGTGCCGCTGCTGTTTTGAATTTGCAGCTTGAGGGTATCGTAAGCCTGGGTAGTCGTGGTTTCGTCGGAGCTCACTTTCAGCCAGAAACTCAGGTTGGCAGATGTTGCTGCGGCAGGGATAGTCACTTGCTGATACAGAGTATCAGTGTGGGCACTGCCATAGCCATTGAGCCAGGCTTTGTAGCTGCCTGTACGCGATGCTTCAGAGCCACCGGTACTGATGACGCCTGAACTGGCCGTCCATGAACTGGCACCACTCTCGAAGCCGCCGTTGGTAATCAACTGTGTAGAGGTACTGTTATTGACAGTAAAACTCACGGTAGAAGAAGTACCAATATTATTGGCAGCATCATAAGCTTTGGCAACCAGGCTATGCGTACCGTTTGACAGTGTTGTTGAATTCAATGTCGTTGAATATGGTGTGCTTGTGCTGGTCGCTTTCAGAGCACCATCGACATAAAACTCCACTTTGGTCACGCCTACATTATCTGTCGCTGTCGCTGACAGGCTAATGTTACCGCTGGTGCCACTTTCACTGGCTGACACGGTAGGTGCAGTCGTATCACTGACAGGGTTATTGATAGTGAAGCTGACTGCCGATGAAGTGCCAACATTATTGGCCGCATCATAGGCTTTGGCGACCAGACTGTGGCTGGCATTGGTCAACGTTGTGGAGTTCAGCGTCATGCTGTACGGTGTGCTGGTGGCCGTACCTTTGAGTGCACCATCGACATAGAATTCCACTTTGCTGACACCAACATTATCTGTCGCATTGGCAGACAAGGTGATGTTGCCGCTAGCACCGGATTCGCCTGCGCTGACTGTCGGTGGCGTGCTGTCTGTACTATTCGATTGGGTAACCCAAATCGGTGCTGACCACAGGATTTTACCGTCATCCTGGGTGATCTTTGCATAGTAAAAATGCTCGCCTACTGCCGGGGTAATCGTTGTCGTTGCAGTGCTGGATAATTGCGTGACTGTACCATTACGGCCTGGTACGCCTTCATAGATCACTACGGTAGAAACAGTGCGGCCACTGGTGCTGGCGAAATTGCTGACCAGGGTCAACGGGCCACTATTGGTGAAACGCTCTCCCATGATATGGCCATTCGCAGTCAGGATGATTTGCGAAGTTTTGTCCATGGTGGCAAAGATACGGCGTGCCTTCATGGCATCGACGAAATTTGCATTATTCAGAGCAGCACCGTTTGCCAGCAAGATGCCGGTGCGATTAGTATAAGAAGCACCCCAGTTGGCGCAGTGATTATCCTGGTCTGTCGTAAATGCAACGTGGAAACCGGCTTCCAGTGCTTTGTTACAGGCACCTTCATAACTGCTACGGCTGGTTTCTGTCTCTGTGGTGTTGGTCGAAAAAGCTGAAGTATTCAAGACTTCGCAGGCAACCATAGCTTGGTCACCGTCGGCGGTGTAGCCAAGTGCAGTACCATTGACGATGAACTGACCACTGCTCGATGGATGATTGAACTGCCCTATCCAACCACGCTGACGCATCAGGGTATACAAGCCAGCATAATCATTCTTGGCAGTCAGTGTGTCTGCGATCAATTGATTGCTGCTATTGTATTCCCAACCCAATAATTCATTGGAGTTGAAAATATTCATGTGGCCGCCATTGTTGATGACGCCCCATTCCAAACCGTAAATCGCCAGGAAGCCAGCATGGCCAGAATTAAAACTGCTCGCCGCTGTCAGACCTGACTGATACAGATTCTTTGCTGTTACCGGGTTGGCTGAAGTATTCGTGCTGTCAGAGCCATCGTACATATGGTTGTGCTCAGACGTCATCAGGAAATCCAGGCCCTTGTTCAAGGCAAACTGATACGCATCGGTAGGGCCATAGACAGCAGATTGCGGATTTTGCGCACCTGTACATGAAGTCAGTTCACCACCACCATCACTGTGATTGGTCTGGCTGTGCAGGTTGCCGTAGTAGATAGTGTAAGGCAATGAACCTGTAGCCGCTGCTGGTGGCGGTGCCATACCTGCTACAGTCTTGGCTGTGGATGCAGTGGCAAGTGCCTTGCTGGCCTTGGTCGGCAAGGCGGCAAAGCTTGGCATTTTTGGTGTAGCGAGCTTACCGACTTGCAGCGGCCAGCTTTGTGTAATGATTTCTGTGTCGTGGACAGCCAATGCGCGCTCTACCGTGCTGGCAACATCGCCAGCGGGAGCCGCTTGAATAGCAGATGTGTCCGTTGCCTTGGCGGTGAGCCTGACTTGATAGACGCCATCTTTCAAAGCTGCGCCAGTTGGGCCACGGCCGCTCCAGAACATTTGTGCGGTGACAGTTTTCTTGAACAGTTTTTCTGTGCCATACCAGCGGTCAACGACCTTGCCATCGCTGCCCAGCAACTCCAGACGCCAGGTGATGGTCTGTTCTTTTGTCACGTAGGGATATTCGAATTCCATCGTAAAGTAACGGGATTCGGCACCGGCTTTTGCATCTGAGCGATATGGCACATGCAGACTTGCGTCAAACTCGTGATGATCCGGGATGGACGCGTAGGCTGCGCAGATACCTGTAAAACTAACTGTGAAGATAAGACCAAGTTGCAGTGCCAGCACTTTTAGCTTGCCGGCTTTTTGTAGACCTTGCATAAAAATATTCCCCCTGAATGATTGTTCATTAGTATTGATCTATGTGGCCGTCTCACACATATCCTCACCCAGATGAAAGTATCAAAGCAGAGTCATACTTTGCCTGCGCGTATTCCATCAGGAACACACCTGTCTCGCTTCTTTTTCTTCAGCCTTTGTTCAGATATCCGTAAGCAGCCATTCTTGTACAGCTCTACTATTTTTCTTACCACCATGCTGTCTGCAGCTTTCCAGAAACGAGATTTAACGACAGTTATATTAAGCAATCGTTTGCGCAAACGATTACTAGATTAACATCCGCTTATGTCAGTTTTGTTACCAAGGTTTGACTTTTTTTAACAAATTTGTGAAAAAACCACTCTTGCTTATCTGTTTTGTGCATTTCTATGACTTTTGCACCACAATTTTTGGTGGCGCACCAAAACAGGCGAGTGAATATTTTTCCCGAGAGAAATTTAAATTTCCGCAGTGAAATATTTATCGAAAAAGATGAATAACAAAATCTGCGCAGAGCAGAATTTTGCTATTTCATGCACGCAATGCGGCCTGATGCTTGTTCAGCCAGTCGATTTGCTCTTCGGTATCGGGAACGGTAACAGCGCCTGCCTTGCTGATCATTGCCAGCGCAGCATTAGCATCAAGCCCGTGTCTTATCAAGACTGCTGCTGCAAGCAGGCCGGTCCGCCCTATTCCTGCGCGGCAATGAATGACGGTATTGTTCCCCTTGAGAATGTCATCATGCAATTGCACTACCAGTCTCTGCGTGACAGAAAAAGACGATGGCAAGCCTTTGTCCTTGATGGGGTAATGCATGAAGTTAATTTGATTTGCAGCGCATAAATCTGGCGCGGTCAGCAAACCCAGATCACGTATTTCATGGGTTTCCAGCAGAGAGACCATCCTGCTGATGCCGAATTACGCAATGCCACGAAATTCATCTTCTATCCATTCGCCCGCAACAGGCTTGGCCATGACGGCGATGAAACCTTTGCCGATCTGGCTGACTTTATAAATATCAGGGCGCATTGCTATTTGCTGTTGAAAATCATGTCAGCTTGATTTGCACAATACTAAGAGCATTGCGGAGGGAACTTGCCAGAATATTTCCCCATCCTGTCGCCCGTGCCAGGTTTGCCTATGGTCAACACAAGTTGTTCATTTATCCAATCAATTTTCGATACTTGCGTAAAGACTTTGCCTTTATTGCTGACTTCACTCACCAAATCACCAGCATCATTGATCTGCCAGGTACCCTCAATAAAACTCAGCCCAAGTTTACGCAAATCTTCCGCCTTTTTTCCACAAGGTGGATACATGACAAAACTATGGTCGGCCTTGTATTGAACCACTTCTCCTAAAGGGCTCGACGATTTGTAAAGAGCCAGTTTATCTGCGTTTAATGCAGCAATTTCGGCGGTCAAACCTTTTTGCCATGTGCCGATAAGCAGTTGTTCTTTATCCTTGATAGTCGATTCCAGACTGAATGCGTAACCAGGGCATATCGCCATGAGAGCTAACATAAAATTGAATGATTTTAATCTGATCATGGCGGGCGACTTTACTTGATAATTTTGAAGAACAGCAATGCTAGCAACAATTCAGAAATCATTTAAGAAATCTTTACTTTCCCGCATCCTTCAACATCAGCTTCTTGATCATCCCGACAGATGCACTGCCATAGCTCAGGAATTGCTCATGGAATTGCTTGAGTTTGAATTTATCGCCTTGCTGTTTCTTGAGCTGTTCGCGGAATTCAAGTATCTCGCTATAACCACTGAAATAGCTGGTGAGCTGCACGGATGTATATTGCACACGCAGCCATTTTCCATCAGCCTCTGCCTTGGTCTGGAAAGCCTGGTTCATTAAAAAGTCTTTGGCTTCTGTCTCGGTCATGCCGAGTACGTGCACCTGATAATCGAGGATGGTATTGCAGACTGCGCGCAAGTTCCATTTGTAATACATAAGCCACATCTCGGCCGTATTGCCACCATAGCCTGACTCCAGCATCATGCGTTCGCTATACACAGCCCAGCCTTCTATCATTGCGCCATTGCCAAACAGGGTCTTGATGACTGATGGTGATTTATTCGCATGTTGCAGTTGCGTGTAATGACCAGGGATGGCTTCGTGAATGTTCAATATCTGCAAGACCCAGTGATTGTATTCACGTAGCGTGCTTTCAACTTGCTCGGCGGGTTGGCCGTCAAAAGGGGTGACGTTGTAATAGGTTTTATCATTGGGTCTGAAGATGCCAGGCGCTTCGATGGAGGCCAGACTGACGCCGCGTTGATATACTGGGGTCTCGCGTACGACCAGTGGCTTTTTCAAGTCCAGGCTGACGAGATCATGTTCGCGTATCCATTTTTCCAGCTGCGGCAATTGTTGGCGAATTTCAGGATACAAGTCTTTTGCGACCACATGATTTTCAGACAGTTTGTCGATGACCATGGCAATCTTTTTGATGCGATCTGCAGGCTTGGCTTGCGCACCCATGGTTTTATCCCAGAGCTGGTCAGCCAGCTTTTCCATATTATTGTGCGCTTCGTCTCTGGCGGTCAGTGCGCGCTGGTAAGTCTGTTCGGCACTCAATGAAGACTGGATATCAGCAGTGAATTTACCTTCATATAGCTGCTTGCCTATGCGGAAAGAACGGGCCGTTGCGGGATCAAGTTTCTTTTCCAGATTTTCCAGAAATTGCACATAGTCATTGACGGCAGACCGGGCATTTTTCAAGCCTTCTTCCAGCGTTTGCCTGTCTTTTGTTGCGAGCTTTTCCTGCGATGCTGCTTTTTCCAGATCAGCCAATACCGAAATCGCGCCAGCACTTTGCTTGATCGCCAGACGGGTGTGCTCATTTGTAGGGTTTTTGATGCTGGCTTTGGCTGCTGCATAATAGGCAGGCACTGCTTGCAGGCGCTGTATCGCTACCTGCACCCGCTTTGCTTTCGGCGCGAAGTCAGTATTGAGAATGGCATCAAAACTGCCGGCAATATTGTGCTGGGTAGGGTTCCATTCAAATTCGCGGAACTGCGTCAAATACCACCGCGTGCCATTCAGGTAATTGCGCATCAGCGCCAGGTCAGTCTGTTCTTTGGCGGACAAGGCATCTGCACTAACCCTGTTCAACTGCGCCAGCCAGTTATCGGTGAATGCAACATAAGCATCGCGGGTAGCCTGATCTGGCAATACCAGTTTATTGGCATCCTGGTAACGGCCTGCTGCCATCGCCATGTCCGGGTCTTGTTGCCATAATGCGCTGAGGAAGGCTGTCTTGATCTGCGCAAAACCCAGGTCTGCCTTCCTGCTTTCCACTACGGTCGAGGGAGTAGCAGCCAAGCTGAGAGGAGCAGCAATAATCAATGACGACAACAAAGTCGCAAGAACAACAGGACGAAATTGGAGAGACATAGTGAGTTCCTGGTAGGCTTATAGCAGGATTAATATATTAAGAAACATGAGGTTAACATAAGATTGTGTCTGGCAGCTGGATTTTTTACTTTGTCCCAAATAGAGAAATTCGCTTGTAAAACCATGCACACCCTCACAGAGCCCTCATCCAGTCAGCATTCTTTGTTACACTCCAGCCTTGGCCAGACACTGGCAAACCTGCAGCATCAACAAAATCAACAAAAAGAAAAATATGAACACCCCCGATCCCGCTCTGCAATTGCACTGGACAGAAAACGACGAAGCCCGCTCATGCCGCTGGCATTCCGAGAGTGGTGCACCAGCGCCCAAGCGTGTGCAGATTGCCGATGACCGCATGAATGTCGAAACCGCATACAAGCTGGCGTGTGAAGGTACAGCCCTGCTATGGCGTGGTGATTACCACAATGCCAAGCAGCTATTGCAGGCACTGGCACGCCGCATAGATAAAAAACCAGCCAGGGCCAGCAAAAAGGCCAAGGTGCCTGAATCTGCGAAAGAAGCTTTCAACCTGCACCGCCAGGCGCAGTCGCAAAGAGCGCGCGTGCTGGCCATGGTCTTGATACCCTTTGAAGCCGACTACCGCATCACCCTGCGCCGTGCGCCGGATGTAACACTAGCCTGTCGCGAAGTTTATGGCGAACCCAGCACAGCCTTTGTGGCTTCCCTGCGTGAATTGCTGGGTCTGATAGGTGCGCATGAATGGCGCAAGAATGGCGTAGAGATAGCTGCGTTGAGTGCAAAAATCCACCCTTACTATGGCGTGTTCTCACCAGTGCGTGGTGAATATATAGATTTGCTGGCGAAAGCCCCGCTGCCATCGACGACACTGGCTTTTGATATTGGTGTAGGCACCGGTGTGCTGTCCGCCTTGCTGGCCAAGCGAGGCGTTAAAAAGATCATCGCGACTGACCAGGACCAGCGCGCCCTCGCCTGTGCCCGTGAAAACATAGACAGGCTGGGTTTGTCCGGCCAGATTGAATTGATGCAGGCAGACCTGTTCCCGCCAGGACGTGCACCTTTGATAGTGTGTAACCCGCCATGGTTGCCAGCACGCCCCAATTCACCTATAGAATATGCCGTGTATGATCCCGACAGCCGCATGTTGCGCGGCTTTCTGGCTGGCGTGGCAGAACATCTGGAACCACAGGGTGAAGCCTGGCTGGTCATGTCTGACTTTGCCGAACACCTGGGCCTGCGCGCAGCGGCAGAGTTGCAAGGCTGGATAGATGCTGGCGGTTTGACAGTAGCTGGCAAAATGGATATCAAACCGCGCCATCCAAAATCAACCGATGAAAACGATCCCTTGCACGCAGCCCGCGTCAAAGAAGTTACTTCATTGTGGCGTTTGAAATTAAAATAGTATTTGTATTTGTGGTCAGTAGCTGCCAAGGTACTGACCACCAGAATTGATTAATCGTTTAGAAAATTAGCATCATGATCAACAAACCCGCCCGCATCCTGACCTTTAAATGCAAAAATTGCAGCAAATCCGTCCAGGTTTTCTTGCAAAAAGTCTCTGCCTGCTCCCACATTCAACCCTATCAAGGCATTTGCAACTGCGGCGAGATCATGAAACATGCGACTGGCAATAAGGAAGCTGTGCAGTCTTATCTGAGCTCCAATGATGTTTTGTGGTCACATCATCATTGATTCAGGTGCCAAATGCTGAGAAATGGGAGGATTTCACAAATTAATCCCTTGTGAAATTTGCATTTCCACCTCAGATCAGGTCTATAGCCAGACGAAAGCATTTATAATCTACGGCTTTGCAGCAGTTTTCTGGAAACAATGAAGGTATTTCGCGGACTTCCAAATGCAGCCTCCCGTGCACCCTGTGCGCTGGCGATAGGCAATTTTGACGGCGTACATCTGGGCCACCAGACTTTGCTTGCCCGTTTGCGGGATGCCGCCACACGTCTGGGCATAGAAGCTGCCGTCATGACATTTGAACCACATCCGCGTGCATTCTTCGCGCAGATGCAGGGTGACCTGTCGAAAGCACCTACCCGTATCGCCAATTTGCGCGACAACATGGCTTCTCTGCAGGCTGCTGGGGTAGATCGCGTCATCGTTGAACATTTCAATGCCCATTTTGCCGCATTGTCACCGCAAGACTTCATAGAAAAAGTGCTGGTCGATGGTCTGCATGTCAAATGGGTCATGGTCGGTGAAGATTTTCGCTTTGGTGCCAAACGCGCTGGCGATGTCGCCACCCTGACCGAAGCAGGCTTGCGCCATGGTTTTACCGTTGAAACCCTACCCTCAGTACAAAACAAGGGTGTGCGCATATCCTCGTCTGCAGTACGCCTTGCGCTGGCGAATGGTGATTTTGACGAGGCAGAAGCCTTGCTGGGTCACCCTTACCGTATTTCAGGCCATGTGGTGCACGGTCAAAAGCTGGGGCGCACCATAGGCTTTCCTACGCTGAATCTGCGTATTGCCCATCACCGCCCTGCCCTGCATGGCATCTTTATCGTGCAGGTTCACGGTTTGGCCGAACAGCCTTTGCCCGCCGTTGCCAGCCTGGGTGTGCGCCCTACTGTTGATGACAGTGGCCGCGTGCTGCTGGAAACCCATGTATTCGATTACAGCGGTCATGCCTACGGCAAAGTCGTGCAGATAGAGTTTTTGAAAAAGCTGCGTGACGAAGAAAAATACATAGACCTGCCTACCCTGACTGCGGCCATCAACAAGGACGCTGAACAGGCTCGTGCCTATTTTGCCGACAGCCACCGCCCTGCCCGCTCTGCCACTGACCGAATTTGAAGCTCACACTTTGTTTGTTGTGATTGCTTGTGACTTCATCCCGATTTTAAAAATAGAAAACTCATTATGTCTGAAAACAAAGCGGCAAAAACTGCCAGTAAATACCCGGTCAATATGACCGAAACCACCTTCCCTATGCGCGGCGATCTGGCCAAGCGTGAACCCAAGTGGGTCAAGGAATGGCAAGACAAAAAAATCTATGAACGCGTGCGCAAGGCATCTGCCGGTCGCCCAAAATTCATCCTGCACGACGGACCACCGTATGCCAATGGTGATATCCATCTCGGTCACGCGGTCAACAAGATATTGAAAGACATGATAGTCAAAGCCCGCACCATGGCTGGCTTTGATGCACCGTACGTGCCAGGCTGGGATTGTCATGGCATGCCTATCGAAATCCAGGTTGAAAAACTGTTTGGCAAGAACCTGCCAGTGGCCGAAGTACATGCCAAAGCACGTGTATATGCGAATGAACAGATAGAAAAACAAAAAGCCGGCTTCATCCGCCTTGGTGTTTTGGGCGAATGGGATAACCCCTACAAAACCATGGCCTTTGGCAATGAAGCGGATGAACTGCGCGCACTCGGCAAATTGCTGGAAAAAGGCTATGTCTATCGTGGCCTGAAACCAGTCAACTGGTGTTTTGATTGCGGTTCTGCCCTGGCGGAAGCCGAGGTTGAATATGAAAACAAACGCGACCCGTCCATCGATGTCGGTTTCCCGTTTGCGGAACATGACAAGCTGGCTGCCGCCTTTAAGCTCGACAAACTGCCGCTGGACAAAGGCTATTGCGTCATCTGGACGACAACGCCATGGACTATCCCGTCCAACCAGGCGCTGAACATGCATCCGGAAATCACTTACGCTCTGGTCAAGACCCAGCGTGAAGGTGAAGACATCCTGCTGATATTGGCAAAAGACCTGGTTGAAGCCAGCCTGACTAACTACGGTTTGACAGGTGAAGTCATCGCAACTTGCCTGGGTGCGGATTTGTCTGAAATCAAATTCAAACATCCACTGTCAGCACTGGATGCGGGCTATGACCGTTTTTCTCCAGTCTATCTGGGTGAATACGTGAGTACAGAAACCGGTACTGGCGTTGTCCACTCTGCCCCTGCCTACGGTATCGAAGATTTCCAGTCATGCAAGGCGCATGGCATGAAGGATGATGACATCATCGCCCCTGTCATGGGTGATGGCAAATTCGCGTCCAGCCTGCCTTTCTTTGCCGGCATGACAATCTGGGAAGCATCCAAGCCTATCTGCGACAAGCTGCGTGAAGCAGGTACGCTGTTCTCGTTCAAGATGTTTGAGCATAGCTATATGCATTGCTGGCGTCATAAGACGCCTATCATCTATCGCGCCACTTCACAGTGGTTTGCCAGCATGGACAATACGCCCAAAGCCGGTGGCGACAGTTTGCGTCAGACAGCATTGAAAGCCATCGATGACACAGCCTTTTTCCCGGCATGGGGCAAGGCACGTTTGCATGGCATGATCGCCAACCGTCCTGACTGGACCTTGTCACGTCAGCGTCAATGGGGTGTGCCTATGGCCTTCTTCCTGCATAAGGAAACTGGCCAATTGCATCCACGCACACCTGAGCTGCTGGAACAAATCGCCCTGCGCATAGAAAAAGAAGGCATCGAAGCCTGGCAAAAAATCGAAGTTGCTGATTTGCTCGGTGATGAAGCTGCCATGTATGTCAAGAACCGTGACACCTTGGATGTGTGGTTTGATTCTGGCGTGACACATCAGACTGTCTTGCGCGGCTCACATAAAGCGCAGTCAGCCTTCCCGGCAGACCTGTATCTGGAAGGTTCTGACCAGCATCGCGGCTGGTTCCATTCTTCACTGCTGACAGCATCCATGCTGGATGGTCGTGCGCCTTACAAAGCCTTGCTGACACATGGTTTTGTCGTCGATGGCCAAGGCCGGAAAATGTCCAAGTCCTTGAAAAACGGCATGGAGCCGCAAGAAATCTCCAGCACCCTGGGTGCTGACATCTTGCGGCTGTGGGTAGCGTCTTCTGATTATTCAGGTGAATTGTCTATCTCTGATGAAATCCTGAAACGTGTGACAGAAGCCTATCGCCGCATCCGTAATACCCTGCGCTTTTTGCTGGCCAACACTTCTGATTTTGATGCGGCAAAAGATGCTGTTGCGATCAATGAATTGCTGGAGATAGATCGCTATGCCATCGCCGATACGGCAGCGTTGCAAAAAGATATCCTGGCACATTTTGAGGCATTTGAATTCCACCCTGTGGTCAGCAAATTGCAATCATTCTGCTCGGAAGATCTGGGTGGTTTCTATCTCGACATCCTGAAAGACCGCCTGTACACCAGCGGTACGACTTCGCATGCGCGCCGTTCTGCACAAACGGCGATCTGGCATATCACGCAATCACTGCTGCGCCTGATGGCACCAATGCTGTCTTTCACCGCAGAAGAAGCATGGCAATTCTTTGCCGCTGCCGATGCCTACAAAGACAGCGATGAAACCATCTTCACGCAAACTTATTACAGCTTGCCGGAGATCGCTGATGCTGAAGCCCTGCTGACCAAGTACGCCGCCCTGCGTGCAGTGCGCACTGATGTGACCAAACAACTCGAAGAAGTACGTGTTGCTGGTGGCATAGGTTCATCCCTGCAGGCAGAAGTGACAATCAAGGCCAGCGGCAGCAAGTTTGATGTATTGAACAGCTTTGCCGATGACTTGAAATTCACCCTGATCACCTCCGCAGCAGGTGTGGAGCAGGTTGCCAGCGAAGCGGAAGAAGCCGTGGTCGTTACTCCATCCAAATACGAAAAGTGCGAGCGTTGCTGGCATTATCGTGCAGACGTGGGTAGCAATGCTGAGCACGCTGGCCTGTGTGGCCGCTGTGTCAGTAATCTGTTTGGCGCTGGTGAAGCACGTCGCTTTGCATAGTAAAAATGTAGTTGTAATGTAGTTGCGAGTGTGGAGCAGGTGTAACCTGCTCCTGCCTGCATTAATCAAGACTTCACAAGAGTTCAATATCCATGGCGACCAAAAAACGTCCTGCTGCATCAAATAATTCTTCAGGCACCAAGTCATCTGGTTCCAGCCTGATACCCTGGCTGGGTCTGGCCGCCATCATTATCTTACTGGATCAGGTCACAAAAATCACGATCAGCAAGGCCTTTGCCTTTGGCGAGACTTTGAGTATTACTTCGTTTTTCAATCTGACGCTGGTTTACAACAACGGGGCAGCCTTCAGCTTCCTTGCCAATGAACCAGGCTGGCAGCGGTACTTCTTTACGGCTATCGGTTTGATCGCAGCCGCTTACATTATTTACCTGTTGAAACGCCATGCAGGACAAAAACTGTTTTGCACTGCACTGACGCTGATCAAGGGTGGCGCCCTAGGCAATGTCATCGACAGGGTGGTGTATGGTCATGTCATAGATTTCCTGGATTTCCATTACACAACTTATCATTTCCCGGCATTTAACATCGCTGACAGCGCGATTTGCGTAGGTGCGGCATTATTCATAATAGATGAATTACGCCGCGTCAAAAAATAAGGAATAACACCATGAGTCTGCGACTGGCTGGTAAAAAGATTGTTCTGGGCCTGACTGGCGGCGTCGCCTGTTACAAAATTGCAGAATTGACGCGCGCACTTGGCAAGGCTGGGGCCGATGTACAGGTGGTGATGACAGAATCTGCCACCCATTTCATCACGCCAGTGACCATGCAAGCCCTGTCTGGCAATACGGTCTATACCGACCAGTGGGATGCGCGCGTCAATAATAATATGCCGCACATAGACCTGACGCGGGACGCTGATGCCATCGTCATCGCGCCTTGCAGCACGGACTTTATCTTCAAGCTGGCACATGGTGCCTGCAATAATTTACTTTCCACTCTGTGCGTTGCCCGCCCTGCCAATCTACCATTACTCATAGCCCCAGCCATGAATGTAGAGATGTGGCAAAACCCGGCCACCCAGCGCAATGTGCAACAGATCAGGGCAGATGGCATACATCTGCTGGGCCCGGCTGCTGGCGATCAGGCATGCGGCGAAACCGGCATGGGCCGCATGCTGGAACCCGAGCAATTACTGACAGAAATCATCGCCTCCTTCCAGGCCAAGACGCTGGCTGGAAAACATGTATTGATCACCGCTGGCCCTACATTTGAGCCAATAGACCCGGTACGCGGCATTACCAATCTGTCATCTGGCAAGATGGGTTATGCGATTGCGCAGGCCGCCTGGGAAGCTGGTGCCATCGTGACGCTGGTGTCTGGCCCAACCGCGCTGGATGCGCCACATGGGGTGCGCCGTGTCGATGTACAAACTGCGCAGCAAATGTTTGATGCGGTAGTGGCTCAACTCCGGCAGCACAAGCAGGATGTGTTTGTTGCCGTTGCCGCCGTCGCCGACTGGCGCGTTGCCAATGCAAGCACGCAGAAACTGAAAAAAACCAGTGAAGGCGATGTGCCACAACTGCAATTTGCGCAAAACCCTGACATATTGGCCAGCGTCGCCGCCATGCCAAATGCACCTTATTGCGTAGGCTTTGCCGCAGAATCAGAAAACCTTTTGCAATATGGTGCTGCCAAACGCCAGAAGAAAGACGTGCCCCTGCTGGTTGGCAATATCGGCCATCACACCTTTGGCAAGGATGAGAACGAGCTGGTGCTGTTTGATGTGCACGGCCACACTACTTTGCCGCGCGCCGACAAACAAGCACTGGCCCAACAACTGGTGGCAGAAATCGCCTTGCGTTCCAGCCTCATTTAAATCTTCCCTACCTGCTCAAAGAGCGCCCGCTCTTTGAGCATTATTTTTTCTCAATACCATGAAAAACATAGACCTGAAAATTCTCGACAGCCGCATGAAAGACATGCTGCCAGCCTACGGTACACCTGGCAGCGCTGGCCTCGACCTGCGCGCCTGCATAGATGAAGCGATTACCATACAACCCGGCCAGACAGTGTTGATCCCTACCGGTCTGGCCATTCATATCTCTGACCCGGGCTACGCCGCCATGATCTTGCCACGCAGCGGCATGGGCCATAAAAACGGTATCGTGCTGGGCAACCTGGTTGGTCTGATTGATTCCGACTATCAGGGTCAATTGATGGTATCGACCTGGAACCGTGGCCAGTCAGAATTCACCCTGCAACCTATGGAAAGACTGGCGCAACTGATCATCGTACCTGTGTTGCAAGTCGGCTTTAATATCGTCGATGAATTTGGCCAGAGTGAGCGTGGTGAAGGTGGTTTTGGGAGTACCGGCAAGCATTGAAACTGTCATTACTGACAGATAACGAAGCTTATTTTGTTTCTGCAGCTACCGGAAAAATCAGCTTGGCCTCCAGGCCGCCGCCATCACGATTACTTAAAGTGATGGAGCCATTTACAGCAAGTGCTAATTGCTGAGCAATTGCCAGGCCAAGACCAGTCCCACCAGTCTTGCGGTTACGCGAATTTTCCACACGATAGAATGGCTGCAATACTGCAGCCATTTCACTATCAGGTATCCCTGGTCCCCTATCCAATACTGACACCGATATCTGTCCTGGCGATATTCTGCGAAGTTGTATCTCGACATCTCCTGCAAATTTCAAGGCATTGTCTATCAAATTAATCATGATACGTTTGAGCGTATTTGGCCTCGAAGAAAGTATCGTGCCGATTTCCCCACTCAGACGCACAGCGTGTTGGGCATCCACATAATCACAGACCAGGCTGTCAAGTAAAGCATCAATGTCGACCCGGCATACTTCTTCTGTGGTTCTTCGCGCGCTTCGTGCGTAGGTGATTCCCTCCTCTACCAGTTGCTGCATGGCGTCGAGATCGTTCAACATTTTTTCTTGCAAGCTGCCATCATCCATTAGCTCGGCTCGCAAGCGCATGCGTGTAATGGGCGTCTGCAAATCATGTGAGATCGAAGCCAGTATCTGCACTCTCTCAGCCAGATGTTCTTTGATCTGCGCCTGCATGGCATTGAATGCAGCCGCGGCTCTGGCAACTTCGCTGGGACCATCCACTGGAATGGCTTCACCGTGCAATGATGAACCCAGCGTATCTGCTGCCTCAGCCAAACGCTGCAAAGGTCGTGTCGCCTGTTTTACAGCCAGCCAGGTAAACGTGATCACTGCAAGCATTTGAAGTGCGAAGACTAAACCAGCCCCCCAATCTACAGGCCAGACAATTTTATTAATAATGGCGATTAATACGCTTCCGTCTTTCAATGAGAAATACAAACGCCCCATCTCTCCCGGATAAAGACCTACCGAGCTTCTCGCTGCATAGCTTGTAGCCAGTTCCTCCTTAAGGGGATCGGCCAAACCATGCCGACGATGCGGATTTGTCCATTTGCTCGTCGATGTTGCCAGATAATCTGGAGCAACTGTACTTAACTCATAGTGGTAAGCATGACGCTGCATTTTTTCCATCCAAAGCTTGCGTTCCGATGGCGTGGCTGCGTCAAGAATGGGCAACAGTACTGATAAATCTTTTGTCAGGTAATAATCTGTGCGGGCAATCTGATCTTCATGGATAGAAATGTATCCATATACGTTGTTGATAAGATGCCCAAGCAATAAAGCTAATATCCATACAAAAGCCAGGCGTGAAAATAATGAATTGGGCCATATACCTTGCAATTTCCGTTTCAACTCAGTCATGACTGCTCATCCCGGTGTTCTACCGTACTCGAAAAAATATAACCTTCACTTCTCAGCGTCTTGATGTATTGGGGTTCTCGTGAATCGTCACGCAGGCGCTTACGCAAACGACTGACCAGGATATCGATGGAGCGATCAAAATAATCTGCGTCGCGGTTTTGTGTCAGGTTGAGCAATTGGTCACGCGTGAGTACGCGCTTTGGATGGTCGAGAAAAACCCGTAACAGGCGATATTCGGCACCGCTCAATGAAACAATCGCGCCACTGTCGTCAATTAACTGTCGGGCATGTGTATCCACGACCCAGACACCAAAACCCAGCATGCGGCCGCCACTGAGCTCACGTAATTGCACTGGAATCATTCGGGCGCGGCGCAAGATGGCGCGTATGCGTGCCAGCAATTCGCGCGTCGCAAAGGGTTTGGTCAGGTAATCGTCCGCCCCCATTTCCAGACCCAGGATGCGGTCTGCCTCTTCATTCCTGGCCGTCAGCATCAAGATCGGCACTGGTTGCACTTGCGTTGCCGTCAACTCACGGCACAGGCTAAGACCATCCTCGCGCGGCATCATCAAATCAAGCACGATCAGATCAATGCCGCCAGTAGCAAGTATGCTGCGCATCTGCCGCCCATTGGCGGCCACGCTCACCTTGAAACCACTTTTTTCAAGGTAACGCTTTAATAGATCGCGAATTTCTTCATCATCATCGACGATCAGTAAATGATCTGCTTTCTCCATAACTTGCTTTATAACTGATTTATTCATCAAATCGGTACATTTTTTCTCCATATTTGTTTCTGGATTGTTTCTGTTCGTTCCTGGAAACATGGCGTTGCAAGAAGTGCCATGCACGGACACACAACAGAAACACCGCAGGAATTAAATAGCTTCAGTCGCAGTTCTGCACAGTATCCCGCTGGCAAATGCGCCTATCAAATCATATGGAAAAAAAATGCCAATACAAACAATAGCAAGACCATTGATCGTATTAAAAGACATATGTAAAACATACGAGACTGCATCAGGCGCATTCATGGCCCTTAAAAACATCAGTCTGGAGATACGAGAAGGGGAATTTGTCGCCATCATCGGTAAATCTGGTAGTGGAAAATCGACTTTGATGAACGTCATGACAGGTATTGACCACGTCAACTCAGGAGAAATATTGATAGGTGCCACTCCGGTGCATACTTTAAAACAAAGCGAACTGGCGACCTGGCGCGGTAAAAACGTCGGCATTATTTTTCAATTTTTTCAACTACTCCCCACCTTGACCATAGCCGAAAACGTCATGCTCCCCATGGATTTTTGCAATATGTACCTGCCTCGCGAACGCAAGCCGCGCGCCATCGCATTGCTGGAAAAGCTGGGGATAGGCGATCAAGCCAACAAATTACCCAGCAGCTTGTCTGGTGGTCAGCAACAGCGTGCTGCCATTGCCAGAGCACTGGCAAATGATCCGCAGATTCTGGTGGCAGATGAACCTACCGGTAATCTTGATACGGAAACAGCAAATAGCATCATGCAATTATTCGCGCAATTGGTGGTGGAAGGAAAAACCGTGTTGATGGTGACCCATGAGCGCGACTATAGCCATTATTTTAGCCGCAGCGTCAACATGGCAGATGGAGAACTCCGCAATGCAGCAGAACGCATTTCCGACCCAACTTGCGGGAGGCAATATGTTGCATAAGCCTCGCTGGATGAAACTGGCGCGCGACGCGCAATTAATGCCTGGCCGTACTGCCATGATGATACTGGCCATCGCTGCAGGTGTGTTTGGTCTTGCCACCATGCTAGTCAGCTATACCATATTGATACGTGAAATCCGGCAAAACTATCTGGCTACCAATCCAGCTTCCGCCACGTTGAGGATAGATAATATCGACGCTCAGTTGATTCAGGCTATACGCAATTTCCCTGGCATAGCGGCTGCGCAAGCCAGTGCGAAAGTGGATGCGGGCATACAACTGGCAGATGGTCGTTTGCAAGCGCTCAACCTGATGATCGTCGATGACTTTAAAGAACTGCGTATCAATAGTATTTTTCCAGAAACTGGTGCATGGCCACCACCGCCAGGCACACTACTTTTAGAAAAAGACTCCTTAAAGAAGTTGAAACTGAAAACAGGTGATGTGCTGCAATTGAAAATGGCGGATGGTAGCCAACGCCAAATAACTGTCTCCGGCAGCGCACATGACCCGGGCGTGCCCGTACCCAGCATGTCTGCCTTTGCCTACGCAACGCCAGATACCATGGCAGCTCTGGGTATCAGGGGTGGTATGCATGATTTGAAAATTACCGTCCGCAATAATCCCTTTGACATCGATGCTATCGAGCAAATTGCCAGCAGCCTGGCACTTTGGATACAGCAACAAGGGCATGTCGTAGAACGCATCAGAATACCGCCACCCGGTGAACATCCGCACCAACTGATCATGACTTCCATACTGGGAATGTTACTGGTGTTTAGTGGCATTGCATTGGTGCTGAGTGCGGTGCTGACCGCGACTATCATTGAAAGTATGCTGGCACAACAAGTGCGCCAGATCGGTGTGATGAAAACCATAGGTGCGCGAACTTCGCAAATCTCCGCCTTATATCTCAGCTTCGTCTTGATCATAGGCTTGCTGGCGACTTGCATAGGCGCACCAGCTGGCTTGGCGGCAGGTCGCGCCTTTTCTCAACAAATTTTAGTGAGTGTACTTAATTTCAATATGAATAGTGGCGCAGTCCCTGACTATGCATATCTGGTACTGATCATGGCTGGAGTACTAGTTCCGCTTTGCATGGCAGTATTACCTATTTCCAGAGCATGCAATGTAAGTGCGCATACTGCAATGACTGACTTTGGCACGGCAGGGAAATTTTTTACGGAAAAAGCTTTCGGCAACTGGCTATATCATTTGCCCGGACTGGATCGCGGCATGCTGATGTCATTCCGAAACAGCTTCAGGAGCCGTGGTCGTTTGATGCTCACGCTGGCTTTGCTAGCGACTGCCGGAGCGATGTTTATCAGTAGTCTTAACGTCAGGAAGGCATCGCAGGAACACCTGGTAGAGGCAGCCGCAGAACGTCACTATGATCTTGAAATTCATTTAAGCAAACCGGAAGACAAGAATAAAATCATTCTCATTATCGGCACCGTCTCTGGCGTGAACCTGGTCGAAGCCTGGAGTAGTAGCGCCGTAGCACGACACAGGCCAGACGGTTTGAATATTGAGAGAACCTATCCTGATGGCGGCCACGGCTCACTCAATGTGACCGCTATTCCCGATGGCAGCAAACTGATCAGCCTGACGATGCAAAGTGGGCAGTGGTTTAGTGAAGTAAAGAGTAGTACAGGAAATGACCTTGATACGGTAGTGTTAAACAACAAGGCACTGGAATCATTTCCCAAGGCTATAGTCGGCGATACCATTACCCTGGGAGTACGTGACAAGACAGCCAGCTTGCGTGTGGCCGGTATCGCCCGACAGAAAATGACTGGCGCAATGGCTTATGTATCGCCTGCCACTTACGCCAAATTAACCAGTCAGAGTGAGCTTTACAGAAGCTTTCGTGTAGTAATGGATCAGCATGATCCAAAAACGATAGATGCAATCACAAAGCAAATTGAAGCGGCTTTGAGCAGGCAAGACATACGTATCAGTGCGAGCATTACGGAAAACATGCTGCGCCAGGAAGTTGACGATCACTTTGATCTTCTGGTCAACGCCTTGCTATTTATTTCTATCCTGATGGCGCTGGTTGGCGTACTTGGCTTAGGCTCATCCATGAGTAGCAATGTCGCAGAACGTACTCGTGAGTTTGGCGTCATGCGTAGTATCGGTGCCAGCCCTGGTGTAGTAATACGCAACGTCATTGCAGAAGGTCTGTTCATCGCCCTGATGAGCTTTGGCATTGCCGTTGCCATGGCGCTGCCTTTGTCAGCAAGCATCAGCGCGTTTTTGGGCAATCTGCTATTTGACGAAGCCTTTCCTCTGGTCATCTCACAAAAATCTTTGTGGATATGGTTATTCATCGTCACAAGCGGCGCTGTTCTGGCTTCAGCTTATCCGGCCTGGAAAGCGTCACGTTTAAGCATACGCGCCAGTTTTGCGCATTGAACTCTTTTATTCTTTGAAAGTACTATATGAAAAAATCTACCACCATTGCGATTGCCGTCATCGTTTTCCTGATTACTTTATTCATCGTGGCACATCACTTTGATCTGACGCTGATACACAAAATGGTGCATGGCGGTTAGAAGCCAGCATCATTGTGGGGGGGCAGTATCGTCCCCCATATTCCCTTGTTGAAAAGCTGGAGTAGAATTTCCTTTCAATTCGCAAAAGGATTCAAAAATCAAGCAGCTTCAGACTCAAGCCAGAGTTGCCAGCGCCGCTAGCAATTTAACTTTCAATTCCTCATTCTTCAATTCCTGCTTCTCCACATCAAAATTATCATGGAAGGCAGGTACAGACAAACTTGCCTTCAGTTGCCCACCAAAAAATGGCGCAGATCCTGTAGCGGCAGCCAGTACACTGGCACCACCACGTGCGCCTGGCGAAGTCGATAGCATGACCATGGGCTTGCCCTGAAACACCTTGCCATTGGCACGAGAGCACCAGTCAAACAGGTTTTTATAGGCAGCGCTGTAAGAGCCATTATGTTCAGCAAAAGAAATCAGGATAGCGTCACTGGCAGCGATCTTGTCCAAAAAAGCCAGCGCCAGTGCTGGCTTGCCCAGGTCAGCTTCTTTATCAACGCTAAACAAAGGCAGTTCATAGTCATTCAAATCCAGTAATTCAACTTCGGCACCCGCGACCTGTTTGGCGGCATAAGTGACCAGTTGCTTGTTGATGGATTTTTTGCTGCTGCTGGCGGCGAAGGCGAGTAATTTCATGATGATGTCCTTATTGAAAAGTAAGAATCAAATTAAGTATAAATCTGCTTGTTACATTGTAAAGCAAGATGATCAAGTGTCGATGCGATAAAACCTGCCGTACTTGGGCAGAGCTGCAATGATCAATCTGGATTAGAATGCTAATTAAATGAAATTAAGCGACATCATTATCAAGCGATGTTTATTCAAGCCGAGTACTTGAAGCCAGCGCTCTGTGCGACTTGAGCATCCCTGCAAATCTTTATTGGAAATCCATCATGAGCGTCATCAGCCTGACCATCTCCGCACGCACGAAAGACCTTGGCGGTTTTACTGTAGGGCGCATTTTGCCTTTTGCCAAACGACACCTGGTTGGCCCCTTCATTTTTCTTGACCACATGGGCCCGGCACAATTTGAGGCAGGACAAGGCATGGATGTACGTCCCCATCCCCACATAGGTCTGGCAACAGTCACCTATCTGTTTGAAGGCAGCATGTACCATCGCGACAGCCTGGGCTCAGAACAAGAGATACTGGCTGGTGCAGTCAACTGGATGACTGCTGGACGCGGCATTACCCATTCAGAACGCAATAGCGATGCGCAACGTGCGCAGACACGCACAGTACATGGCCTGCAAAGCTGGGTGGCCTTGCCCAAGGAATTTGAAGAGGTTGAGCCCTCGTTTCATCATCATGCGTCAGAGAGTTTGCCGGTGTTTGATATTGGCCAGGTGGCACTGAAACTGATTGCCGGTTCTGCCTATGGGCACACCGCTCCCGTTAAAATTTTCAGCCCGTTGTTTTATGTAGAGGCAAAAATGCCTGCGGGTACACAGTTGCAAGTACCTGCAGAATATGCTGAACGTGCTTTGTATCTGATCTCAGGCCAGATCAGCATCAATGATGAAGCCGTTGAAGAACGCACCATGCCAGTTTTCGAGGAAGGCGCAGAAGTGATTATTACAGCGACCAGCGATGCCCATCTGGTATTGCTGGGTGGAGCAACATTGCCTGAACAACGCTATATTTTCTGGAATTTTGTCTCGACTTCAGAAGCGCGCATAGAGCAGGCAAAAGCCGACTGGAAGGCTGGGCGCTTTGCTAAAGTACCAGGCGACAATGAATTTATTCCATTACCAGAATAGGAAGCAACATGTCAGATAAAACCATCTTTGCCCATGTCACGGAAACCGGCGAAACCGCTTTTGCCGTAGATATCAATGTCTCTAACCACCAGATCAAAGGCGACGAGCCACCGGATGCCGGCGGCGGCAATCTGGGCCCCGCCCCATTCGACTTATTGACTGCAGCTCTGGGTGAGTGCACAGCCATGACCGTGCGCTGGTATGCGAACCAGCATCAATGGCCTTTGGACAAGGTAGAAGTCAAATTGACGCATCACAAGGAAGGTGTGCAGGATATCTTCAAGAAAGAAGTTATCCTGCATGGTGCAGATTTAACAGAAGAACAAAGGACAAGACTGGTCGCTATTGCAGCGAAATGCCCTGTACATAAGACCATCACCAGCTCGCCCATCATAGAAACCAGCGCTGGCTGAAAAAGCAAAAGCCCGGTTCAATTCTATCTGATCCGGGCTTTTTATTTGTACAACTACTTTTTCAGTTTGCGGCTGCGCCCCGCAGATTCACGCAGGATGGTGTAATTCCAGTCGTCATCATGAGAACCTACCGAGACGCGGAACATATCACTGTCACCTTTCAGGCGCTTGCCAAGTGCGACATGCTTCTTGCTGACATCGCTACGTTCATAGACATCAACTTCAACTTCATTTCCTTCCAGGGCGGCCTGGGATAGAACTGCGTCTATGGTCTTGGTTGTATATTCAAGTACATATGTGGGAAGTGTCAGGCCTGCCATACTTGTCTCCATCACGCAAAAATATACAGAATTAATGAAAAACCCCGGCCGTAGCCGGGGCAGACAAGGGTGGAATTATTCTACTTCTACCACCTCTTGAGATGCCTCAGGTGGGGTGGCATCGCCTTCAGAAAATTCCAGTTTGACCTGGTCTTTATCATCAAGATCGACAATCACACGTCCGCCTGTCACCAGCTTACCGAATAAGAGCTCATCCGCCAAGGCTTTACGTATCATATCCTGTATCAATCGTGCCATAGGGCGGGCACCCATCAAAGGATCGAAGCCTTTTTTGCCGAGGAACTTGCGCAGGTTTTCAGTAAATGTGGCTTCAACTTTTTTCTCATGCAATTGCTCTTCGAGCTGCATGAGGAACTTATCGACCACACGCAAGATGATCTCTTCGTCGAGTGCGCGGAAGCTGATAATGGCATCCAGACGGTTACGGAACTCAGGCGTAAACATGCGTTTGATATCAGCCATTTCATCGCCAGCTTCTTTGCTGTCGTTGAAACCGATAGAACGTTTTTGCAAACTTTCAGCGCCCGCATTTGTCGTCATGATAATAATGACATTGCGGAAATCTGCCTTGCGACCGTTGTTATCTGTTAACGTGCCATGGTCCATCACCTGCAACAAGATGTTGAAAACATCAGGATGGGCTTTTTCAATTTCATCCAGCAACAACACGGCATGTGGTTTTTTGGTGATGGCCTCAGTCATCAAACCACCCTGATCAAAGCCGACATAACCCGGAGGCGCACCAATCAGACGGCTGACGGCATGACGCTCCATATATTCAGACATGTCAAAGCGGATCAGCTCTATACCCAGGGTAAAGGCCAATTGCTTGGCAACCTCGGTTTTACCAACACCGGTAGGACCGGAAAACAGGAAAGAACCAATAGGCTTATCTGTCTTGCCGAGACCAGCACGTGCCATCTTGATCGATGAAGCCAGTGCTTCAATTGCAGGCTCCTGGCCAAACACGACATTTTTCAGGTCGCGTTCTATGGTTTGCAGCTTGCTGCGGTCATCCTGATTGACGGTCTGTGGCGGAATACGGGCAATTTTCGAAATGATGTCTTCGATATCGGCCTTGCCTATGGTTTTCTTTTGCTTGGACTTGGGCAAAATACGCTGCGCAGCACCAGCCTCGTCGATGACATCAATAGCCTTGTCAGGCAAATGGCGATCATTGATGAAACGTGCCGACAGTTCTGCCGCCGTCGTCAGCGCAGATGCTGAATACTTGACGTTATGATGCTCCTCAAACTTGGATTTCAAGCCGCGCAAAATTTGCACAGTTTGCTCTACCGTTGGTTCATTGACATCGATCTTCTGGAAGCGGCGCGCCAGAGCATGGTCTTTTTCAAAGACGCCACGGTATTCTGTGTAAGTGGTCGCACCTATGCATTTCAGTTGTCCACTGGACAAGGCTGGTTTCAAGAGGTTGGACGCATCCAGCGTACCGCCCGATGCTGAGCCAGCACCAATGATGGTATGAATTTCATCAATGAACAGAATGCCGTTGGGCGTGTCTTTCAACTGCTTGAGCACGCCCTTGAGACGTAACTCGAAGTCGCCACGGTATTTGGTACCGGCCAGCAAAGCGCCCATGTCCAGAGAATAGACAACGGCGTTTTGCAAAATATCAGGTACATCACTCTGGGTGATACGCCATGCCAGGCCTTCGGCAATAGCTGTTTTACCAACACCGGCTTCACCCACCAGCAAAGGATTATTTTTACGGCGACGGCAAAGAATCTGGATAACGCGCTCAACTTCATTGTCGCGGCCTATCAACGGATCTATCTTGCCTTCAGCAGCTGCCTTGTTCAGGTTCTGGGTGAACTGATCCAGCGGATTTTCCTTGGCTTGCGCTTCAGCCTGGTTTTCTTCGCTGCCTTCAGGTGATTTAGGCACTTCGTTATGGCTGTCTTTACGCACACCATGCGAAATGAAGTTGACGACGTCGAGACGTGTCACACCCTGCTGATGTAAATAATACACAGCATGCGAATCTTTTTCACCGAAGATGGCAACCAGTACATTCGCACCAGTCACCTCTTTCTTGCCATTCGATGCTGACTGCACATGCATGATGGCGCGCTGTATCACGCGCTGGAAACCAAGCGTAGGCTGGGTATCAACCTCATTGGTGCCAGGTACGGTGGGGGTATTATCAGTAATGAAATTACCCAGGGTTTTGCGCAAATCCTCGATATTCACTGCGCAGGCTCTTAGCACCTCCGCAGCAGAAGGGTTATCCAGCAAGGCGAGCAGCAGGTGCTCTACCGTGATGAATTCATAACGAGCCTGCCTGGCCTCGACAAAGGCCATATGCAAACTAACTTCCAGTTCTTGCGCAATCATACTTCCTCCATCACACATTGCAGGGGGTGTCCTGCCTTACGGGCGTGCGTTAAAACGAGTTCCACTTTGGTCAGCGCAATATCCTTGGAATAGACACCACATATCCCTTTGCCATCCCTGTGCACCTTGAGCATGATCTGCATGGCAGTCTCACGATCCTTATTAAAATATTCCTGAACGATCGCCACCACAAACTCCATAGGAGTGTAGTCGTCGTTGAGTAAAGTTACCTGATACATGGAAGGCGGTTTTAACTTCTGTGCCTGACGTTCCAGTATCGTACCGTTTTCTTGCTTGTTTCCCATACGTATATTCTAGTACGTTGATTCATTTCAGAGACAAATAATAAGCGAATAAAAACGGCTTAATTTTCTCCTTGGTCAATGTTACGCGCTTTCTGCTTTCCTCGCAGATGGTGATCAATTCCTTTAGATCAAGTTTCAATGGTAAAACTATTTCTTCACATCAAATGTCACGGTATTTTCTTGTCATTAAGTAAAAATACAACAGTACTGCAAAACTACTTGATATGTAACCAGAAGTTTCTTGACTTTAGCTTTTTTTCCGCCAAGAATGATATTTATTGACAAATAAAGTAGTAAATCGTCAATATGAAGTGAGCAGGTCAAGGGGGAGGTAGCGTAGTGCTAGGTTTCTTGCTTTTACGGCTCGTGTGATTAGTTTTTATTTGAAAGATGCATTATGGCAACAGGTACCGTCAAGTGGTTCAATGATTCCAAAGGTTTCGGCTTTATCACTCCGGATGACGGTGGTGAGGATTTGTTCGCCCACTTTTCCGCAATCCAGATGAACGGCTTCAAGACCCTGAAAGAAGGTCAAAAAGTTTCGTTCGAAGTCACGCAAGGCCCTAAAGGCAAGCAAGCTTCCAACATCCAAAACCCTTAATCTTAGATTTTTCTCAGATTTTGGTTTTTTAAAAAGCCCCGCATTGCGGGGCTTTTTTTCGTCCAGTGGCAATTTTCTTATTCCCTTTCACCCCTCCTCTCACTGATTAAATTTTGCTTTAACGGAGTTCAAGGCTAAAGTAGATACCTTTTTCAAATGCATTTATTAAACGCAGGCCCAGATTTCCCCCATGAAGCTCAGGCATAAAATCATCTTGCTGGCTGTTGTCCCGCTGCTGCTGGCTTTTGCCGGCATCGCCATGGCGGTATTTTATCAAGCCACTTTTTTGGCAAAACAGCAAAGAAGCACGATAGAACAAGCCTACATTGCCAGTAAGGAAGCTGAACTCAAGCATTATGTCACCTTGGGTACTGCAGCGATTGCCCACCTTTACAACAGCAAGCAACAAGGCCCGGCCACGCAGGAAGAAGCCAAGAAAATACTGGCTGCCCTGGATTTTGGTGATGATGGTTATTTTTACATCTACGACATGGATGGCAAAAACCTCATGCATCCCCGCCGCCCTGACCTGGTAGGCCAGGACTTGTGGAATATGACTGACCCCCAGGGCAGCCTGACCATACAAAACCTGCTCAACAAGGCCAAGGCAGGTGGTGGGGCCATTCGTTATATGTGGGAAAAACCGTCCATGCAAAAGGTCATGCCCAAACTCGGTTATGTGGTGCACCTGGAAAAATGGGGCTGGATGATGGGTACGGGCATCTACCTTGATGATGTTGATACCGCCCTCAATAAAATTGATGTACAAGTGGCAAAAAACATACAAAGTACCATGTCATGGATTGCTGGCATCGCGATTATCAGTGCCTTGCTGATTGCCCTGTCCGGCCTGGCCCTGAACATCACCGAATCACGGCTTGCCGAAGCCAAGCTCAAGGTGCTCGCACAAAGCGTGGTCAGCTCGCAGGAGGATGAGCGTGCCCGCCTGTCCCGTGACCTGCATGATGGTCTGAGTCAGCTGCTGGTCTCCGTTAAACTGCAAATCGAGTCAGGCCAGGTCAAACTGCATCAAGCCAGTGCGGGGCCGGAAGCCGCCAAGCTATCATTTGCGCGTGCCACCGACCAGCTCAATGAAGCGCTCAGCGAGGTCAGGCGCATCTCGCACAATCTCCGCCCCGCCCTGCTCGATGATCTGGGCCTGGTGGCCGCCTTTGAACATCTGAGCGATGAGTTTGAGCACGCCAGTGGCTTACCGGTCAGCTTTCATGCTTCTGGTGATTTCCATGCACTTGATGAAATCGGCAACACCGTCCTGTTCCGGGTGGCGCAGGAAGCCCTGACGAATATACATAAACATGCCCAGCAAGTCAGCCACGTTAATGTGCACTTGCTCAGCGACGCTGAAAATATCAATCTCATCATCAGCGATGACGGACGAGGCTTTGATATCAAGGGCGTGGCCAACCATCCACACCGTGGCATAGGTCTGAGCAATATGCGTGAACGTCTGGCTGCGATTAATGGCAGTTTGCAATTACAATCCGATACCGGCGGCACTACCGTGACCGCCTGCATACCAAATGGAGACAACCAATGACCGAGCAGATACCGGTCCAGCCTGTACGACAAGTGCATTTATTACTGGTTGATGATCACCCGCTGGTCAGGGACGGCTTAAGAGCAAGGCTGGAGACCATCGCCAGCATCAGAATAGCTGGTGAAGCAGGTACAGCAGAAGAGGCGCTGGCCATCGCTGCCAGCGCCCCTGTAGACTTGATACTGATGGATATTAACCTGGGCACCGGTAATGGCATCAGCCTGACTGCGCGCTTCAAGACCGAGTACCCGCATATCGCGGTGATCATGTTGTCGATGCACGAAAAAACTGAATATGTGAATCAGTCCATACAGGCCGGTGCCCGCGCCTACGTGCTCAAGGATGCGCCCGCCGTAGAAATCATAGAGGCAATCGATACCGTCATCGCCGGGGGCACATATTTCAGCTCAGGCCTGAACCGGCAAACTGCCAGCAGCGATGCCGGCCAGCTTTTGACGCAGAGAGAGCAATCCATCCTGAAATGCATAGCAACTGGCAAATCGAATAAACACATTGCCCGCGAACTGGGGCTCAGCGTCAGGACGGTGGAAACCCACAGGCTCAATATCAAACGCAAGCTCAACATCGAAGGCCAGGCTGACCTTATACGCTATGCCTTGAGCAATGTGATCGTCTGAAGACTGACTGACTCTGAATAGAATTCAAGCCGCACATGCAAATGAGAAGAGCTGAAAAGAGCTATCAAAGATAAATGCCCGCCCCGGATAAATCACGGGCCGCGCTATTTTTTATTTCTTTTTAAACGTCGCCAGAGTGCGGGTACGTTCGTCCAGGTCCTGCTTCTCAAGATCAAGCAAGGCTTGTCTTTCTATATTGATCTGCCTGACCAGACTGTTATATTTATTGACGTCCTGATCATTATCGAAAAGCAAGGTATCACCGTCGATTTTTATTTTTCCGAAACTGCTTTCACAGAGCGCCAATACCTGTTTCTTCAGTTCCAGAAAAGCGCGCAAATGTTCATTTCGCTTTAATCTCGAGTCGAGAATTTCTTCCATATTCTTTTTATTGTTAGCAATGACTTCCTGGCGCTGTTGCGGAGACATGTTGATTCTTTCCAGCGCATCGGTATAGCTTGCACGCAAACTGTCGTAACGCTTGGAATTATTATCAAACATGGTCTCTGCCGCCAGGATAGACAGATTACTATTTTCTATACCTTGACGCGACGTCAGGTTGGCAGGCTTTAACAAGCCCCCGAGGTCCAATGCCTTGAGCTCTTCAGAGAAACGCAAGTTTTGCTTGATATTGGCGCGCAGATATTCAAATGTCAAACGCACTTCCTGATCCAGAGAGCGCTGGCCAGTAAGAGGAATACGTTCAGATAATTTGACGTTTTCATCTATCTCTTCTTTTTCGAGCTTGATGCTGATTTCCATCAACTCGGCAATAACCTGGCGTGCTTGTCGCACCCGGCCCTGCATTTCCTTGCCCGACCAGTTTGCCATTTCTTCATTGCGTTCTTCCTTGCTGTTATTCAGGGCATTGAGCATGCTCAGGAAAGTTGGCGTTGAACGAAAATCATTGACCGCCTTGCGGTCAGCGGGCGAGAGCTTATTGAACTCACTACGCGCCGCATCAAGGCCCTGGTTCATCTCGGTGCGCCAGAGGCGGGTAGAAATTTTAGCGGTAGGCTTGGGCAATTCCTTTAACAGCTTTTGTGCATAATCCGATGAAATATGCTTTGCAAGTACCGTCGATATATGCAAATTGATTGCATCCACAGTAAATGGACGCATATAGATTTCCTGATCAAAATACATTTCAGGTTTTGTCCTGTTGTTATTTTCCAGGTCACGACGGATGGAGTTCTGTATCCCCTGGTCTATACCAAAGATACTGACAATTTGCTGCACGTCCTCAATTGCAGCCGGATCCTTGATCGGTATCCCTGCTGCACCAGCAAACGACACCAGGGACGACAAAAACAGCACTAACAATAATCTACACACCAACATCATTACTCCCTCATTAATAGTTTTATTTATTTTTCTTCAATCGCTCTGCTTCAAACTCAGCCAATGGCCTGTAATCTGCATTGAGCATGCTTTTTTCAAAAGACCTTTGCATGTAAACCAGGGCCTTGATCTTGTTACCGTTAATCATATTCAATTGCGCGATATAGAAGTATGCTTCAGCCAGCGCCATATCCAGCTCATCTCCGGTACGTTTATGCACCTGATGCAATACCTGGTCTTCAGACTTACCACCGGGCTGCGTGGCAGACAACATGTCATTGAGCCAATCGTCACCGCCATCGCTAATGCTCGCTGCTATCACTGACAAATTCTGCCGCCTGAGTGCAAGCTGTCGCATTATGCTGGCGCGCAGTTTGGACTGGCTGCCACTGCTTTTTTCTATCGCTAAAGCAAAACTGTCTGTGGCATCCTTCCATTTTCCCAGGGCATACAGGGACATGCCACGCAACATGTAGAGCCTGCTGTCAGCGGCCTCCATCGACAATAATCGTGCGCTGTCAGCCTCGCTATTCTTGAAGTCAGCAAATGCGAAGTAGGTACTTGCGCGGCAGCGCACATATTCCTGGGTATCCAGGCCATCTTTTTTAGCCATTTGCAAATCCACCAATGCATCAGACTTGCGCCCCACTCGTGCATACGCCAGGCCGCGTTCGCAAAGAGCCAGTGCAGAACTATTGCCGCTAGCGCGCGCTTCATTGATCAGACTGGATTTGTTGCGGATGTCTTCTTCCAGTTGCTCCTTGATTCTCTGCTTCATGGGCATATCAGGCATATCAGACACACCCGGCACATCAGGCACATTAGCCACATCAGGTACCTTACGGGCAGCCGCATCGCGCAAGTCTGTCTTGCGTATCTGTATACTACCTTCCAGCATGACACCGACTTTGCGGGTATTCGCCATGAAATCAACCACGTCCTGCGGCGCTACCCTGTCTTTCAGGCTGCGCAGTTCTACGCTGACCTTGAAGATATTCTGTTTGAAAGTCAAAGTTTCACTTGCCTTGAATGCCGTATCATCAATATTTGTCATCGACGGCGTGTAGTTCGCATTGACCTCTTCTGGCAATCTGGCTTCCAGTTCATAGCGTATCAGCGGCGGATGTGTCGGCACGACCAGGGCTTGCTTGCGCTTGGGGTTTTCGGGAACATAAAAACGTTCACGCATATTCGATGCCTGATAACGCAGCTGCCATCCCGAAGCATTTTTGACCAGCAAACCAGGTATCTGGAATTTCAATTCAATATTGACTGTATTGGCCTGGCGGTTGTCAGCTACAGTGGGGCCAGACTTGAGCTCGGCATCAGGGTACCGCCTTAACACTGAGGCGATATAGGCATTTTTTAATTGGTCCCTGGTTTGCCGTGCCACATAGGAGCGTATCTGCTCTGCTTCTATGCCTGAATATTGATGTGTGACTTGAAATTCGGCCATCCCATCCATTTTATCCAGGCGTATTTTTTCCAGGCGTGCATTGACGGTCGCGGTACCCTCTTCATTTTTGGAAATCGTGGCAAGTTCAAAAGTATCCTTGTTAATCACCAGTACTTCAGCCCCGCCATGTACCTGCCCCATATTGGCAAGTGGCCCGTACTGGGCTGCCCTGGTCGGGTCGAGGTAATAGACTTTGCCATTCACTTTTACCCTGACAATTGCATGATCAAATGCCAAAGGTGAAGGCAGCATTTTTCCGGGCATTGCTGGATTGGATGCAGAAATCAGAACCGGGGACGCCTCTATTCCCAGTTTGCGCAAAATCGTCGATAGCAACAAAGACTTATCCTTGCAATCACCATAACGGCGCGCCAGCACCACATCTGGAGGAAAAGGCTTGTGAGAATTCTCGCCTATGGAAATCGACAGATAACGTATCTCATTCTGTACATAAGCCAGCGCTTGCTGCACAGTCTGGTCTGAGTTGCCGGTACCACGCAGGCCCGCCACGACTTTATCAAGCTCAGCGCTATTAGTGTTCACATCAAACAGATTTTGTGCCCACTGATTGACTTGCTGCCATTGCGAAAACTCTGAAAACTGTATGACCCTGAACTGGAATATGTCATGCGGCACATAGGGCTCAAACTCTATGGCCTTGATCTGATCTGCAGTAAATGTAATGATCTTGCGGCCCGCAATCTGCTCTTCTTTGGTTTGGATATTGCCACTGCCCTGGCCAAGAATGCGGTACTTGACAGGCCTGCTGGCAGGCGTGTTCAGGCGTATGCGCTTGCGTAAAATCGGGTAGCCGTTGTCCCATACCAGGGTCGAGAAGAAATGACCATCAAAAACCGGATTCTGCCCCGTCGTTGAATACGCTATATCGACAATATCGCCCACGCGGATGTCGTCAATCACAATCGACGCTGTGACTGAACCTGTAAAAATACCGGAATCAAGTTCACTTTCCATCTGCAGATAACGGATATCAGCAGTAGTCGTTTTGTCAAATACCTGACTGCCCCGTATGACCCGGATGCTGTGCAAGCCCACTTTTTGATATTCAGGATGAAATGGAATCTCAATCCGGCCCACCTGCGTCAGCATAGAGGCTTCATTTGCCTGCATCATGCGATGCACATAAGTGCTCGCCTGCTTATCTACATAGGTCTGGACATCGGACAGGCGAATCACCAGTGGCGCTGCATTACTGGCATTTGCCACCTGGCTTCCATTATCCAATTCCACCCATGAGGGCACTGGTTCACCGCGTGTCAGGTTTCGTTCAAAGCGCTGGGACTCCTGCGTCCTGCCGCCCGTCTGCACTTCGGTTTGCGCCGCATAGGCACGACTGCCCATAACCAGCAAACAGAGGCAAAAACAGATGCACAGTACAGAAGCAGTACTCTTAAAGGAGATAGAGGATATTTTATTCAGCCTGATCAGTTTGAACAAGGCGGGCGTCATGAATGGCGTCATAAGTATGCGAGGAATGGGCACTTACTTGAAATCCAAGATCAAGATAAGTGAATAGCATTCTGCTGTCATAAGCCACAGGAACACAGACCGGAGTGGTCTCACACGGGTCCCGAAGCCTTGATCCAACAAACTATACCTGCCTTGAAAATCAACTTCGAGATTTGTTTTTCAACTTGATTCTATCAGAATGACATGTTTTTTTGTCTAAAAACCGGTAGAAGAAAACTTCATTAAATCTCACGCTCATGGTGCAGATAAGCGACAAAAAAGCCCCCTGTCGCAAAACAGGGGGCTTTGACTGCGTCTTGACTGTCTGGCCGGATTTATTCCTGCCAAACAAACAAACAAACAAACAAACAGCGGACTCAGATTTACATGTTTTCTATCATGACATCGCCGAAACCGGAGCAAGACACTTGTGTCGCGCCTTCCATCAAGCGGGCGAAGTCATAAGTGACTTTCTTGGCTGTGATGGCTTTTTCTGTTGCGCTGATCAACAGATCAGCCGCTTCCAGCCAACCCATGTGACGCAACATCATTTCTGCGGACAGGATCAGGGAACCTGGGTTCACATAATCTTTACCGGCATACTTAGGTGCTGTACCGTGAGTAGCTTCAAACATGGCGATAGAGTCAGACAAGTTTGCACCTGGAGCAATACCAATACCACCAACCTGAGCTGCCAGCGCGTCAGAGATATAGTCACCGTTCAGGTTCAATGTAGCGATAACGCTGTATTCTGCAGGACGCAACAGGATTTGCTGCAGGAATGCATCAGCGATGGAATCTTTAACAGTGATTTCTTTACCTGTTTTTGGATTCTTGAATTTGCACCATGGGCCGCCGTCGATCAGCTCAGCACCGAATTCTTTTTGCGCCAGAGCGTATGCCCAATCACGGAAGCCACCTTCGGTGTACTTCATGATGTTGCCTTTGTGGACGATAGTCACAGATGGCTTGTCATTGTCGATGGCGTACTGGATCGCTTTGCGTACCAGACGTTCTGTACCTTCGCGGGAAACTGGCTTGACGCCGATACCGGAAGTTTCAGGGAAACGGATTTTTTTGACGCCCATTTCTTCTGTCAGGAACTTGATCAGTTTTTTAACCTGATCAGAGCCTTCAGCGAATTCGATACCAGCATAGATATCTTCAGAATTTTCACGGAAGATGACCATGTCTGTTTTTTCTGGCTCACGCACTGGGGATGGCACGCCTTTGAAATAACGTACTGGGCGCAGGCAGACATACAGGTCCAGCTCTTGACGCAGGGCCACGTTCAGGGAACGGATGCCGCCGCCAACTGGCGTAGTCAATGGGCCTTTGATGGAAACTACGTAGTCTTTCAAGACTTTCAGTGTTTCTTCTGGCAACCAGACATCAGGGCCATATACTTTAGTGGATTTTTCGCCAGCATAGATTTCCATCCAGCTGATTTTGCGTTTGCCGCCATAGGCTTTTGCTACGGCCGCATCAACGACCTTGATCATGACCGGGCTGATATCGACGCCAGTACCATCACCTTCGATGAATGGAATGATAGGATTGTCAGGAACATTCAATGAAAAATCAGCATTGACGGTAATTTGTTTACCTTCAGCAGGTACTTGAATATGTTGATACATCGTTTTCTCCGTAGTTGGGCGATCAAGCGGGTCACGCTTTTCTCATCATTTGCCTTGTATGCGTATATTTTGTAGAGTAATCACTCTTCTATAAGACACAAGACCATCTTTTCGTATTATGCACTACTATTTTACCGTATGCCATCAGTTTGTCAGCTTTGCTGGCGTCACGGCGACTTCGGTTTTCACGTATTACCCAGTTTGAAAATACAAAATGACAAGCTCTGGGACAATCTCACCTGGACAGACACAAAGTAATTGGCATAAGGGAAATTATCTTCGCATACACTCGTTTTTCATATGGCAGACTATGCACCACTGTTCAATCATGCAAGTGCATTTTACGGTTACCATATTGCCATGAAACTGATTTTACTCAACAAACCATTTAATGTGATGTGCCAGTTTTCGGCACACCCCAGCCGCCCTACCCTGGCTGACTATGTCAAGATACCGCACATCTATCCCGCTGGCCGGCTTGACGCAGATAGTGAGGGATTGATATTACTGACTGATGACGGCCAGCTACAAAATCGTATCAGCCACCCCGATCACAAACAGCCAAAAACATATCTGGTACAAGTCGAGGGAACACCCACGCGCGAAGCACTGGAAAAACTGCGTCAGCCTTTGGACCTTGGTGATTTTGTGACCCAGCCCTGCGTCGTCAAACATATATATCCGCCAGAATGGCTATGGCCACGCAATCCGCCGGTACGTGAACGGGCGAACATTCCTACCAGCTGGCTAAGCCTGACTTTATCAGAAGGGAAAAATCGTCAGGTCAGGCGCATGACAGCAGCAGTTGGCTTGCCAACTTTGCGCCTGGTGCGTATCAGCATAGGTGGATATTCACTGGAAACCCACCCCTTATTACCCGGCGAATGGCAAGAAGTTAAAATTTAAATAATGTTTGCACAGAAATTCAGAAAAAAATCCATAAACGTTATAAATTAATTAGAATTCCTGTCAACGCCCGATTCATCGGTAGCGTTATTTGCCTTGATTCAATTGAATCACTCTTAACCAATACTTTATGAAGGACACCAAAATGAAAAAATTGATCGCCGCTCTGGTCGTAGGTCTGTTTGCTTCTGCTGCTTTCGCCCAGGCACCTGCTCCTTCAGCATCCGCTGCTGCTTCTACTGAAGCTTCCAAACCAGCAAAAAAAGCAAAGAAAGCCAAGAAAGCTAAAGCAGCATCTGCATCCGCTTCTGCATCCATGTAATTCTGTCGCTTTTCAGTACAGAAGCAAGGCAGGCTTATCACCTGCCTTTTTTTACGCCTGAAATTATTGACCGGCAGTTTTAAGGGCGTGCTTAAAGAACTCCAGCACGCGTCAAACATGCATCAAGCTACAAATGCAAATCATAGAAACAAAAACACGATAAAGAAGCGACAAAAAGCAAAAGCCGCAATAAATTGCGGCTTTTTTTCACTTCAGGCAGTCAAGTCAGCACATTAGCACTAACTTACAGCTTTAGAAGCAGGCTTAAATTAAGCCAGTGCTTTCAAAGCAGATGCCAGACGGCTCTTATGGCGAGCTGCCTTGTTTTTGTGAATGATTTTCTTGTCAGCGATACGGTCGATAACCGATACGGAGCTTTGGAAAATTGTTGCTGCAGCAGCTTTATCACCAGCTTCGATTGCTTTACGAACAGCTTTGATCGCTGTGCGCAGCGTAGAGCGCTGGCTAGAGTTGTGTGCATTCAGTTTAACTGCTTGACGAGCACGTTTGCGTGCTTGTGCGGTATTTGCCATGAGATTTCCTAAACGTGGTCAAAGCGACGAGGTCAAAACATTTGATTTAAATGCCACGCCGCAAAAATTCTATACAGCTTTGCAGTATAACCGGATTTATTTTTGATAGCAAGCTTTCCTGTCGATTCTTGCAACAGGCAGGCATATTTCTGCTGTTTCAGCGAAATTTACGCAACTGTCATGCTCAAAATCTGCACGACTGTATCTATGCGCCTGGGTGTGGGGATGCAAAACTAGGCAATATCCAGATTTTACTACCAATGCCATTTCTCTGCCCACACCACAATCCACAATCCACCATCACAAGGATGAACATGCACTGCAACGCTATTACTTTAAAAGGAAAACACGTCACTCTGGAGCCGCTGGAACAGCATCACCTGGCTGATATCCAGGCCGCGGCAGCCGATGGTGAATTATGGAAGCTGTTTTTTACCTCAGTCCCCTCTCCCGATAATACCCAGAACTGGCTCAATATCGCCCTGGACATGCAACAACAGCAAAAAGCCATCCCTTTTGTCGTCCGTGAAAATGCAACTGGCCAGATAGTCGGCGCCACCAGATACTGTAATATGGATATCAATAACAAGCGTCTGGAAATAGGCTACACCTGGTATGCGCAGCGGGTGCAACGCAGCCCGGTGAATACCGAGTGCAAATTGCTGTTGCTGGGTCATGCCTTTGAAGAGTTTGGTTGTATAGCTGTCGAGTTTCGTACTGACTGGTTTAACCGCCGATCACAGGCAGCGATAGAACGTCTGGGTGCGAAGCGTGATGCCGTCCTGCGTAATCACATGATTTTGCCTGATGGCCGCATCCGTGATACGGTGGTATACAGTATCCTGCATTCTGAATGGGCGGGCGTGAAAAAGAATTTGCAATATATGCAATCCAAATATGAATAAATAGTAGGGAGACTGACCAGTGCTGATCGATTTTTTCTTTACCCTGAAAGACGCCAAGATCCCGGTATCCATCAAGGAATTCCTGATGCTGCTGGAGGCCATGGAAAAAGGCTTGATCAGCATGTCACTCGACGACTTTTACTTCCTGGCGCGCACCATCATGGTCAAGGATGAAGCGCATTACGACAAGTTCGACAAAGCCTTTGGCCTGTACTTCAAGGGCATAGACACGATATTTGAAAAGCGCCCCGACATCCCGCTGGACTGGCTCATGAAGCGCATGGAGCGTGATTTGACCGACGAGCAAAAAGCCGCCATCGAGAAATTTGGCTACGACAAGCTGATGGACAGGTTGCAGGAATTGCTCAAAGAACAAAAAGAACGCCACGGAGGTGGCAGCAAATGGATAGGCACAGGGGGCACCTCCCCCTTTGGCAATGGTGGCACTAATCCAGAGGGCATACGCATAGGTGGCAAAGGCGGTGGCCGTAGCGCCGTCAAGGTGTGGGAGGCTCGCGCCTTCCGCGACTATGACGCTGAACGCGAACTCGGCACCCGCAATATCAAGGTCGCCCTGCGCCGCCTGCGCAAATTCGCCCGCCAGGGTGCAGAAGAAGAACTGGCACTCGATGCGACGATCAAGGCCACCGCCAACAATGCCGGTTACCTCGACATCAAGATGCAGCCTGAGCGCAAGAACAATATCAAAGTGCTCATGTTGCTGGATGTAGGCGGCACCATGGACGACCACATTGCCCAGACCGAAGAGTTATTTTCTGCCGCCAAGACAGAATTCAAGAACATGGAGTTCTTTTATTTCCACAATTGCGTCTATGACTACCTGTGGAAAAACAACCGCCGCCGCCATGCAGAGAAATTCCCAACCTGGGATGTCTTGCGCAAATACACGCCTGATACCAAGGTCATCTTCGTCGGTGATGCGACTATGAGCCCGTATGAAATACTGCAGGCTGGTGGCTCTATTGAATACAACAATGAAGAAGCTGGGGCGACCTGGTTGCAACGGTTTACGTCAGCCTTCCCGAAATACATCTGGCTGAATCCTGAACCTGAAGGGCTCTGGCAATACCGGCAGTCTATCTCTGTCATCAAGCAGATTATGAGTAACCGTATGTTTCCGGTAACGATAGAGGGTCTGGAGCGGGGAATGAGACTGTTGAGCAAATAACAAGCAATCAAGAACAAGCTTTGTCAGACTGTGTTGCCAAAGCTTGTCTTAGACAATTGTTACATTATAGGTACGGGCTTTTGCCAGGGACAAGCGGGTGCCGGGTGACTATTTTATTTATTACCGCAGCTGCAAAAACTTTTGTATAGTCGATAAAACCTGCTTCCTCGACAAAGGCTTAGTCAAAAAGCCTTCACACCCAGCCTGTTGCGCATTTGCAACTTTATAATTAAAACTCTTATCAACCAAAAAGATCACCGTTGTCCTGCGGTCTGTATTTTGCTTTTTCAGCTCAGCACACAGGCGATAAGGGTCAATGTCTGGCGTAGAGGAATTAATCATCGTCATGGCATGGCGATTGTTCTTATCCAGCATCAGGGCACTACGTTCATCTGTTGCCAGTGTCACGGTGATGCCATATTTATCCATGATCATGGCGACATACTCGCGAAAGCGCATGTCCTTATCGACGATCATGATGCCGCCCTTGGGCACACTGGGCCTGCGCATCTTTTGGTATTCGCTGGGGTCGGTCAGATCAAGGTCAAGACGTTCGCGGCGACGGCGCTCAGGCACAGCCACCTCACCAAAGGCGCTCAGCGTGGTCAGCAAGAGCTGACGGCGGTCTATCAGTTCATCGAGGACGTCAAACAATTTACGCCAGCGTATAGGACGCGGCATGGACTGATAATGTAAATTGACTTCAGTCTTACCAATAAGCAATACTGGCTGCGCTCCGCCCAGATTGAGGTCGGACAGGGTCGCCAGTGCTTTTAAATCCTCTGCGTTGACAATATGAATGTCAGGATCTTGTAGACTACCGGCTTTTAATACCAGATAGCGATAGCCCTTCTCGCGGAGAACAGCAAGAACGGTTGAGAAGGTTTCTTCCTCTTTTGGAGAAAATCCAAACAGTCGGATCGCGATCGTTGGAGTTTTTGTTGGCATCGTTTTTCCATCTTACACATTGCAGCTTCGATCATTGCAGCTACAATAGCTGCAAAAACGCTGCAAGAATACAGCTTAATTCTGCCAGCCTCACAAAAAAATTGCAAAACATCATCAAAAAATTAACCAAAACAACAGATTTTCATTCGCATGGCCACTAAAAAAAATACTTCTCCGTCAGACTATAGCGAATCATCCATCCGAGTACTCAAAGGCCTGGAGCCGGTCAAACAAAGACCGGGGATGTATACCCGCACCGAAAACCCGCTGCATATCATACAAGAGGTCATCGACAATGCCTCGGATGAAGCGCTGGGCGGGCATTGTAAAAATATTCTGGTCACCATCAATGCTGATACCAGTATCAGTGTAGAAGATGATGGCCGTGGTATTCCAGTCGGTTTGCACCCTGAAGAAGGCGTGCCTACCGTAGAAATCGTCTTTACCCGCCTGCATGCAGGTGGCAAGTTTGATAAAGGCTCTGGTGGAGCCTATGCCTTCTCCGGCGGTTTGCATGGCGTCGGTGTCTCAGTCACCAATGCCCTGTCCAAGCGCCTGGAAATCACAGTCTGGCGCGAAGCTGGCCTGCATAACCTGACTTTTGCCAATGGCGATGTGATAGAACCGTTGCGCAGCCAGCCACTGGCGCGCGGAGACAAAAAGAGCGGTACGCGTGTCACTATCTGGCCAGATGCCAAGTATTTTGACAGCGCCAACATCCCGCAAGGCGAATTGCAGCGCCTGTTGCGCTCCAAGGCAGTTTTGCTGCCGGGCGTTAAAGTCACGCTGCTGAATGCCAAAACCGGCGAGAGCCAGACCTGGCAATATGACCAGGGCTTGCGTGGCTACTTGACCGAAGCTTTGGCGCAGTCTTCCCATGGCGAACCGCTGATACCCCTGTTTGAAGGCGAGCAATTTGCCAATTCCGACAGTGACGGCTTTGCCGAAGGCGAAGGCGCCTCCTGGGTAGTGGCATGGACTGAAGAAGGCAATGTGGTCCGCGAATCCTATGTCAACCTCATCCCTACCCCTGCTGGTGGCACGCATGAATCCGGCTTGCGTGAAGGCCTGTTTGGTGCGGTGAAGAGCTTTGCCGAGATGCATTCCTTGCTGCCTAAAGGTGTCAAGCTCTTGCCAGAAGACGTATTTGCCCGCGTATCCTTCGTTTTGTCTGCCAAGGTACTGGACCCGCAATTCCAGGGGCAGATCAAGGAAAGGCTGAATTCACGCGATGCCGTACGTCTGGTGTCGTCGTTCACCAAGCCGCCGCTGGAACTGTGGCTGAATTCCCACGTGGAATATGGCAAGAAGCTGGCTGAACTAGTCATCAAGCAAGCGCAATCGCGCCTGCGCTCTGCCCAGAAAGTGGAAAAGAAAAAATCTTCAGGCGTGGCCGTCTTGCCTGGCAAGCTGACCGATTGCGAATCGAATGATATTGCCCGCAATGAAATCTTCCTGGTCGAGGGTGATTCTGCAGGTGGCTCTGCCAAGATGGGCCGCGACAAGGAATTCCAGGCGATCTTGCCACTGCGCGGCAAGGTCTTGAACTCATGGGAATCTGAGCGCGACCGCCTGTTTGCCAATAACGAGATTCATGATATCGCTGTCGCTATCGGGGTAGATCCGCATGGCATGAATGAGATTGTTGATTTTACCAATCTGCGCTACGGCAAAATTTGCATACTCTCTGATGCTGACGTTGATGGCTCGCACATCCAGGTCTTGTTGCTGACGCTGTTCTTCCGCCACTTCCCACAACTGATTGCACGCGGCCATATTTGCGTAGCTCGCCCGCCACTGTTTCGCGTTGATGCACCTGCACGTGGCAAGAAACCAGCACAGAAAATCTATGCACTGGATCAAGGCGAACTTATCGCTATCGAAGACAAATTGCGCAAGGACGGCGTCAAGGATGGCGCCTGGGCAATTTCCCGCTTCAAGGGCCTGGGTGAAATGAATGCCAACCAGTTATGGGAAACCACGATGAACCCGGATACGCGCCGCCTGCTGCCAGTTTCTCTGGGCGAGTTTGATCAGGTCTTTTCTGAAGGTCGTTTCAATATGCTGATGGGCAAAGGCGAAGCCGCCGCCCGCCGTGCCTGGATAGAAGAGCATGGTAATGCGGTTGAAGCTGACATCTAAGATATCTGATCTCGCAGACCATAAAAGAATACAAAAATACGAATAGAACCATGAGCGAACAAGCGAATTTATTTGATCAAACCCCACCGCCACCAGGCGATGGTGAAACCCTGACCCTGGCGACCTTTGCTGAGCGCGCCTATCTTGACTACGCCATCTCGGTCGTCAAAGGCCGCGCCCTGCCTGATGTTTGCGACGGTCAAAAACCAGTGCAACGCCGCATCCTGTATGCGATGAATGAGCTGGGCCTGAACTCTGCCGCCAAGCCGCGTAAATCTGCTGCTGTGGTTGGTGATGTACTGGGTAAGCTGCATCCACATGGTGACCAGTCTGTCTATGACGCGCTGGTGCGTATGGCGCAGGATTTCTCTCTGCGCTACCCATTGATTGATGGCCAGGGTAACTTCGGCTCCCGCGACGGCGACGGTGCGGCGGCGATGCGATATACAGAAGCGCGCTTGACACCAATCTCCAAATTGCTCATGGATGAAATCGATCAGGGTACGGTTGATTTCCAGCCTAATTATGACGGCACCACCGTAGAACCAAAATTGCTGCCTAGCCGACTGCCCTTCGTCTTGTTGAATGGTGCATCTGGTATTGCGGTCGGCCTGGCAACAGAAATCCCTTCGCATAATCTGACTGAAGTTGCCAAAGCCGCAGTAGCCCTGATACGCAACCCGGCCATGAAGCATGCCGAGTTGATGGAATACATCCCCGGCCCCGACTTCCCGGGTGGCGGGCAAATCATCACGCCAGCATCTACCATTGCCGATATGTATGCGACTGGCCGCGGCAGCATGAAGGTACGTGCACGCTGGAAGATAGAAGAAATGGCACGTGGCCAGTGGCAAGCCGTGGTCACTGAATTACCACCGGGCACGTCCTCACAAAAAGTGCTGGAAGAGATAGATGAGCTGACCAACCCAAAAATCAAGCTGGGTAAAAAGACACTGTCGCCTGAACAGGTGGCGTTGAAACAAGTCATATTGTCTGTACTCGATACGGTCCGTGATGAATCCGGCAAGGATGCTCCTGTACGTCTGGTACTGGAACCAAAATCCAAAAACCAGGATCAGGCCGAGTTCATGCAAATGCTGCTCGCCCATACTTCACTGGAGACCTCGGCATCGATCAACCTGGTGATGATAGGCGGCGATGGCCGTCCACGTCAGAAAGGTTTGTTTGACATCCTCAGTGAATGGATAGCCTTCCGCTTTACCACGGTCACACGCCGTACCCAGTTCCGACTCAAGAAGGTCGATGACCGCATCCATATCCTGGAGGGCCGTGAAGCGGTACTGTTGAATATTGATGAAGTCATACGCATCATTCGTGAATCTGACGATCCCAAGCCTGCACTGATTGCTGCCTTCAAGCTGTCAGATATCCAGGCGGAAGATATTCTCGAAATCCGCTTGCGTCAGTTGGCACGTCTGGAATCTATCAAGATCCAACAGCAACTGGATGAATTGCGTAAAGAAAAAGCGGGTCTGCACGATTTGCTGGAAAATCCGTCTTCAATGAAGCGCATGCTCATCAAGGAAATTGAGGCCGATGCCAAACAATTTGGCGATGCCCGCCGCACTGTCATTGAAGAAGCCGCCAAAGCGTCGATAGAACAAAAAGTCATCGATGAACCAGTGACCGTTGTCATATCCGAAAAAGGCTGGGTACGTGCACGTACCGGCCATGGTCATGATAATGGCCAATTCACCTTCAAGGCAGGTGACAGCTTGTACGGCACGTTTGAATGCCGCACGGTAGATCAATTGCTGGTATTTGGTTCAAATGGCCGCGTATATTCCGTCGCCGTCTCTGCCTTACCCGGCGCCCGTGGCGATGGCGTGCCTATCACCACCTTGATCGACCTGGCAGTAGGTAGCAAGATTTTGCATTACTTTGCTGGCAGTGCCGACATCAGCCTGTTGCTGTCATCAACCGCTGGTTATGGCTTTACCGCAAAAGTCGGCGACATGGTAGGCCGCATGAAAGCCGGTAAAGCTTTCATGACACTGGAAGAAGCTGACCAGCCACTGCCGCCAGCCGTAGTCACTGAGGACGCCAGCGCAATTGCCTGTTTGTCAGAAAAAGGCCGCTTGCTGGTCTTTGGTCTGGCAGAAATCAAGCAACTCTCCAGCGGTGGCCGTGGCGTGATCTTGATGGAATTGGAAGACAAGGAAAGCCTTGTGTCAGCTCAGGCTATCAGTCAACGCGGTGTACGCGTGCTTGGTATAGGCCGTGGTGGCAAACCCCAGGAAGTCAATCTCAGCGCAAGCGGTCTGGGTATCCATATCGGCAAGCGTGCGCGTAAAGGCAAGACACTGGAAGCCAAGATTAAGGCTAGTGGCTTGCAAAAAATTACGGCAAAAGAGTAATAGCTGTTTGCGTTTGATCAGTATTGTTTACTGATTGTGATATTGAAAATCCTCCATGACCTAAGTGTCATGGAGGATTTTTCATTGCAAGCTGCTCAAATTGAATATCAAAAGCATTTCACTTGTTGTATTACAAACGTCGCTGGATTCCAGCCAAAATCATGCTGGAATGAGGTCTGTATGATTGCCGTAATTTGAAACGCAAGAATTCAGCATAAGCCCTCTACTTCCTCAATTTCAACACCCACCTCGGTAACAGATTGAGCAACGCAATCAACCACTTCATCTGCCACGGAAACACCAGCCTGTCGCGCCGCGCAGTAATAGCTTCTACAATCAAGGCCACGGCCTTTTGCTCAGACATAATAAAAGGCTTGTGACTGGCATCGCCATCATTCAAGGCTCGAAGTTTTTCGGTATCAATATAGCCAGGCACTATCGCTGTCACGGCAATAGCAAAAGGTTTGAGTGCAATGCGGTAGGTATCGCACAAACTCAAGACACTGCGCTTGGTCGCGCTATAGACGGACGCGCCGGGATAATCATGCAGCAAACCCGCAACCGATGAGATGGCCACCAGTTGCCCCGACTTTTGCAGCAGCATTTTTTCCGCCGTCAGTTCAAATGCATGGCTCAGGCCACTGACATTGGTGCGCAGCATATGCAGGGTGGCAGCCTCATCCAGCAAATGGCTGCGGGTATTGTAATAAATACCGGCGGTGACGATAAGCATGTCCAGGCCCTGCCCAGCAAAGTCATCAATGGCTTGCGACAGGGCAGCACGGTCTGCAATATCTAACTGATAGCTGACTACACCAGTCAGGTCATGCAGGTCAGCTGGCAGGCGCTGCAAGTCTCGACCACAGATGGCGACCCGATCACCGTGCTGCAGATAGTGGCGTGCCAGGGCCAGGCCTATGCCACTGATGCCGCCTACGACCATGATGCTCTTCATGCTCAGGCCATGCCCCGGCTGTATTTGTCGCTGCTGCGTATCATGGCAGCTTCGTCATAGGCCGCCTCGCGAGTGAAAGCTTCCATTCCGCGTGCATAACCATATTGCCATTGGGCTTCCATATAAGCAGCATAGGTGGCATGGGTTTCTGGCATGCTCAGGCGTATGCGGTTAATGCGCCAGTCCAGTTTCTTTTGTACCGACTCTTTGGCCAAGACCGTCGCTACATCGGAGGTATCGATACGCACATCAACTGCCTGACCATTTGCATAGCGCAGGCGGGCATTGCCATCGAGACCCAGGACTGTACGCCAGGCAGGGATGGAAAAAGCCTGGTCAAAGCTTTGCTTGAATTCCATCATGACTTCATCGGCCAGGCGCTTGGCGATCTCTATGGGGAACAAGTCCAGTACGCCACCAAAATAATTGCCATCAGTGTGGGTATGGCAGCGAAAATAAAACATATCGGTAATAGAAATACGTGCTGCCAGACTGGTTGGCGTTTGCACGTCACACAATAACTGTTCTGAAATGGCGTGCTCACCCCAACGCGGGTCAGCCAGTGGTGAAGCCATGCCATCCAGCAGCGCTGCAGCTCTTGGATCACAAAACACGGTTTCGGCAAATAATTTGCGCTGGCCACGGGCAAGGCCGACTTCGTTTTCGTCAAACAGCAATTTGCCACCTATGATGGCAGTGGCTACTGACTGCTCGCTTGCCGCCAATCGTGGCAAGGGCAATTCCGCCGGGATTTCAAACAGGTATTCGTTGAACAGGTCAGGTATGGTGCTGGCAGAGTCACGGCCAAAACCACGTTTGGCGGCCAAGGCCAAGGCGCGGACTATGCCTGCCCTGGGAGAAGATTTCAAACCGCTCCAGTAATGGTACATTTCTTCAGAGCTCAGCCATGCCTTGCGTTGCGCATCGTCAGGAAGCCCGGCAATGATGCTTGCCGCAATCGCACCGCCGCAACTGGCCAGCAGTATATCTGGCGCACGACCAGCCTCGCAGGCGGCTGCGTACATTCCCAGGTAAATACCAAAACGAAACCCACCACCTGCCAATACCATGCAGCGTTTATATTTTTTAACTTGATTCATCCTGCTAAAATATCACACTGTTAAGGCTAAACATATATCAAATGCCATCCACTCCTGCAACTGTGCAACACCGCTTGCGTCACTGGTTGCTGAATTCCCTGGCATTTGGCTTGTGCTATCTGACCGCGAATATACTGGCGCAGCGGCAAGGAGTGGTAAGACACGCTGCCCTGACATTTGAGGCTGACATCCCGTTTTTGCAATGGATGATACTGCCCTACCTCAGTTCAGGCCTGTTTTTTTGTCTGACATTCTTTGTAGTGCGCAGCCAGGATCAATTACGCCTGCTCAGCCAGCGCCTGTTACTGGCAACAGTCATTGCAGCCTTCATCTTCGTGCTCTACCCTCTTCAATTCAGCTGGCCCAGACCTGCCATCTCCTCTGCATGGTGTGCATATCTATATGATTATCTGGCGCTAACGGATAAACCATATAATCAATTACCTTCGCTGCATGTTGCTTACTGCCTGTTATTCTGGAGCGCCTTGCGCGAGCATGTCCGCGCAAGACCGCTGCGCATGGCGCTGGCTACATGGTTACTTCTCACAGCGGCCTCGACGGTATTCACTTATCAACACCATTTGCTGGATGTGCTGGGCGGCAGTTTACTGGGATTGTTTTGCCTCGTCTTTATCAAACCGAAAAGAGCAGAACCGCATGTAGCGTTTTATTACCTGATATTTGCCAGCATATTTTTTATCACCGGCTTCATCTTTGCCCATAGCTGGCTGGCTTTGTATATAGCATGCGGTCTCGCCCTGGTCAGCCTGGCTTATTATCGTAACGATGTTCACTTCCTGCATAAAAAACAGGGGCAATATCCGTGGTGGATATGGGCCATGTATGCACCTTATTTGCTCGGTTACCAGCTTACCTGGCTGGCCGTTGTCTGGCGTGAGAGGCGCAAACCCGTCATCATCAAATTGACAGATCGACTCTGGGTGGGGCGCCGCCTCAGTAGCCGGGAGGCAAAACAACTGCCACCAGATTGCAGCATCATCGACCTGGCAAATGAACTCAGCGAAACGCCTGCCTTGCGCAAGCACGCTTACAAACATTTCCCTCTGCTTGATCTGCTCAAGCCGGGCAAACAGGTAAGCGATGAAATTTTGCAATACATGCGCCAGGAAATTGAATCGGGCAAAACGGTTTACCTGCATTGCGCCATGGGTTATAGCCGATGTATATTGCTGGCCAAACTGTATATGTCACAAGGAACAAACAGCAGACCATGAGTTTTTCTATTTACCAACTGAAGCCACGCTTCCAGCAATTGCTGCAACCTTTGCTGGCTAGCCTGGCGAAACGACATATCACGCCAAATCAGGTAACTCTGCTGGCGATGGTTTTGTCCATCGCCTATGGCATTGCACTGGCTTGTTATCCGCAGAATAAAAGCTTGTGGCTGGGGCTGCCAGTCTTTATGTTCGTGCGCATGGCGCTGAATGCGATAGATGGCATGCTGGCCAACTTCACCCAGCAAAAAACTGCCTTTGGAGCGATTCTCAATGAGCTTGGCGATCAGGTTTCAGATGCCGCCCTGGCCTTGCCTTTTGCCCTGGTAACGGGGATACAAGTACCTTTGCTGATTGCGGTAGCCATGCTGGCACTGTTGACAGAGTTTGCAGGCGTTGCCGCCTTGCTAGCAGGTTCAAAACGCCGCTTTGACGGCCCCATGGGCAAAAGCGACCGTGCTTTTGCCTTTGGTTTGCTGGCCCTGCTGGTAGCGTTTCAGCTTCCAGCAGTCTGGCTGAATGCCGTGTTGATCATCGTCCTGCTGCTCTTGCTCTGGACTTTGTTCAATCGGATAAAACGGGCACTGCCGCATCACGCTGCGCCACCGACACCGTAAATATCCCCGCTATACCAAGCTGAGTCGCAATTTTTTTGCAACCTATGCTGGCGACCAGGGCGTCCATCTCTGCCTGTGGACGTGGACGCATTTGCCATGACTGGCCGCGATGGCTATTCAGGGTCTTGGCGATCATCAATAACTGCGGATGCCATGGCTGGCCGGTGTAAACCAGATGCCCGCCAATTTTCAATTGCTGCTGTATGCCGCGCAAGGATGCCAGTACCAGCACATTGTCACTGAACAGCTCATACAAACCAGAGACGATGACGATGTCATAGGCGTCTTCTTCTGCCGGGTAACTGGTAGCGGCAAAGGCATCGCGGCATTGATAGCTGAGTTTGTTTTTCAACTGCAAACGCTCTGCCAGCAATTTGGCCTGATCCAGATTGGCTTGATCAAAGTCACGCAGGCTGATTTCTATATTGCGGTTCTGGAATCGCTTGATGGTTTCCAGTACATAGCGACCACCACCGGCAGCAATATCAAGTATGCGCACAGGCTGGTCTGCCGGGTATTGCTGTATCAGGTCAGACAAAGTCTGCTGCATCTGTGCCTTGCGCTGGCGTATACCGCGCCAACCTATCGCATCCAGATAACCACGGTCTATCATGCCACCTATCAGCAAACGACCACCTGCCTGGTTGCGATAAACATAATCGAGGGATGCGCCAGAATCAAAACCGTGTTGCAAACCTATCGTCATGCCATTGCTGAGCCTGCCCAAGTGACCGAGCATGAATTTTTGCATGCCGTAAAAAGCGTTTTCCAGCGCCCCACCTAATTTGCCTTGTTGCAATGCCTGGTATTGGCGCGCACTCTGGCTTAAGGTATCTGCCTTGAAGTAATGCGGCAAGGGCAACAGCTCTTTGGCATAACATTCATTGATGAAATCCTTAGCGGCCTGTATGGCTTGCTGCATCTGGTTTTCGCTCTCATAAAAAATCGCGTGATGGCAATTTTCTATAAGGACATAGCGTTTCAGTGTAGATGAGATAGTTTCAAAAAATTGCTTTTGCGGTGCCTGTTTGACGACGTAATCCTTGTCAGCGACCAGCATCAGCACAGGCGCATCTATCGCCTGGGCATCTTGCACTACCCGCTTGGCAGTATCGGCCAGGTCCAGCAAAACGCGGGCAGAAATATTCTTGGTAATCAGCGGGTCGGCATCATAAGCTTTGGCCTGTTCAGCAGAATGCGTGAGCATGGATGAGCGTATATAGCTGGTCACAAACAAGTCAGGCTTGAAGCAGGTGGCAAAACGCAGCGCCGGTTTAGCCAATGGCACGTACAGATTGATATCAAATGCAGCAGCCGCCATAACCACACCACGAACACGCGGCGCATAGTCATGCAGCCAGGTAGCGGCAATCACGGCACCCACGCTGTTTGCCACAATGAGCATGTCTTCTTTGGCGATACCGTAGGTCTGATGGATATGATTGATGAAGCTGTCAAAGTCGCGCACCATGGTTTGAAAATCGGGTGCATCACCGCGTTCACCCGGTGAATTGCCATGGCCACGTGCATCCCAGGCAAACGCCCAGTCCCCGGTAAAACCAAATTGCTCTACCAGCGTGCCTATCCGACCAGAATGCTCATGGCCGCGGTGTAAAAATATCAGGGCTTTTTGTGGCTGGCCTGCAGGAATCGCCAGCGGTTGCCAAATGCGATAAAACAAACGGGTACTGTCATGGCTATCAAAGCCAGATTCACTGCACAGCCATTTTGTTTGCAATTCTGTTGTCATGCATAGTCCTTATTAAATTCTTTTCTTCAAAATAACAATCCCAGATACAGCAAAGGTGCTGTCAGGACCAGGCTATCTACCCTGTCCAGTATGCCGCCATGTCCGGGTATCAGTTCAGAAAAATCCTTGATCTTCAGATAGCGTTTAGCTGCTGAAAATATCAGATCACCGGCAAAACCGCCGAGCGACAGCAAGATACCCATCAACAGTAAATAACCGGGGTTGGCCAGATGCAAATACATGCCAAGGCCAAGGGATACCAACATGGAAATCACGACACCGCCGATCAAACCCTGTACAGTTTTATTCGGGCTGATGGTGGGGGCGATGGTTTGTTTGCCAAAAATTTTGCCACTGACGAACTGGGCAATATCATTGAGTGCAGTTACTACAAACAGATAAAAAAACCAGGCCAGCCTGACTTCATTTGAAAATGGCAAGGTCAATAAATCCAGCATGAAACTCAGGCCGTAGCAGAGCAGCAAAAACAGCATGAGAAGTAAATGATTGCGTTGTCGCCAGATAAAAAACTGCAGCGCTTGCAGACACAATAAGGCAGGCAAAATCAGCCCAGCATCAAAGCTTTCCACATATTGCAAACCCACCTGCAAAACCAGCAAAACAAAGCATGACAACAGGAAGCGCCAACGGGGGCCGGTGTAGTGCAGGGACAATTCACGCACTGCCAGCAATACGATAAGCAAGGCCATCAGCAGTGGCCCCAACGGATATAAAAACAGGCTCAGACTGACCACGGGGAAGATAAACCACCAGGCATTCACCTGTTTGCGCAACTGACTTTCGGGCGAACTATGCCTGCCTACACCAACACTCGCAAACGCCAGCAGCAGGTAGAGCATCAACATGGCAGCCAAAGTCGAATTGCCGAGAAGTAATTTTGAAAACACTAAGCGACCTGAACAACAGTAAAGACACTCCAGTGTACACCGAACTTTGTCTGCTCTTGCTTTTTCAATATGTAAGCATAAGAAACAAAGCAGGTACAAACCTGTGCCGTAAACTAAACAGGCTGCCACGGAGTTGGGTCTCCATGGCAGCCTGTTTAGTTTCCTGTCTTATTTCCTGTTTTACTTCCTGCTCAGTAGCTAAGTTCAGGCCAGACTGATGCGGTTGCGCCCTTCCTGCTTCGACACATACATGGCGGCATCGGCAATATCAAATAATTCATCCGCATCCAACGTAGACTCAAGATCCGCTACGCCTCCAGAAAAACTGACCGAGAAATGTCCACCCTCGCAGTGCTGCTGTATCTTGGTGAAGGCCAGCCTGACCTGATCAAGAACGCGGCGCGCCGTGGTGGCATTGGTGTCCGGGAAAATCACGGCAAACTCTTCTCCACCATAACGGCCAACGATGTCACTGCGGCGCAAGCGCTGGCGTAACAACCTTGCCAGCGTACGCAAGACCTGGTCACCAGCGGGATGACCGTAAGTGTCATTGATCGTTTTAAAATTATCCAGGTCTATCATCGCCAGGGCCAGTGGCGAACCGGTACGGCCCGCCTGGGAAATCTCGGATGCCAGTTGTTCCTTGATCGCCGTATGATTGAACAAACCTGTCAGGCCATCACGCATGATCAGGGCTCGCAAGGAGCGGTAACGCTCAGCCCTTGAAGCAATCGAAGATTTCAGGTATTCAGGCGCTACCGGCTTGGTAATGAAATCATCCGCCCCTGCCCTGACAGCATCAAGTTGCTTGCTGAGGTCAGCCTCACTGGACAGGAATACGATGGGCACATCGACATAAGAATTATCTTGCCGGATCAGGCGCGAGAGTTCGACACCACTGCAGACTGGCATGTAAATATCCATGAGCAGCAATTCAGGACGGAAATCTGTCATCACCGTCAATATCTGCGTAGGGTCATTGAGCAGATAAACATTCATGCCGGCATCACGCAGAATCGCACCGTAAAACTTGGAGGTCACGGCGTCATCATCAATGATGAGCACGCGATAACCCTTGTTTTCATCGAGTTGCAGCAGGGATTCTATACGTTCAGTCAGTGCAACAACATCGACAGGCTTGGTGAAATAACCGTCACCACTGGCGCGCACGGCCAACAGACGCGAATCAAAGCTGCTGGAACGGGACACAAACACAGTGGGAATACGGAAACGTTCTATCTGCTTGATGCGTGAGATTTCTTCAGCACCAGCGACCTTACCTTCCGGGAAGCTTAGCTCTATGACGATGACATGCGGTCTGCGGGTAGCCACCGCCTTTGCCAGTGCAGCCAGGTGATTGATGCGCACCACTTCATAGCCGAAATGCTCAAGCTGCGTGGTAATCTCCTGATTTTGCGCTTCATCCTCATCCACCAGATAGATCAGGTGTGGGTCACTGAGTTCGCGCTCTTCTTCCTGCACGCTTTCAGCCACACCATTGACTGGCTTGCTGTCATGCTTCAGGGCATATTCAAAATAACGGTTAACTTCTTCCGAATAGGCTTGTAACTCGGCCGGGTCCCAGGCTTTTCCTTCAAGATGCGGCTTCAAGGTGGATTCAAATACCCTGGCCTGCGTGCCTATGTCAGCAAAACCAAAAGTACCGGCAGAACCTGCCATGGTATGCAGGTGGCGGTGCAGGACAACCATGGACTCTTTGTCAGTTGGGGATTCAACGACCTTTTGCAGAGTACTGGTTATCTCTTCAAACTTTGACGGCAATTTTTGGAAAAAAATTGCCTCGAGAGCAAGCAATTTTTCTTGCAGGCTATCATTTTTGTCAGACATTTAAGCCTTCTCCTGCCATAAACCTCGCACCTGGATAGACAGTTCCATAGGATCAAAAGGTTTTGCAATGACGCCTATAGCGCCCAGCGACTTATAAAAATCCATTTCGGATGACTGCACCTTGGCAGTCATGAAGATCACCGGCGTAGAAGCAGTGCCTGGTAATTTACGTAGCTCTGCCAGGGTGGTCGGGCCATCCATATTCGGCATCATGACGTCCAGCAGCAGCAAATCAGGGACAAAGCCAGCATTAACTTCGGCAATGGCCTGCGCCCCTGAACTACAAGTTTTCAAACTGAAACCACCGACAACTTCCAAAGCAATTTGAGCCACGGTTTGTATATCAGCATCGTCTTCAACATACAAAATGCTGGCGAGCGTTGCAGAAGTCATTACTACTCCTTATTGCGATAGATAAAACAGATGGCTTCAGGATAAATCAAGATTACTCGCAAAACAACAATAAATCCTGTTCATTATCAGAATAATCATCAGTCACACAGCCCTCGACAACAAGTCAGGAGCTAAATCCTGCTTTTACTCCACGGAAAATGTATTTTTTGAAATAATTGTTCACTTGTGCATCAAGCAATCAAGATTGTCATTGCCTCAAGACAAGTAATTAGAGAACATGGCTGTTTTCCTGTTTTCATACATCAATTAATATCTAAAGCAACGAAAAAAACACCTGCTTTGTAATATGATCTGGCGCAAATCAAGCCAAATCAAATCAATTTATAGAATTCACAGGAGTACTGATGCGCCTTGCGTCTATCGCCATATCTAGCATCGCTTTACATTTTGCGCTGTACCATCAGCCCGTCCAGGCGCAACAAGTACAGGAAGCGCCTTTGCGTGCGCATCTGGCATTTTTATCTGACGACTTGCTGGAAGGGCGCGGTACCGGACAACGCGGTGGCGATCTCGCAGTGCGCTATCTGGAAGCCCAGGCAGCAGCAATGGGTTTAGTGCCCTTACCGGGCGCAAACGGCTATAGACAAACGGTAACACTGGTTGGCAGCCAAACCCTCAGTAGTAGCCAACTCCGTTTTGAAACAAACAAAGCTACCCTGTCGCCAGCTCTGGGAGCTGAGATTGTGTATGGTTCTTCCAACGGCAAAGCCGACAATGATTTCGATGCTCCGCTGGTATTTGTCGGCTACGGTGTGCGCGCACCAGAAGAACGCTGGGATGATTTCAAAGGCGTCGATCTGAAAGGCAAGTTGCTGATCATGATGGTCAACGATCCCCAGCCAACCGTGGCAGAACCAAATCGTTTTGCAGGAAAGGCACTCACCTATTATGGTCGCTGGACCTACAAGTTTGAAGAAGCGGCACGACAAGGTGCTGCGGGTGTTTTACTGATACACACTACGCCATCAGCAAGTTACGCCTGGAACGTGCCACAAACATCTTTTAGCCACGAGCGATTCAGCCTTGGCAGCGATGACAATAAGGGTAATGCACTGGAAGGCTGGCTGCAGGAAGATACCGCAAAAGCCCTGTTCGCTGCGGCTGGACAAGACCTGGATACGCTGCGCGCACAAGCTGAAACCCGTGAATTTAAACCTGTTGCTCTGGATGCCAGGATACATGTGGCATTGCGCAGTACAGTGCGTAAAGTGGAACAACAAAATATCATTGGCATGGTACCCGGCAAGGATGCAAAACTCAAAGAACAGGCCGTACTGTATTCCGCGCACTGGGATCATCTGGGCATAGTGCAAGAACCGGGCAAACCCGCACAAATCTGGAATGGCGCCGTAGATAATGCTTCCGGTGCAGCTGCATTGCTAGCCATGGCACAAGCTGCAGTGGCACATCCAACTAAACGCACACAGATTTTCTTATGGCCTGCGGCAGAAGAACAAGGCCTGCTAGGCAGTGCATTTTACGTCCAACACCCATTGTGGCCACTGGCAAACACTGCGGCTGATCTCAATCTGGACAGCATGAATTTTGTCGGCAAAACCCAGGACATGGGCGTAGCAGGCAGTGAGCACAGCAGCCTGTTTAACACCGCCACGTCCGTTGCCAAAAAAATGGGCTTACGTATTGCACCACCCGTTGCCGATTTAGGAGGTGCCTTCTTTCGCGCAGATCATTTCAATTTCGTGCGGGCCGGTGTTCCAGCATTTAATGTCGGTTCAGCCGTGTTTTCTGGTGATGGATCATTTGCCTTCGATCATGATGCCGAACAAGAGGCTGCGCAAATGAAAGCGTTTAAAAAAGACTACCATACCCCGCGCGACCGCTATAACCCGGCATGGGATTTAAGCGGCATGCTACAACAGGCGCAATTTACCTTGAATCTGGGTTATGCAGTGGCTAACGATACTGCTATGCCCGTCTGGAAAAAGGGTGGTATACATACGCGAACAGCGAAGCGCGCAGCGCAGTAACAGGGCTGCAGCAGAGTCATATACCAATCTCTGCTGCGATTGCTGCAACTACTGCAACAGCATCAACGCGCCACCTAATTACAGCAGGCAATCACTTTGCGCTGCTTTCATCTGGTTGAAGCTGTTTTCAGTTATTTCAGCGAAAAATCCACCCGGCTCGGACTGCCCTTGTCTTTGATGCCATCGGCATTCAGCCTCGGAGCAATCAGGAATAATCTTTCGCGTTCAATGCCAGAAACATCTTCCAGATAATCACGTACATTATCTGCACGTTTTTGCGCCAGACTGCGCAAGGCATCCGGCGTGACCTGGGTATTGGCGAGTATCATTTTCTCGGCTTCTGCGGTTGGCAGGGTCTTGGCAAGGCCAATCGCATTACGTGGCTTGGTGAATTTTTCTGCCTGATAGACTTCTTCTACATATTTGGCTTTTTCTGCATCTGTAATGACGATGTCTTCTTTCTTGATCGTGCGGTCTTTTTGATGCACGTCTTTCCATTTCAATTCGCGCATTTTTTGCAGCAGCAATATCTGGCGTATACCGTCACTGTCAGTCGCTGGCTCTACCCGGCCTATGATGTCCAGCTTCAAGGCACTGCGGCTTTTAAGTGCCTTGGCCAGATTATCAAGTTTGGCTGTTGCCTCGGGCGTCAGGATGGTTTGACCTGCCAGGAATTCGGTATAAGCCAGTTCTTCGCCGCCACCAAACATGGAACCCAGCAAAGCGAATGGCGAAGTCACGGCCTTGGTAATCACGTTCATGAAAACCTTGAAGATAATGCCACCGACTGAAAATTGCGGATCAGACAGGGAACCGGTGATCGGTAAATTAATATTTATCCTGCCCTGGTTGTCGCGTAACAGGGCCACGGCCAGCATGACAGGCAATTTGGTCGCGGTCGGGCTATCCACTTTTTCGCCGAAAGTCAGCTGATCAAGGCGCACATCATTTTCTGCCTGTAATTGCTGGTTCTCTATGCGGTAAGACACCTGCATCGACAGCTTGCCTTTTTCTATGACATAACCTGCATACTTGGCCGCATAAGGCGTCAGCCGTGTCAGCTCCAGACCGTTTGCGCTGGCCTTCACATCCATGAAAATCGGATTGGACAAAGGATTCAAAGCGCCAGATATGAGCAGTGGTGCATCATCATCGACCTTACCTGTCAGTTCTATGCTTGCAGGCTGAGGATTGTCTGAGGCTATCGCACCTATGGTACCGGCAACACCCGTCAGATTGGCGGTGTAATTCGGTTTGACGAAATTGTCGGTGAAATTGATATTACCGCCCTTGAGTGTGGTCTGCGCTATGCGTATCGCAACCGAATTGGCTTTTTCTACCTTAGCCGGCAAGGGTACGGTAACGATAGTCGATGTCGCAGTTTTGCTGGTGACGGCTTTGGCGGCGTCATCTGCCTGAGTTGCATGAGCAGTTGCTTCAGCTTCTTCTGCATCTGCTTTCTTGGTGCTAAGTATGGTTTGTATATTCAGCTTGCCCTTGGCAGATAAAATGGCACGCGCATAAAAGTCGTTGAGAGCAAGTTTCTTCAGGTTGACCAATTGTTTGTCGCCGCCAATCTGGGCGCTGATACCATCCATGGAGATATTCTTCCATTCCAGGAAATCTTCTTCAGCGCCATTTTCCAGCAGGTGAAAATCGTTCAGTGCCAGCATACCTTCATAATTGATCTGTCTGCTGCTATCGAGGACATTAGTCAGGTTCAGCTTACCCTTGATATCTGCCCTGCCACGTGTCAGCGCAGCATTCACATACGGTGATACATAGGGGAACAATGCCGACACAGGCAAACCCTGTCCATCCAGATTCATGCTGATATTTTTTAACTGGCTGGATGCTGTTGCATCAAGAATCAGTTTCGATTTTTTACCTATATTGGTCTGCAGAGTCATTTTCACTGCCTGCGACATATCGCTGCTGAGTTTTTCTGCATGCAGGTTAAAACCGTCAAGCCTGATTTTTACTTCTGGCGACATGGATTTATCGTTGAAACTGACAGCACTATCCTTGAAATCCAGGCTGGCCAAATTGACTTTCCATGCAGGAGCAGATGCGGTGCTTGCCGCATTATTGCCAGTCACTTCAGGTGCAGTCTGATTTGTGCCAGCACCAGATTTCAGCCATTTTTTAAAATTCAATACCGCCTGTTCATCGCGCAATACATCGGTCACCAAACCATCAAACAATATACTGCCTATATTGACTTGCCTGCTCTCCATGTTCAGGGTCAACTTATCAAGCGTCAATGCTTTCAGATTAAAAATACCATCATCAGCAGACTTGGGCTTGATGGCAAACTGACTGAGTTTCATCCCCAGATCATCGACTTGCACCAGTCCTTTTTGAACTTGCAATTGTGCATTTACATCAAACTTCCCGCTGACACTTGCGAGCAGATAATTGCTCAGCAAAGGCTGGTAAGTAGCCAGTGACCAGGAATTTAAAGCCAGTTGCGCTTTGAGCGTGCCAGCGAGAGCTTGCACCTCGCCTTCCAGTTTCAGGCTCTCGTCATTTTCACCACTCAGTGCAAGCTTGAAAGGCGCAGCTTTGGCGTCAGTTGAAGATGACAGTCCATGCGCGCTAAAGCTGATCTCTTTGAGATTGACCATCTGTGCGGGGTTGGCATGCTTGGCGTCACGGAAATGCACAATCCCTTTTGACAATTGCAACTCTGCCAGTTGCTGCAAGACTGTGACAGGTTTTGCCGCGTTCGCTGCTGAAGACGATGCAGAAGCAGAGGCGCTTGCCACTGCTGGCACTGCTGTATTCTTACTATTTGCTTTGCCATCTTTGGCTGGGTTAGCCGGGGCAGCCAAACTAGCCCAGTTCAATTGCCCCTGCTGGTTGATATCCAGCCAGATTTCTGGTGATGTCAGTTCCAGCTTGCTGATGCTGGCTGCAGCTGTCATGACATTGACTTGCTTGATTTGCGCGTGCAGGCTGCCCAGCTTCAGCAAGGGTGCATCTGACTTATCGTTGACATGCAAATCATCCAGATTGACGTCACCCGCCAACAATAGTTCGGCATGGGCATTCTTGCGGCTGAAAATCAAATCCAGTTTGGTAGATAGTTTTACGTTCTGGATTTGCACAGGCAAAGCCACGGGTACATAGGGCAGATATTGTGTCAGATCCAGCTTATCCAAATCAATCGCCAGTGAAGTATCCAAGCTATTTGTGAATGGCCTGGCCCTGCCCTTGAGTACAAAATTTGAACCATTGACCTTGGCCGATAACAAAGGCTCTACAAAACTCTCAACCTGATTAGGAAAATTGGACACAAAGGGCACACCAATTTGCAGCGCCTCTATCTTGAACTGTTCATTGACGACTTTGTCATCTATCTCTATGCGCCCACCTGCAAGCTGCAGGTTTGCCAGCGAAAAACGTGTCGTCGATTCGCTCTTGGGCATGGCGGCGATTTTTTCCAGGATATCGCTGTAGTTGTAGCGACCATAGCCTTCACCCGGAGTACGGATAATATGCACATAAGGCTCAGTGAGTTTGACTTCATCGACGATCAGGGCCTGGCGAAACACCGATGCCAGCGACAGATTCAGCACCAGTTCCTTAACCTTGACTGCCGCTGTGCGCTGGTCAGCCTCATACAGGGTCAAGCCTTCTATCGTCAGCGCCAGTTTGAAGGGGGAAAAGCGGATATCCGTCATGTCCAGCTTGCGGCCTATCTGCTGCTGCACTTGCTCGGCAGCGATACGTTTGACGACACCCGGCAAAAAAGCCCAACTCAGGGCAGCCAGCAATAAGACCAGCCCAACCAGTCCTGCAGCCCAGCGCCCCAGGTGCCAGCGTTGGCTTGCATTAGTGATTTTTTGTTTTATTGTCGTCATAGTAGAGTCTGGTGCGTTTGTGTATGGCTGTATAAGATTATAGTCTTCAACGACAGCGATCAAAAGAAAACCCCGTCTACGCGGGGTTAAAAAATGTCAATCAGCAAAGAAAATCAGACATCATCAGGCCAGCAACTTACCTGCAAACACTTTGGCTTGCGAGGGGTTGCCCGCGATGTGATACGCCAGGTCTGCCGGTCTGGCGATGTCCCACAGCGCGAAATCAGCCGCCTTGCCTATTGCCAAACTGCCAGTTTCTTCACTCAAACCCAGGGCTTGCGCTGCATGGCAGGTAATACCCTGCAGTGCTTCCAGTGGTGTCATGCGGAACAGGGTGCAAGCCATATTCATGGTCAGCAACAGCGAAGTCATGGGCGAAGTACCAGGATTGCAGTCAGTTGCCAGCGCAATCGGCACGCCAGTCGCACGCATGGCAGCTAACGGTGGGTATCTGGTTTCGCGCAAAAAGTAAAACGCACCTGGCAACAATACGGCCACAGTGCCACTGGCTGCCATCGCTGCTATACCCTCATCCGATAAATATTCCAGATGATCGGCAGACAGGCCTTTATATTGCGCCGTCAATGCTGCACCACCCTGATCAGATAATTGTTCAGCATGCAGTTTGACTGGCAAGCCATGCGCTTGCGCAGCCTGGAACACCAGTTCGGTTTGTGCTGGCGTGAACCCAATTTTTTCACAGAATACATCGACGGCATCGACCAGACCTTCAGCCACTAGAGCTGGCAACATCTGCTCGCAAACCAGTTTGATGTAATCGTCGGCCCTGCCTGCATATTCTGGCGGCAAGGCATGTGCCCCCAAAAACGTAGTTTTGACACGTATAGGGAATTCACGCCCTATGCGCCTGGCCACGCGCAATATGCGGGTCTCGGTTTCCAGATCCAGGCCATAGCCAGACTTGATCTCCAGCGTCGTCACGCCCTCAGCCAGCATGGCATACAGGCGCGGCAGCGTTGCTGCCAGCAATTCATCCTCAGACGCTGCACGGGTAGCACGCACAGTGGCATTGATACCGCCACCCTGTCTGGCGATTTCTTCATAGGCGACGCCGTTCAGGCGCGCTTCAAATTCATTGCTGCGGTTACCGGCATACACCAGATGGGTGTGGCAATCGATGAGGCCGGGTGTCAGCCAGCAGCCCTTGCCATCATGGGTTTTGGCGACGACATACCCGGCAGGGAATTCACTTTGCTTGCCCAGCCAGGCGATCTTGCCATCCTTGACGGCGATAGCGGCATCCCTGATTTCGCCATAGCCATCTGTCATACATGCGAGGTGTACATTGGTCCACAGGCTGTCCCAGTGTAAAGCTGTAGCTGTCATTAGCTGTCACCCATGCTCAAAAATTGTATGCGTATCAGGTAAAGCACCGCCTCTTCATCAGCGTGCAGGTTCAGGCGTATGCCCTGATGTTCATGCTCTTCTTCAAACAGGCAGCAATCATAGTCTTGCAAAGTCTCACCAGTAGTCAGGCTGGCACTACCTTTGGCACAGAACAGCAAAAGCTGTTGGGCATCATTGGCTTCGATGAAATGCTTGCCAGCTTCCAGCCTTTGCATGTGATGGGTACAGACGTCACGTCGCGTCATCACGTTCAGGTCCAGCACGGTGCCATGCAAGAGTTCAGCATTGATGGGTGTTTCACCTTTGAACTGATGCGGCAGGCTGTCCTGTTTGAGGAAAACACTTTGACCATGAACCTGTTCGCTATCGCCATGCAGTATCAGGCCTTCACCAGACAAAATCGCCAGCGTCCTGTCTATCTGGGAAAAATGCGAAAACGGGCCATTGCTGCTTACTTCAGCCGTACTCAGACGCCAGACAAAATGATCGAGGCTTGCACCGCTTGGAAATATTGCCAGCTCAATCGTACTGCCGCCGCCATTTTTCCATGGCATGGTTTGATAATCGAGTCTTGTCCACTTACGCATGGTAATCAAAAGCTTTCAACAAAATACAAAAATGGCCCTCCCAGATGAGAGAGCCACTATCTTAATACAAACTGCTCAGGTTCAAGCAGAATCAGGCCAAATACAGATTTTGGTACAACTGCTGGCATTGCGCGCTCAGATGGCCTTCGACGACCAATGCTTTTGCTGCTTCTATATCAGGTGCAAAGAACCTGTCCTTATCATAGAAAGCCACTTTTTCGCGCAAAAGCGTGTGGACTTGCTTCAGCATCGCCGATGTTTGCAAAGGGGCATGGAAGTCCACACCCTGTGCTGCGGCCAGCAATTCTATGCCAACGATAGTCGCCGTATTGTGGGCCATTTCATGCAAACGGCGTGCGCCGTAGGTCGCCATACTTACATGGTCCTCCTGATTCGCAGAAGTCGGAATACTGTCAACACTGGATGGATGAGCATGTGACTTGTTTTCAGAAGCAAGCGCTGCTGCTGTCACGTGAGCGATCATGAAACCAGAATTCAAACCAGAAGAAGGCACCAGGAAAGGTGGCAGGCCAGAAATCGATGAATCGATCAGCAAGGCGATGCGGCGTTCAGAGATGGAACCAATTTCTGCTATCGCCAGCGCCAGGGTATCTGCTGCAAATGCGACAGGCTCTGCATGGAAGTTGCCACCAGAAATGACTTCGCCAGTTTCCACGAACACCAATGGATTGTCGGTAACAGCATTCGCTTCTATCAGCAAAGTGCGTGCTGCATTATTGATGATGTCGAGGCAGGCACCCATGACTTGCGGCTGGCAACGCAGGCAATATGGATCTTGCACGCGTTCATCATTGACGAGATGGGACTGACGGATTTCACTGCCTTCCAGCAGGCTGCGATAAATTTGTGCAGTCGCAATCTGGCCAGGCTGGCCGCGGCTGCTATGGATGCGCGCATCAAATGGTGCATCACTGCCCTTGGCAGCATCAACTGATAAGGAACCGGTAATAGTGCCAGCTTCCAGCAAACGCTCTGCCAGGAACAGGCCATTCAATGCCAGCGCAGTGGACACTTGCGTACCGTTAATAAGTGCCAGGCCTTCCTTCGCTGCCAGAACGACAGGCTTGATACCGGCGGCGGCCAGTGCTTCTTTGGCTGGCACCAGTTTGCCATTCACCCGCGCATCGCCCTCACCCAGCAAAGCCAGGGTCATATGCGACAAAGGTGCCAGATCACCGGATGCACCCACCGAACCCTTGACCGGGATAGTCGGCATGATGCCTGCGTTATACATGGCGATCATGCTGTCGATCACAGAAGCACGTATGCCAGATACACCACGCGCCAGGCTGGCGATCTTCATCGCCAAAATCAGACGCACGATTTCATCAGAAATGAATTCGCCAGAGCCAACGGAATGCGACAGAATGAGATTGCGCTGCAAGAGTTCCAGTTGGTCATCAGGGATACGGGTCTTGGCCAGTTTGCCGAAACCGGTATTGATGCCATAAGCAGCATCGCCCTTGGCAACGATTTTATCGATAGTGGCTGAAGATGCATTGATGGCTGCATAGGCAGATTCGGCCAGCTTCAAAGGCTGCGCCTTGATCCAGATAGAGCGCAAGTCGCTCAGTGTGAATTGGCCGGGTTGAATTTCAAAATGATTACTCATGTGTTTTTCCTGAATACTTTTAATGTCGTCATTCCAGCCCAGGCTGGAGCTTCGTAGGTTGGGCTACGCCTCATCAGCCCAACACTGGGCCGTCGATAAAAAAATACGTTCTTTAAACGCTGAGTGTTGGGCTGGCAAACCGTAGCCCAACCTACGGCATTATCCCAATCACTTATGCTTACTTACCGCCCTTAATCATGGGCAAATTCAAACCCTCACGCTCAGCACAAGCAACCGCCTGTTCATAGCCCGCATCCGCATGACGCATAACGCCAGAACCGCAGTCATTAACCAGTACGCGCGCCAAGCGTTTAGCCGCGGCATCTGTACCATCAGCAACGATGACCATGCCAGAATGCTGAGAGTAACCCATGCCCACACCACCACCATGATGCAGCGATACCCAGCTGGCGCCGCCAGCGGTATTGAGCAAAGCATTCAGCAAAGGCCAGTCGGAGACTGCGTCTGTACCATCGCGCATGCCTTCGGTTTCGCGGTTGGGGCTGGCGACAGAGCCTGTGTCCAGATGGTCACGACCAATGACGATCGGTGCTTTCAATTCGCCATTTTTGACCATTTCATTGAAGGCCAAACCAGCAATATGACGCTCACCCAGGCCCAGCCAGCAAATACGTGCAGGCAAACCCTGGAAGGCAATGCGCTCACCGGCCATTTCCAGCCATTTGTGTACGCCTTTATTTTCAGGGAACAGTTCCTTGATCTTGGCATCAGTCTTGCGGATATCTTCCGGGTCGCCCGACAGAGCTACCCAACGGAATGGGCCTTTGCCGTCACAGAACAGCGGGCGGATATATGCAGGTACAAAGCCAGGGAAGTCAAAGGCATTCTTGACGCCAGTGTCAAAAGCCACCTGACGGATATTATTGCCGTAATCAACTGTCGGTATGCCCATGGCGTGAAAATCCAGCATGGCTTGTACATGCACAGCGCAGGCTTGTGATGCATCGGCGGTCAGTTTGGCATGCTGGGCAACGTCTTGTTGCGCAGCCTTCCACTCAGCGACTGTCCAGCCTATAGGCAGGTAACCATTGATGAGGTCATGGGCAGAGGTTTGATCCGTTACCAGATCAGGTTTCATGCCACCCGCTTTTGCGCGCTTGACCAGCTCAGGCAATATTTCTGCAGCATTGCCGAGCAAGGCGATGGATACCGCTTCTTTACGGTCGCAATGATGTTTGATAAGTGCCAGTGCATCATCGAGATCTTTGGCTTGCTTGTCGACATAGCGGGTACGTAGCCGGAAGTCTATGCTTGATTGCTGACATTCAATATTCAGCGATACTGCACCGGCAAAGCTGGCGGCCAGTGGTTGTGCGCCACCCATGCCACCGAGGCCTGCGGTCAATATCCAGCGGCCACCCCAGTCACCATTGAAATGCTGACGGCCTGCCTCGGCAAAGGTTTCATAAGTCCCCTGGACGATGCCTTGCGTACCTATATAAATCCAGCTACCGGCAGTCATCTGGCCATACATGAACAGGCCTTTGCGGTCGAGTTCATTGAAATGTTCCCAGTTGGCCCATTTTGGTACCAGGTTGGAATTGGCGATCAGTACACGGGGTGCGTCTTCATGGGTCTTGAACACGCCTACCGGTTTGCCTGACTGTATCAGCAGGGTTTCATCTTCACCCAGTTCTTTCAGCGATGCCAGAATCTGGTCATAACATTCCCAGTTACGGGCTGCACGGCCTATGCCGCCATAGACGACCAGATGCTTGGGGTTTTCTGCTACTGCAGGGTCAAGATTATTCTGAATCATGCGATAAGCCGCTTCGGCTACCCAGGTCTTGCAGGTTTTTTCTGCGCCGCGTGGTGCGTGGATTTCGCGGCTGGCATCCCAGCGTGGATCGTTGTTCATAGTCTCTCTCCATCAGTCAGTGAATACAGGATAGCGGCAAAATCGCAGATGTACCGCCCAAATTTAAGAATCCGGTCAAGCCAGCAAACATGCGCAAAACCGGACAAAGCTGAATCATTGAGAGAAAGTTTAAGTTGTATATACAACTTTTGCAAGCGAATAATAAAGGGGAACTGCAAAAATTTTAGTCATTCGCCATTTTGGCGAGATATTACCGGATCATGCCGTTAACGCCACTACTTACCCATGTAAAAAAGGTCGAGAATAGCTACATAGTCAACCCACTCATGAAAGGCAAACACCATGTCCGTCGTCACTGAAGTCGCCGCAGCCAGCAACCAGGAAGCCATCGCCCATTTTGCAGACAGCCTGCGTTTTGAGACAGATTGCTGGGATACCCACCACGCCATGTCTGAAGGCAAGGCCGATTTTGTCTTGCTCGACGTGCGCAGCCCCGAGTCTTATGCCAAAGGCCACGTACCTGGCGCAATCAATCTGCTAAGGGGAAAAATCATTGCCTCAAAACTGGCCAGCTATCCGGCAGATACCCTGTTTGTGACTTATTGCGCCGGCCCGCATTGCAACGGCGCAACCAAGGCGGCGATCAGGCTGGCGCAGCTTGGCCGCCCGGTCAAAATCATGATAGGCGGCATCACTGGCTGGCTCGATGAAGGATTCAGTCTGACAACAGAAGTCACTGAACTGGCATGAGCGCGGGAGCAACCGAATTCAACGTACGCCCTGCTCTGGCCTGCGACGCAACAGATTTGTTGAAACTGATGCGCGAACTGGCCGCCTTTGAAGGCTACCTAGCTGGATTTAGCGTTACCGTTGAAGACTTGCTGGAACGTGGTCTGGATACAGAACAGCCGCAATTCAGGGCCTATGTGGCGGCAGCACCAACAGGTGCCTTGCTGGGCTATGCAGTCATGGTCGAGGTCGCTTTCACCTATGACCTGCGCCCGGACTGGCGACTCAAAGAATTGTATGTCAGCGCAACTGCACGCCAGCTTGGCATAGGCAAGGCATTGATGGAAACCGTCATAGCCGATGCCAGGCAGCATGGTTGCGGCAGATTGAAATGGGATGTGCTACCAGACAATAGCAATGCAAAACAGTTCTACAGACAGCTTGGTGGTGAACCGGTAAGGGACTGGGAAGCGTGGGCATTGCAACTCACGCCATGAATTAAACCCAGTCAAATTCATGAATATTTTTCAGATCATCCCGCATGGATGATCTGTTTTTCCATCTATTAGCAATACATGTCAGCCATCAATATTCAAAGCCGCATTCATAGATGGATAGCTTAGCTCATGTTTGAATAATGCAGCTGTCTGCCCTTGATGCAAAAACTGGTGCACGCCCTCTCTGCCGTGGTGATAAGCAAGCTGGAAAGGCACAGGCCCTAGCGAAAAACGACGGCAGCCGGCGTCGAACAATTGACTGATGTCTGGCATGCCTGGCACAGCCATGATATTGACTGGAATATCGAGTGCCTGAGCAATTGTAGAAATGCTTGCAGCGTCGCATAGCCCTGGCAAAAAGGCAGCACTGGCTCCGGCAGCCTGATAGGCTTGCGCACGGTTAATCGCCATTTGTATGGCAGCATCGCCACTCGCCAGTCCACGCAAATAAACATCTGTCCTGGCGTTGATGAAAAATCCGGCACCTGCCAGCTTGCTACGTATGGCCTTAATTTTCGCGACCAGCAATTCAGGTGTACCACCGCCATCTTCAAGATTGATACCAGCCACGCCATACTGCTGCAAGTCGGCTACCAGGCTGGCAACGGCGTCGGCATCGTCGCTATAGCCATCTTCAATATCCACGGACAAAGGCACTTTGATGACACGCATGATGCGTCGTACGGCTGCCAGCAATTCTTCACGGGGCAAGGTGCCACCATCTGCATAACCCAGTGCCCAGGCCAGCGAGGCACTGGAGGTGGCAATTGCGCTGGCACCATCACGTTCAAACAAGATAGCACTGGCCGCATCCCAGGCGTTGGGCAACAACAAGGGTGCCGCGCCAGCGTGCAGTTCGCTGAATTTACTAAAGCTTGTGGCTGTCATGAAAACTCCAAATGTTAATCAGATAGAAAACATCGAAATCTTACGCAATACGGCAGGATATATCCCGCCGGATTCGGCCATTATTGTCACACAAAAAAAGCCGGGCTGCGCTGCACCAACCTGCAGGCAATCCGGCTCTTTGATTCATGCATTTTTTTATCTGCCCACATCAAGCATATCAGGCATCAAAGCCACCATCAGCCTTGAGATTGGCACCGGTAATGAATGCTGCATCTTCACTCGCCAGGTAGGCAACCAGGCTGGCAATCTGTGTGCCTGTACCGTATTTGCCTGTCGCCATGTAGCTGCGCATGGTGTCAGCAAAAGCACCGTTGGCCGGATTCATTTCTGTATCAACCGGGCCTGGCTGTACATTATTAACGGTGATGCCGCGTGCGCCCAGATCGCGTGCCAGGCCGCGGGTGAAAGAGGCTACCGCTCCTTTGGTCAGCGCATACAGCGACAAGCCAGGTACAGGCACATAATCACTGTTGACGCTACCTATGTTGATGATACGGCCACCCTCTTTCATATGACGCTGTGCTTCTTGCGAGGCGACAAACACGCCTGTCACGTTGACAGCGATCAGGCGTTGATAATCGTCCATGCTGATATCTGCAATGCTGCCAGCGACCAGTGCACCCGCATTGTTGACCAGGATATCGAGACCGCCAAATTCTGCGACCGTTTTTGCCACTGCCTGTTTAACTGCATCGGCATCTTGCGCATCAGCACGGATAGCCAGAGCCTTGCCGCCCGTTGAGCGTATATCTGCCACCAGTTGTTCTGCCTGCTGCGCGCTGCTGGAATAAGTGATGGCAACTGCTGCGCCATCTGTTGCCAGTTTGCGTGCAATGGCTGCACCTATACCGCGTGAACCGCCGGTCACCAGGGCTGTTTTACCAGCCAGGTTTGCTTTGGATGTGTTTGCTTGTGTGCTAAGTGCTTGTGTACTGAATGCTTGTGTCATGTCGTTCTCCTGTGTAGTTGACTTGCTTAAGTTTGATTCGGTTTAATTTCTGTAATCCGTGATTGGATGTAGCTATTTTGTGCTTTTTAAATGATTACAAGTAGTCCATAATCGATAACATCACTTTCAACCAAAGGTTGAAAGTAGAGTGAAGCTAATAATCAAGATCAAAGACTGAACGCAGAGAGAATCATGGAAACACTGGCAAGCATAGAATCTTTCGTCCGCAGTGCCGAGGCAGGCAGTTTTTCCCAGGCAGCACGTAACCTGGGTCTGACGCCAGCGGCTGTCAGTAAAAATGTCGCCAAGCTGGAGTCGCGTCTGGGCATACGCTTGTTCCAGCGCAGCACGCGCAGCCTGATGTTGACGGAGGCGGGAGAAGTATTCCTGGCGCAGATCAAGGGTGGGCTGGACAGCATACAGGCTGCACTGGCGAATGTAGAAAACGTCGCCGGCAAACCCGCTGGCGTATTAAAGATCAGCCTGGCGCTGGCCTTTGGGCGAGATTATGTTTTGCCTGCGGTAAATGATTTTATTAACACTTACCCTGATGTCATACCCGATCTGCATTTTGATAACCGCAGCGTAGATATCATCGCTGAAGGTTTTGATGTTGCCATCGGCGGTGGCATAGAACTGGTGCCGGGTGTTATTGCGCGTGAAATCGGGCGTGCTCATGTCATACCGGTTGCTTCGCCAGCCTATATCGCGGCTCACAATATGCCAACAAAACCCGCAGACCTGGCTCACCTGGATGGCATCATGCGCCGCTCGCCACAAAGTGGCAGGCTGCGCTCGTGGACGTTACGCAATGCTGCGGGTGAAGAAGCGCATATGGAATTGAAGACACGTATTATCATGGATGACCCGGAAGCCATGTGCCGTGCTGCCTTGCTAGATCTGGGTGTCGCCATGGTGCCGAGGCTGCATGCATTGCCTTATCTGGAAAGCGGCACATTGCTACGCCTGCTACCCAGCTGGTATGCGGATATTGGCCCTATTTCGCTCTACTACTCCAGCAGCAAGCTGATGCCAGCCAAGACCAGGCTGTTTGTCGATTTCATCCTCATGCGTTTTCGTGAACTAGATATTGCCGGCAAATTTTCTGCATCACCGCGCAAGAAGTGAGCTTAAGCGGCACTAAGGGACACTAAGTGATAGCAAGTGACACTTAGTGACAGACCTGCCAATATATTCGCTATCACCGCTGTGCTATGAGAAAATGCAAACACCTATCACTCCCATGTCAGCCATACTGTGAAACCCAGCAAGCCAGATACCCCAGCGTTTCAAGTCATCAAAGATACCCTGCTCCAGGAAATCCAGTCAGGCAAGTGGAAAGAAGGTGATGCCATCCCCGCCGAAACTGCGCTGGCCAGCCAGTTTGGTGTCTCACGCATGACAGTCAACCGCGCCGTGCGCGAACTCACCAGCGAACAAATCCTGACACGCATACAGGGCTCAGGCACTTATGTAGCACAACAAAAATACCAGGCAACACTGGTGGCAATCAAAAGCATCGCAGAAGAAATCCGCTCACGCGGCCATACTCACCGCAGCGAACTGCATGAGTTAAAAGCAGAAACCGCGAGCGAGCAACTGGCAGCAAAATTCCAGGTCAAGGCGGGCCATAGCTTATTCCATTCCGTCATCGTCCATTTTGAGAACGAAGTGGCGATACAGGTTGAAGACCGCTGGGTCAACTCCAGCGTAACGCCAGAATACCTGCAACAAGACTTCAGCATCATGACCCCAAACGAATACCTGGTCGCAGTCGCGCCTTTGCAAGGGGTTGATTACAGCATAGAAGCAGTGCTGCCACCCAAACAGATCGCCGAGATGTTGCATATCTCAGCCAAAGAAGCCTGCCTGGTCTTGCACAGAACCACCCGCTCGCGCGACATGATCGCTACCTGCGTGACGATGTGGCATCCGGGTAAGCGTTATCAGTTTGCGGGTAGCTTTTAAATTCAAGGCGGCTCAAAAAATCTGCCGACACAGAGGCACAGAAGGCACAGAGGGCTCAGAGAAATTGATTTGAGTCTGTTGTACTTGCAAATTTCGCAAGCAAGCCAATCCATCTATCAATAAAGCGCTGCGTAACTGCGTAATACGGGCGGCGTTTCACTGACTGACAAATGCTTGAGCAAGGCGCTCAGCCAATTCCGCTGCCTGCTCTCTGTCGATCACGTTCGTAAAGCTCAACAGCAAGCCACGCTCTGCGGTTGCTGAAATATACGATCTGGACAGCGGCTGAACACTCAGTCCAGCACGTTGTGCATTTTCTGAAATGACACAATCGTCCAAGCCCTTGCCCAAGCGCGCAAGCAGATGCATACCTCCTACCTGATGATCAATAGACAGCCGGTCAGCAAGTTTTGCGAGCAATGCGTCGCTCAGTAGTTGCCGCCGCTTCGAGTAGAGATCCCTCATTTTTTTAAGATGACGCCCAAAATGTCCCCCTTCAATAAATCTGGCAGTCGTTACCTGCCATAAATGAGGGCAATGGCTGTGCATTTTGTCAGTCATCTCGGTGAAACGAGGAACAAGTTTTTCTGGCACCACTAAATACGCAAGTCTCAAACCAGGCAACAGCACCTTGCTGAACGTTCCACAATACAAAACCCGGTTCTGCACATCCAAGCTTTTTAGTGCGGGTAATGGCCGACCGTTATATCTATACTCACTGTCGTAGTCATCTTCTACAATCCAGCTTTCCTGATCACTCGCCCAATCCAACAAAGCCCGGCGACGAGGCATCGACAATGCAACGCATAGTGGACTCTGATGTGTCGGCGTGACAACTGCAAAGCGTGCATCCGGCATTAGCTCAATACCTGCTTCAACTACCATTCCATCACCATCCACAGGTACTGGTATCAATTTTGCTCCGGCCTCTCTAAAAAAGTTATTGCTTGCAAAATATCCGGGATCTTCCACCCAGCAACTATCGCCAGTTTGCAACAAGCTACGGCAAATTAAGTCAAGGCATGCCCGGTAACCCGCGACAATGAAAACCTGGCCTGGAGTGCAAGATATACCTCGGGAAACGCCGAGGTACCCCGCAACCGCCGTTCGTAACGACAAATGGCCCCTTGCATCTGGACAAATTGAACTGTCTAAAAAGGAATGCCGCAATTCGTTTGAGGCAATTCGGTTCCATAGCTTGCGAGGAAATGCATCTAGCGCTGGCAGTCCCATTTGAAATGGCAATGGCGCTTCGCCTGAGTGAACAAGAGAATTTTGAGCCAATGAACTAAGTGGTGTTGTCGAGATTGGCGGGACGGGCTTAATAAACGGCGACACAATTGTTCCGGCAGCTCCGCGCCCTATCAGATATCCGTCATTGATCAACAACTGGTAGGCAGTTTCGATTGTGCCTCGCGCCAGATTTAGCTCCGAAGCCAACGCGCGGACAGAAGGTACGCGATCACCCGGTTTCAAGCGACCATCAGAGATGGAATTACTGAAACGTAAGTAAATCTGTCGATACAAAGGGGGCGTTTCTTCCTTATTAATAAAAATATTTTCCAATAACATGTCCTAGTCGTTTTTCCAGTTTTTGGCTCTATAGCGTCACGCTTGAGGATAGTACACTAACATCCTTTCGTCGATTAGAAGCCGCTTATGAAGCGTAGAGAGTTCAAACAGTTGCAGAGCCAAGCTGATATTGAGGCAGGGTTTGAACTGATGCGACAGCTCCGGCCACAGTTAGGAGATCTGGACTCATTCGCGCAACAAATAGATCGTCAATCACAACAAGGATATCGATTATCAGGCCTTTGGCAGGACGAAAAATTGGCCGGACTGATCGGATTTCGTGAATCAGAGAACATGCTTTACGGGCGACACCTATATGTGGACGACTTAGTTGTCGCCGTATCGCTGCGAAATTCAGGACTTGGTGCAGATCTGCTCGACAAGGTTCGCGACGAAGCTAAACGGCTCGATTGTAGCTTTATCGTACTAGATACCAGTCTGCAAAAACCTATGGCCCAACGATTCTATTATCGTGAAGGTTTGCTGGCGACGGGCATGCGTTTTGTTCAAAAACTTGGACCAACTTAGAAAGATGAGTTTCTGTAGTTTGCGGTCAAAGCCGCTTCGACGGCAACAACCTCACTATTTCGACGTTCGCGAAAGACAATTTTTATTACAGCGACTTAAATTTGTTTAGCAAATTATGATGACTCTATTTTTCTCTCTAATAGCATGTGCATAACCATACGTGACCTGGCTGAAGCTACTGGTTTTTCAGTGGGGACGATTTCTCGTGCACTCAAAAATCAGACTGGCTTGACAGAAGCCACGCGCGTATTGGTCTTTAATGCAGCGCAAGAAATGGGTTACGACCTGTCAAGATTAAGGCCTGGGCGCATACGTCGCATCGCCTTCCTTTTACACAGGCAGCACAATAATTTGTCGAGCAGCCCATTTTATTCTATCGTTTTGCATGGAGCAGAAGCAGCCTGCAGGCGAGCTGGAATTACTTTGTCATTTATCGCAGTTGGTCCAGCGGAGCCAGTGATGGATCAAATCAGGGTGCATAAGCCAGACGCCATTCTGTGTGCAGGATATTTTGAAACAGAATTACTGCAATCGATACGCACTTCAGGAAAACCCATGGTGCTGATCGATATGCACCTGCCCGGTTACACCTCGATTAACCCAAATCATCGCCTGGGTGCCTATCTGGCCACACAGCACTTGATAAAAACGGGCCGCAAACGGATAGCTATGCTGACAGGTCCTCATGCACACTACAGTATTCAAGAACGTATTCACGGTTTTCGTAAGGCCTTGTTTGACGCAAAAATACTGACCAATCCAGAATATGAAATTGCGATTCCACATCAGGCAGAAGAAGATAAATTGGTAAGGCAAGCAGTCACAGATTTACTTTCCATGTCTGAGCCACCAGATGCTCTATTTTGCTACAACGACCATACTGCCTTGACCGCTATGGCTGCATTTCTTGATAAGGGGGTAAAGGTTCCTGACGATATTGCTATTGTTGGTTTTGACGATATCCTTGCTGCAGTGAACGCTCATCCAGCGTTAAGTAGCATCGCCGTGGATAAAGAAGAACTAGGCGCAGAAGGAGTAGCGATGCTTCTACGCAATGCACAACAAGAAAACCTGGAGACAACACTTGCAGTGAAATTGATAGTACGGGGCAGTAGTATGCAAGCTGTTTAATATCTGCGCGCGGTCGGACTAAGGCAACAACGCTATAGAATTTTTGGAAAAACCGTGCGTCGCCGCCAGCAATTTTTTGCTTCAATTGCGCTACATTGTTTGCGACAACCTCACGCAAAGGCGGGGACTGATCTTGCATAAGAAATCAAGCCGCCGAAAGGCAAATCAAACCGGGCAATACTTTTGCAGGGGCAGTCATACCTTTTGGCATGTTCTGTTTTCGCCCTGCGACTTCGAGTCTGGCCTTCAAGAAGACCGTGGCTCAACGGGCACATAGGCCAACTGCTTCCTCACAGGTCAGTCTTGCCGTCCGAATCTATCCTATCGAGCGCTTCAAATATTTGCTTTTCGAGCTGGAAAAGTCAGATTTAAAACGATCAAACTACAATCTATTATTGATCTTGCATTAAAACGGCTCGATGCGTTCAAAAAAAGAGTTCGTGGTCCTTCATAGATGGCGAATTCTTTGGGCTTAAAATTTTCCACGATATCTGTCACCCAAATCCCTCCTCAGCGCGTTATATCTTGATAATCTGGCACTTGTAATTTTGTATTTAATGTAGCGGTAACACCTTGCATGTGCTGACAAGTTAAAATACGGCTTACGTTGATATAAGCAAGAAAGAAACATCATGACAAAAAAGAATGAACTCGACCCGGAAACCGAGGCGCTGATTGCCTGGTGCACGGAAGTAGAAGGCTTCCTGGTCGCTGGTGGTGCCACCGTGAGCCAGGCCCAGGATCATATAGAGGAACAGATAGAATGGTTCACCGATCTGTTTTTTGATGGATTAACACCGGAAGAGGCGGCCAAGGAAGCGCTGGCTTAAGCGTCTGTATCCTCAGATACCCGCCTCAACTAGCAATTAATTGAAATAAAGATGATTCATCGCAAATTATTAGTACCCCTCGCTCTTGCCTTGTTAAGCGCCTGCACCACCAGCTCCAAACATGCGGGGCTGCAGCACGAAGAGTTTGGTGCTACTGGCGTATTTACCCGCGCCTTTCCCGGCACCGAAAAAAGCGCCTGTGAGGCAGCGCGCCGTGCCTTGCTCAGCCAGGGTTACGTCATCAGTGAATGGAAACCATCCGTACTCAAAGGCCGCAGGAAATACCAGCCAGAAGCAGACATTCACGCAGAAATTGAATTTAACGTCGTCTGCGTTGCCAACAGCAAAGGCAGCAATAGCACGACCGTTTTTGCAAATGCCGTTCGCGACCGTTACTCCCTGAAAAAGAGTAACACTTCGGCGAGCATAGGCGTCAGCGCCCTGGGTTCAGTGTCACTGCCATTTGGCTCAACTGACGATGCCCTGGTCAAGGTCGCCAGCGAAACCATTCCTACTGGCCAGTTTTATGAGCAGTTCTTTGAACTCGTCGATCGTTATCTGGATGCGGTTCCGTATATCCAGGATATGGAAGAAGAAAAAAAGACTGTTGGTGTAACGCCTGCGGCCCCAGCGGCGACAAGCGCAAGCCAGCCAGCTACCAGCACGCCGCCGCCCGTTGAGTCTGGCAAGAAATCCGAGGACTAGTTCATGCAATCGGACGATCTGCAAAGACTGCTGAGTTTCAAGATGCCCTATGGTAAATACAAGGATACTGTCATCGCTGACCTGCCCGGCAATTACCTGGGCTGGTTTGCGCGTCAAGGTTTCCCCAAAGGGGAGATAGGCCGGCTACTGGAATTGATGTATGAGATCGATCACAACAACCTCAAAGAATTGCTGGAGCCATTGAGGAACAAGACCTGAGAGCACTCTCCTCGCTTATCACGGTCAGGGCAGCAAATAGCAGGGGTCTCAAAATAAAAAAAGCAGACATATTCAACATGTCTGCTTTTTTGTCACCCTGAACTAATTGATTAATTCGTTTTGACTTCTTTGCTTTGACGTTTGCCAGCAGCAGTTGCAGGCAGATATTTCATAGGATCATTCACGCCTGCAGCATAGGCAGTTACCAGGCTACGCTGTCTCATGCAGGAAGCACTGAGTACTGTTGCATCAGGTGCAGCAGAGTTCACGCATACCTGCAAATCCTTGACGGTATCCAGAGGAATACCGGCTGCGGCAGCAACAGAAACGATGGATTGTGGATTAGCACCGCTGGCGACCAGGTTATCGACCGTAGCCTGCAAATTACTTGTCGTTGTCAGCGCATTGAAAATGCCATCAACAGAAGTATCTACGCCTTCCGCACAAGCTACCGACAAACCACTGGCCAAAGCCAGACCCAGCAATGTATTTTTGATCATTTTTTTCATCAGTATCCTCCAACTTGTTGACAAACCATTTTGTCGCACGCAAATGATTCTAATTAAGTGTAAATCAAATTGAAAGCAGATATTTGTAACCTGCGGGCTCAGATCAATATATTGATCAAATTAGCATTTAGCTACTTTTAAAGGATTTTGTCACTGGTATGCCAACAATAGCATTTATACGCGCCTTCTGTTTAAAGGGCGTTCGCGCCAGAGCACAGGCAAAACCTGAGCTATCCTGGCTCTCAAGCTGCTTGCTGGACCTGCCCTCTCTGTGCAGCGATTGCATTGAGCTCATCGATAATTGACTGGTCTCTTTCCAGCGTCTTGGCTGGGGGGATCACCAGAGTAGTGATTTGCCTGTAAGACATCTTAGGCAAATCCTCCAGGCGCAGTTTGTCTATGCGTGTTTTTTCCAGTGGGTCTGTGGCGGCTTCGTACAAAATCACTTCGTGATCGAGCGGGTAATACTGTGCCAATTTATTCACCAGTATCTGCAAATGAGCTGGCTCTGTATCAAAACGCTTCAAGGTCAAGTCACCCGCTATGCCTACCTGCCATAACACCAGCAAAGCTGTAGGATCAAGGGGCCGCTTATAAATCATGAACTGTGTTGATTCCATTGACTGCATGCCAAAGCTACCGGGATCAATGCCCAAATCAGCAACCAGGCAATCTAATGCAGAAATTCCTGGCTCCATATGAGCTTCATAACCTTCCAAACGAGCTTCGGAGATTGTCATATGTGAAATGCAAGCGAATATGCCGGGATGACCATAAAAGGCAGCGCATACCTTCTTGCCAGCCCGCACTTCTTTCAAAATAGTATCAGCCATGCGTCTGTAGGTATCACGTCTGGTCTTTCCATCAATCTTGGTGTCCTCATAGTGATCATTGAGGCAGACATATTCCTTTGCCACACCCTGCAACCATTTACGCGTAAAAATATTCGGCACCGCAGCTATAACGATATCAAAGGTTTCAATATAGCTTTGCGCAATTGGCGTCAATTGCCCCGCCATACGCATGCCAGTACCAACACAAACGAGTGATCCTTGCTTTTGAATTGTCATAGATTTTAGGTGTGAATATCACAAAAGAGGTTGCAAATACAAAAAAATAGAGCCAGAAACAAATATGATCCGGCTCTATACATAACAGTGCTATCAACACTTTTTATCTTCATTGCGTTTGCAAAAAGTGTTTTTCATAAACGTGTATTACGCGACAACTTCTTGTTCAAATGGAGCTTGCTCGTCACCGGCAATTTCCCATGACTCAAAATAAGTTTCGGTCGTATCAAGAGCATCGAAATCCCTGAACGGCAAATCCAGAAAGGCGGATATTTCACGCCTGTCCTGGCGCAGGATAAGAACCTGTTCATCTACGGATAAACCAAAATCACGTGCGGCCTGCAGCGGATCGTTTTTGTGCGCCTGAATAAGAGCGGCACTAGTATCAAGAGCATTCAGATAATCTAACAACTTAGACATACTTTTCTCCTTGGTTGGCAAAACGTTCAGGGGGTAATACCAAGGATGATTCTAAGCTCAAGTATTAACTAAAGCAAAACTATTTTTAACAAATTATCATCGACAAGTTTAAGGGACTTGCCTGAAAACACTAACGCAATTTCTACCCTCAGCTTTGGAGATGTACAGCGCCTTGTCAGCGGCCTCCAGAGTTTCGTCAAAATTCTTAAGTCCATTTCCATCAACTGTCGCCACACCAAAGCTGGCAGACAGTGAGAATTTATGGCCACTAGGTTCTGTATCTATCATTGTAATTGCCATGCGACAGCGCTCTGCCAATTGCAAGGCTGAGGCCTGACTTGAATCTGGCATACAAATACCAAACTCTTCACCACCCAGCCGCCCAAACAAATCAACCTTGCGTAAATGTGTCTTGACGGTTTCACTAACGCTTTTCAATACCCAGTCGCCTGTAGCATGACCATATGTGTCATTAACATTTTTAAACAAATCCATGTCAAACAGGATAATGCTGACGCTACCAGTGCGCAATTTGAATGCTTCATTCGCGAAGCTAATGAAATGCATACGATTGGCTGCCTGGGTCAAACCATCTGTTTGAGAAAACTGGCGGAACTGATTTTTTTGCTGCAAGGTTTTGATCAGCCATAAACTCAATACAACCAGAATCACTCCCACTAAAGAAATAAACAACCAAAGATTTTGATTATTCTTTTTTTCTAATTCGCGTTCAACAGCAAGGATTTTGTTTTTCTGTTCAAGCAAACTCATTTGATTGGCTTTATCCTGAGTGTCAAACTTGACGCGCTGGAATGCCAGATTTTTATGTAATTGATCGTCTAACACACGATTCTTCAGCACCAGAGCTGCTTCATAGTATTCCAGCGAGCTGGGATACTGGCCTTGAGCACGCTTGATACTGGCCATTGTTTCTGCAGTTTTCTCCATCAAATGAATTGCGTTGCCGGCTTTTGCTCGTTGATATGCCTGCGCACCAAAACGCTCGGCCTGCTCAAGATTTCCCGTATTTAAATAAGCGCGAGCCAATGCCTCCTCTAACTGAGTACCATAATCCGAACTTTGATTTAATTGCGAAAAATCTTGAAGTAATTTTAAAGCTGCGCCCTTACCTTGTAGATAATTGCCAGAATCGATCAAATCTATAGCAGCAAGAGTGTTAAGTAAGAGCGAATAGAAGTTTTTATTTGCTGAATCACATACTTTTATGGCATCAGGCAGTATATGTCTCGCGCGTTGTCGCTCGCCTCGCAGAAAATTGATTTCGACCTGATCACCTAAAGCAAGACATTGTGCACTATTGCTTTCGGACGAAGTCGCTGTAGTCAACATTCTTTCTGCGTAAATCAATGCTTCATCATACGCGTGCAGAGAATTTAGCACATTGATTGCAGCTTGTAATGTATCAACTTTTGCTTCGATACTAGTTAACTTCGGCAGAATTAAAATACTTTGATTCATTGCCTCTAAAGCTCTTTCGTATTCCCCGAGATTTGTATAGCCTGAAGACAATTGAGAAAGAAACCTAACCCGATAAAGTGGCTCCTGAACTTGATCTATCACGGATTGCACTAATTCGACTCTTTCTTTGTGCTTTCCTTTAAATCCTAAAGTCGCAGCACTAAGCAAAAAGAATCGACTTCGTTGTGCCTCGGTGAAATTGCTCTTCAATTCACCTAGCTTACTAAGAGTTTCAGAGGCTTTTTCAGGCGCAGTAACAACCTCCATTCCAGATTGATTCAACAAATCATCTATGGAGCTAGAGTTGTAAATTGGCTTGGCTGCCACTTGAGTACCGGCGACAAGCAAAATAGATGCGACAAATAAAATAGCCCTATTTAAAATCATTGCAAGCGCCGGAAAAATGAAATCAATATAGTGTTACGATGGTGTCTAAGGCGTTGAGCTTATCGACAGAAATTCCCAATACATCTGCGACTGCCTGCGTATCTCCTGAATGAACTGCAGTTTTTTCTTCTTCAGTCAATCCAAAGTCAGTCATTGCACCGAGTGGATCATTGACATGCGCCTCACGCGCCGTCGCATCTTTATCCAGTGTATTCAAATATTCAAGCAATTTAGACATGATTTTTAACCTTTCAATAGACTTCCGTTGTATAAAACACGAGGTAATACCACGGAAGATTCTATTATGTTTCTGTAAAAACTTGTAACAAATTTCAAAAAATCAATGCATTATGCGCAACACAGGGTAGCGGCGCCATTCTGGTTCCCTGAATCTTGCACAGCGGCTAAAAATAAAGTCGAGAACCGCTTGCTGGTCGCTGAGTAAACCTGGGTTTTCCTGCTTCCATTGCTCAAAGGCTGCCTGGACTTCTGGCTCGGTGTTGAGAATGTCGGTGGCGGTGTCTTCAAAGACATAATCTGAATAAGCTTCTTTCTTTTCCAGTACGCTGTTGAAGAAGCCCCAGCGGAAGAAACTGTCATGCGCTTGCGGTTCCAGGGTTTCGACTATGTAACGTGCCGCTGGCTGATCCAATGAGACGAGGTAATCACCTGCATTGGCAATCACGTTTGCGCTGGTGGGCAACAACTGTACATCGTCATGGAACATATGGCCTTCATAGGCATGCGGGCGTGATTGCACTGACTGTATGTGATAAACCTCGGCCAGCAGGCTGGTATCAACTTCCAGCCTTTGCATCTGCACGCCATTCCATTGCAGGCGCTCTATGACTGCGCGCCAGGCTTGCGGTATTAGGTAAGCCCTGGCTTGCTTGACTGTGATATCAGCGACAAAGTGATCGTAATAAGCGATGGCTTTTTCCCATGGCTGGCTACGGTCATACGACAGGCGCGTGTAATTACCCAGCACGCTGGGGCTATACACCGCCTGGTAACCCTTGAACATGAAGCTGGAAGCCTGGCCATGGTCGGCCACCCAATGCACTGCTGCCTGCTGTTGCTGGCTGGCAGCCTGGCGCGCCTGTGCACGCAATGCTTGTATCTCTGCGCCATGGGCGACCGTGAATGCGAGCACGGTTTCCACCAGGGCACGCATGGAGGCGTAGCGGTCGGCAAAAGGTTTCAGCATATGGGTTTCAGGCATGAAACCTATGGTGTGATGCAGGGCTGCGTAGCCGGTAGAAAAACGTGGCGTTTCCAGAAAATCTTCTATGCCATGATCAGGGCTGTCCTTGACGGGATTCACATAGGGACAAGTCGGCCAGCCACGCTCCTGCATTTCTGTATAAATGGCAGGCAACATGGTGTTGCGCAAGTAGGGGCCGAGACCATAGCCGAGTTTGTCTGCCTGGGTTTGTATCAGGGTCATGGTGTAATGGTAGTCAGCACCATTTGAGGTATGTGTATCAACCATGACGTCCGGGCTCCATTCGCTGAAAAAGCGGTTGAAGACCTGGGCATTTTCGCTATCACACTTGATGAAGTCACGGTTCAGGTCAAGGTGCAGACTATTGCCACGGAAGCCAAACTGCTCTGGCCCATCCTGATTGACACGTGAAGTATCCTGACGGTTCAGACTGCCATCGACGTTATACACGGGAATGAACAGGAATACCGTTTTACCCAGTGCCGCGAGGCGTTCAGGCTGGATACAAAAATCGCGTACCAGCGCCATACAGGCATCGATACCTTCAGGTTCGCCCGGGTGTATGCCATTATTATTGAAAAATACCGTGCGTTGTTCCTGTTTGATGCGCTCGCGCTCAAATACGCCATCGGTAGTCACGATGCCGGCGTGAATGGGCTTGCCATTATCAGAAACACCGATCTGGCTGAACTGCAGGATGTTTGGAAATTGCGCTGCCAGGTTCTGGTAAAACTGTATGCAGGCTTGCCAGGTGGTAGTCTGGTTCTGGTTACCGGCTTCATAGGGTGTGATGAAGGCGGTGGTATGGTCTGTATGTGATGACATGCGTTACACCAGTTGAAGTAAATATATCCCACGATTTTAGCGTACAAGTGACGGTACTGACATGGCATACTGATGCTTGATTGAAACAATTTGCAGGAGAACCTTGTGACCGATGCTGAAATAAGCGCACTGCGCCAGAATTGTCATACCACTTTGCCCGGCCATCGTGCCGTCACGCCTGCAGAAACCTTTGCACGCATGGCAGCCTGGTCAGAAGAGCATCAGGTGCAACATGACACCTATGGTGAAGGTGAACTGGTGCAGTCGTTCGAAAGCAAGATCGCAGCTTTACTGGGCATGGAGGCAGGTCTGTTCTGCATCACCGGCACGCTGACCCAGGTTACTGCCTTGCGTCTGGCATGCGAAGAAAGAGGCAGCCCGCTGGTCGCCTTGCATGCGAGCTCGCATATCCTGGTTCATGAAAAAAGCAATTATCAGTTGCTTGATCATTTCAAGGCCGTGCAGGTCGGCAACCCGTATCGACCCTGGACACTGAAGGACTTGCAGGCTCAGCCCGAGAAAATCGCTGCGGCACAATATGAATTGCCCATGCGCGAAATAGGCGGTCAATTACCGGACTGGGAAGAGTTGAACGCCATCAAGGCCCATTGCCGCCAGCAGGATATACATCTGCATATGGATGGTGCGCGCCTGTGGGAAGCTGCCGCCGGTTATGGCCGCAGCCTGGCAGAAGTAAGCGCAGGTTTTGATACCGTCTATGTCTCGTTCTATAAAGGTATAGCTGGCCTGGGTGGTGCCATGCTGCTGGGCAGTGCCGATTTCATTGCCAGAGCACGTGTCTGGATGCACAGGCAAGGCGGCAGTGTATTCCGCCGCAGCCCCTATGTCGTCGCTGCTGCGATGCAGTTTGATCAAAGGCTGGCTGCCCTGCCCGCCTGCTACGCCCGCACCCTTTGGTTGTTTGACGAATTGCGCGCTTATCCTGAATTCAACACCAATCCCGCCGCACCACAATGCAATATGCTGCACCTGTATCTGGCGACAGACCGGGATACTGCCATCGCCATCCGCAACCGCATTGCGCAAGAACACGGGATATGGCTGTTCAATAATGCCGTGCACACTGCCTTGCCCGGGCAATGTATGTTCGAGTGGTATATAGGCGATAACCTGCTTGCCATCCCAGACGAAAAGCTAAGACAGGCATTGCAACTATTGGCGCAGGCACTCAAAAAGGACCCACACTGAAGCCGCTTGCAAGCAGCAGGCCAGCGCTATGTGACTTATCGCACATACAAAACTTTATATCTTTATTAAGCTACTTGACATCGTTTCATTTTTTTAAGAAACGTCAAGGAGAAATAATGATAAGCCTGCTCAATCTGCAGTCCGACAAGGTCAAGTACAACCCCAATCACCTGTTTGATACGCTCATCAGGCGCCTGCATCTGAAAAATGATGCTGCACTGGCAAAAATGCTGGATGTGGCACCACCGGTGATCAGCAAAATCCGTCACTTGCGTTTGCCTATAGGTGCGTCGCTGATGATCAGCATGCATGAAATCAGTGGCCTCACGATCAAGGAATTACGCGCTCTGATGGGCGATAAAAGGGAAACCTTCCGCATTACGGACTCGCAATTAAAACCCGCGCTCGCGAAGTCACGCCCCAAAAGCAAAGAACAGTCCATGAGCCACCAGTACTGACAACAGTACCAAACTCAGGCTTAATTCGCTGATCAGGAATATCGTCTGGGAAAAGTCAGGTTCAGGCGTGCACCGGGGTACTCGCTGCGGGCTTCGCCATTAGCTATCTCGTAATTGCCGCCATGCAATTCGACTATAGACTTGATGATGACTGAACCCAGGCCCAGCGATATTCCCGCCTGCCTGCTTGGCAAACCCTGGAACAGGAGGCGGGTGTCGCGCCTCTGACCAAAGCGGAACATGGCATCGGCAGACAATCCGGGGCCGTCGTCCTCAATAGTCAATGCCAGCACTGTATCAATAGCAGACAGGCGTATGCGAACCCTGCTTTGCGCATATCTGGCAGCATTCTCAAAAACATTACGCAAGAGTCTGGATATCAGGTAAGTATCACCGGTAATAAACCCGCTCTGCTGGCTACCGTGTTCACAGTCAGCGTCTATCTTCAGCACAAACTCTATGGCCTGATCTGCCTGCTGTTGCATGTGTGCGGCATGGCCTGTTTCGGCTTTTAGCAAGTCGCATAAATCCACACTGCTGGCCTGGTTACGGTAACGTGGCTCATCAATATTGGCGATAAAGAACAGGTCATCGATGAGCTTGGTGAAATAATCCAGTTCATTACTGACGACAGTGAAAAACTCTTCACGTTCCTGCTGTTCCATCGCGTCACCATGCACAGACAGGGTATCAATCGCGGTACGCAAACTGGTCAATGGCGTGCGCAAATCATGACCCAGCTCTTGCAAAAGTTCGCGTCTGGTTTTTTCTATGGCTTGCAACTGCAAGACCAAGCGCTGTATTTCATTGGCCATGGCATTGAAATGCTGCATCAGACCACCTATCGCATCCAGCCTGCCAGAGGTAAAACGTGCGCTCAGGTTACCGGCCTCCATGTCTTGAATCACTTTTCGCGCTTCTGCCGACCGCATGCGAAGATATAGCGTCAACAATAACAAGCCCAGCAAAATTGCAGTAACAAGTGTCACCACGAACAAAGTCGCCATGGTAAAAAATGCGCCACGTGCAGGTGTGCCCGGATTATGTATCAGTAAATAACTGGGCCGGTCTGACTGCAGGCGCACAATGGCAGAAGCTACCGTCCCAGAAAAAAATCGCCCGCGCGCTATTACCTCATGGATTACTCCTGGTTTGGCCCGCTGCAAAAGCGCGGCTGGTGGAATGGCATCTGCCGGGCTGCTGGCGAGTATCTGATTGTCTGCATTCACTATCCACATTTCCAGCGGGATCGCCGGTGACTCGCTGCGGTAAGTCTGTACAAGACGGAGCCCCTCTGCGTAATCATGCCCTTCCACAATGCGGGCGATAAACAGATACATGCTGCGCTGTACTTCGTCCCCGGGGCGCGTAGTTACTTCCCTGATCATCCACAGATAGAACAGACTCAGCAGCAATGCAAAAAATACGCTGATCGCAAAAAACCGCAACCATAATGAACGACTCATGCATGCTCCAGTTTATAACCTATGCCATAAATGGCGACGATACGCTCAGTCGCACCGGCATCCTTTAATTTACGGCGCAAATGGCTAAGGTGGGAATCGATGGTGCGGTCGTAAATGATATTACTGTCCTCAAACTGACTCAGTATCTGCTCACGGGTGATAGCGTCACCATTGGCACGTACCAGCAACATCAGCACATCATATTCTTTCTTGCCCAATTGTAGCGGTACTCCTCTGGCACTGACATTGCGGCGCTGTACATCCATCTCTATATCACCAAAACTGATGACCGCCCTTGGCTCCCTGGCTGGCTGTGCCCTGACCAATAGACGGCGCATACGGGCACTAAGTTCCCGCAGCCCACAGGGCTTGCGTATGTAATCGTCGGCACCGCCTTCCATGCTGGCGACCACGGCGCTTTCGTCGGTCCTGGCAGACAACATCAATATCGGCGTTGCCGGGTGCAATGCGCGCAATGCACTGCACAGGCTGATGCCGTCACCATCAGGCAGGCCCACATCCAGCAATATCAGTTCGAAGGCCTGCTGCTCCAGTAACTGCATGGCGATAGCAATGCTGCCTGCATGGCTGAGTTCAAAACCCTCATAGCGCAAGCCCATACTCAAAGTACGGGCGATCATGGGGTCATCTTCTACAAGCAGGACGGTAGTGGCAGGATTCATGGAGTTTGAAACATGTGGTAACAAAGTTTACTCCTTCATTTTGCCATATTGCGGAGAACGAGAAACTCTTCCATCAAAATTACAGGATTCATGTTTACAGTTTCTGACAGCGGGCCTGCACCTCTCGATCTGACAAGCGGGTCCGTCCATTATCTGTTCCCTACTGGAGATAACATGAACTATCCTGCTTCCGCGCTGAGCCTTGCCACTATGGCGGCTGCAGCCAGCTTGCTGAGTGCCTGTGGCGGTGGTAGCCCTGGCAGTCCTGGCACTACAACTGATGCTGTACCACCCGTTTCGGCCAGTGCTACCAATTCCACCATCCGCCTTACCGCTGCCATCGCGGTAGCCAGGAATGCAGCAAGCACAGACCCCATGTGCACCACCGACAAGCTGGGCGATTTTTACTGGGAAATCGGCAATGCCACCGACAATGCTCCCATAGTCTCTGCTTCGCAAGGCGCTGGCAGCGTCAAATCAAACACCTACTTCAATATTGCCTCTGCCTCGAAATGGATATTTGGTGCCTATGTGCTGGAAAAAAAAGGCATCAACCAGGTACGCAGCAACAATACCCTGAAGGATGGTTTGCGCTTCATGTCCGGTTATACCGGCTTCGATGAAGATGCCTGTGCTGGCACTCAGAATGTATCTGATTGCTATAAAGCCGGTATGGGCACTAACACTGACAAACCCAACCCACTAACCGAGAACAGATTTGACTATGACAGCGGACATGACCAAAAGCTGGCGGTTGTAGATCTGGGCCTGGGCAATTTCACGGCAAACCAGCTGGATACGGAATACCAGAACACCATAGGCCTGAGCAAGGGTTTCAACATGGCAGCGCTTGATCCGCTGATGGCAGGCGGCATGATGGGTACAGCCACCGACTATGCACTATTCCTCAAAAAAATCATGAAGCAGGAACTGGTCATAGGCAGCTACCTCGGCGACGAGGCAGTCTGTGCCCTGCCTTCTGCCTGCCCCGGCAAGGTGGTGTTCTCACCCATATTGCTGATGAATGAACCCTGGACTTACTCTTACAATCACTGGGTAGAATCAGAGAAAGGCAATGGCAGTATTGATGCGTATTCCAGCCCGGGCAAATGGGGTTTCTACCCATGGATCAGCCCTGACAGGAAATACTATGGCATTTTGTCGCGCCACGATAAGGCAGCCGGAGCTTACGTGGAATCCGTCAAATGCGGCCGTCAGATACGCAAGGCCTTCATGAATGCCTTATGAAGCAACAGGATGCGCGGGCGGCAAGACTGCAAATTGCCGCTCTGCATAGGCTGTCAGTGCGACGATGCGCTTTTCTGTCTCGCGTTTGAATTTCAGACACAAGATAGGCGTCAGCAACCATGACAGCCAGCGTGGTTTGGCCGTGATGTTATACGAGAAGCGCACACGGGTCAGCCCGTCAGACAAGGCCTTGAAGTGCCAGCCACCGGCAAATTGATCAAAAATATAGGGACCGCTGACCATCTTGACGGCGGCTACTTCATTTGGTTTATACGATACATATTCGATATCCATCGCCAGGCCATTGCCGTCTATGCAGCGTGCCTGCGCACCTACTGCGGCCTGTTTTGCGTTCAGCAGATAGGACTCGGTAGTCAAGGTATCCCATTCTTGCCTGAGAGTGTAATCCTGGGTCAGGTCAAACAGATACTTGGCACTGGCCTTGACTTCAAATTCATGTTTGATCAGCATATCTTGCCCTATGATTTTAATGGAAGAGAACTCATTGATCGTCTGGCGAAAACTGGCTCGGTGGTACACCAAAGTGCCGCTTGAACATGGCGATAAAGGCACTCAGACTATCGTAACCCAGTTCAAGTGCGATGCTGGTAACGGTAACCCCTGCTGCCAGCAATTCCAGCGCCCGCATGAGTCTGGCGCGTTGCCGCCAGTCAGAAAAACTCATGCCGGTCTCGTCAGCAAAATGGCGGGTCATGCTGCGTGGGGCGATGCCCGCCCAGGTCGCCCACTCTTGCATGGGACGAGGGTCGCCGGGATTTTCCAATAATGCACTGGCAATTTTGACGAGACGGCGGTCAGTGGGCATGGCGAGTACAAAATCTTGAGGTGGCAGGCCAGACACTTCATCGACGATGACGGCAAGTATACGCTCTTGAGCAGCACTCAACTGATCGCTGACACCCCAACCAGCTGCGCGTAAAACCGATTCACGCAATAAACCGGATACCGGAAACACCTGGGTCTTGGCAGGCAGCGCTTCTGAAGGTGTGAGATAGGCACTCCAGCCATTGAACAGATGGCTGGTACGCAAGGCATGGGGGATAAACGGTGGCAGCCAGATGGCATAGCCCTGAGGTACGACGAGATGCTGCTGTTCTGCTTCAAGCACCAGCACACCTGTCGTTGCCGCCAGCAACTGGCCGCGGGTATGGCTGTGTTCTGGCGTCATCCTCGCATGGGCCTTGCTGGTGACAGCATAGGCGATCGCCCCGCCATCCGCATTGGCGTGCTCGGGATTGATCAGTGGTAAGGGCTTGGCCTCAGTTCGACACATGTTGGCATTATATCGCAAGCGACTTTGGGGCATGAAGCGCAAACTTCAGTCTCCATTCACCCACAAGGAAACAACATGAAAGCCGAAGACATACTCCCAGATCACATCAACACAACGACTATTGACGGCCTGACTATCAGAAAAGGCACGGTCGCTGCCTTCGTGGTCAATGCAAAGACCTACCTGCAGCCAGACAGTTCAGCGGACGAGCGCGCTGATGCAAAAACAGCCGTAATCGAAGCCCTGCCCGCCTTGAAGGCTTTAGGTATCTTTGATGTGTTCGCTATTGCAGACCCTGGCCTGCGTGACATGCTGGCCGCACATCAGTCATAACCCGGCTCCGGCCATGCAGATCGTCAATGAGGCAGCCATTACCCTGGTTATTGTCCTTATTGACGGCGCAGGTTTGCCACCAGCACAGTCTTGTCGAGTTTTGCTGCCACACCGACGCTGCGCCCCGCCAGATTGGGAATACTGAAATGAATTGCACTACCCAAAATCTGCGCGCACTCTGACAGACTGAGACCGTAATCCTGTTGCAGCCACTGCACCATACCGCCGGTTGCTGCCCGCAGGGCATCATCCAGTGAACCGGCCTGGCCCAATACCATGATCTGCGTTGGCGACTCTACTCTTGGTGCATTGACAGATTTCCCTTTAATGACATCCACGGAAAACTCCACGTCCATGGATGTTTCCAATGCATATTGCGAAGTCTCGCCATCCCCCTGCAAGGCATGGGCGTCACCCAGATACAACAAGGCACCAGGTTGCTGCACAGTCAGATAAACGGTATTACCTTCAACGACCTCGTTAAAATCCATATTGCCCCCAAAGCGGCCAGTATCACCTGTAGATACAGGTGGCGAACCATTGCCCGGCGCAACCGCCAGCCCTCCAAGCATGGGGCGCACTGGCAAACTCAAATTACGCAAACCTTCTGTCGGTTTTTCCGGGCTGGCCAAACCACGTTCCCTATCCAGCTTCCAGCGTATGGGCTTGCCAAGATTTGTGGCTTTGGCTGCGAGTGCAGTACCCATTGCCCTGCCGACGATACTGTCAAGGCTGTCGGCATAATCACGGTTCAGGCGCAAGCGTTTAAGATGGATGACCAGCGTATCGCCCGGCTCTGCAGTGCCGACAAAAAACGGGCCAGTCTGTGGATTGCCATACAAGGCTTTGGTAACGCCATTTTCATCGACGCCGCCAGAGTCTATGGTCTTGGTATGCACTGTATCGCCCGGCCAGATCGTCATCACTGGCAGACGGTGCGGGTCGAATTCATTGGAATAATCTGTGGGCTGGAAATCGTATTTTCGTGCCGCTCCGGCAGGGCGAGCAGGTATCCTGCGTGCACTGAATGTGTGCGCGGCTCTTGCCTGCGGATTATTGGTATCAGGAAAATCAGCCGTGCCCTGCATGGCATCTTTGCTGACTGTACCGACATAGGAATACTTTGCCTTGTCAGCATCCGTTACCGTGAACTCTATGCCTTTGGCGGTGCGCGTACCAAGAAGCTGATCACCATCAAGCTTGCCGCTGATGCTGCCGCCATTTACTGTCAGGCTCAAGGTCTGATAAGAACGGTTACCCCATCTGTCGACTTGCAATAGCCAATGCTCCTCATCTGCTGCAGTCGCCAGACAAGGGGCAAGAAAAATCAATAACATCGCGTATCGCAGCATATTTTTTCCCGTGAAAAAAACTAAATGTAGCTGCAATACTAAATTATTCTGCTCCTAAGCTTCATTAAATGCGATGAACTGCCAATTACCATGCACAGACTGCAAACACATCATTAGGACTTACGCAAAACCGCCCCAGCTGCGTTGCAGCGCCTCTCCTAGGAGCCGCGTACTAAAGTACTGTCTTCGTCGCTACGGTGTAGTCGGGGTTTCAGGCAATACATTGTCTGCCGACGGAACAAACCTCCCTTACCAGGGAGGTTTCCTTGGCGATAGCCTTGCTGGGACAATTTTGCGTAAGTCCTAATCGTTTAGTTTGCGTTAATTTGCGTTGGCTTACCTCACCGACGCATGATGAAATCATGGTTTTGCCTTGCTTTGACGAATTTCCAGTGCCTTGGCCAGCAATTCATCAGCACTCCAGTGCCGCGTCAGCCACACCGTAAGTGCCTCGCCGGAGATGTGCCAATTCACCATACGGCGGTCTTGCAGGTGATCGTAATTATAGTTTCTGGCAACATACCAGGCCAAGCGTAAGCCAGCAGGGTCGGACTTATCCAGCAACAGAGAATATATTTCATAGGGCGTTAAGACCTCTACTTGCATAGCTCCCTGCTCTTTCAATTCTTTCCAGATCAGCGCTTTGTCTTCTGGGCTAAGCACCGCGATTTTGGCATGTTCGGGCCGGCCTGTAATGTTTGATAAACCGTATGCATACAATAGCCAGGGACCACTCAACAGCACCAGAAAGATGAGACATAAAACTGCAGCCAGGCTCTTTAAGAACAGTCTGTATAAGCGAGGGGCGGTATATTTGCTTTCACTGGTAGTTTTTTTCTCAAGCATAAATTTGCTTTAAAAATCCTTACTGGAAGTACAGGTCCATTACTGCGCCGCCTGCCCCATGGATACAGCCAGCATCGCCTGCACTCTTGAGCGCACAAAAGCGATATGGCTGCGCAAGCCATATAATTCCTCGGCATAGGACAAGGGTATGGTGATACGGTTGACTTTTTCTTCTATCTCATCGAGATGGCGCAACTGTTTCTCTGCAACGCTATGCCTGTCCTCTGCTGCGACTTCTTCTATCGCCTGCTCCACCAGCCGCAATTGCCCATACCAGCGGTAAATGCGCGAGCGTATGCGCCAGACATATAAGGGTGGGATGATCTTTGACAGTGGCAGGAACAAGGCACCAAGGGCGACGATGACGACCCACATGCGCTCGATGAAGTTGGCAATCCAGAAGCTCAGGTAACGCTGCAACACAGGCGGGCCGTTCTTATAGAATTTCTCGGCCTCATGTGCTACTGGTATTTCAGTATATTTATCGGAGGGGAACTCGCCCTGGCGGCTGAACCAGTCTGCGCCGCTATGTATCCTGTGCGCTGCCTGCAGCAGCAAACCCATCAGGGCCGGATGCAGGCTTTCATGGGCGACCAGGGTCGCTGTTGGTGCAATCAAGTGATAATCACGGGCAGGAATATCCTTGCCTATATCGACAATACCGCGCGGCAGCACGACATGTGACAAGAACGGGAAGCGCCTTGTATACGCCTCTGCCTGGACGAAATCAAACAGGCGTATACCGGGAGTCAGCAATAACATCTGCACCAGCGGCGAATCACTGGCAGAGCTGAAAATCAATACATCAACTTTGCCATCCAGCAAAGCAGCCGTGCCCGGCGTATCAGCCAGTTTTTGTATGCTGACGTCTTCTTCTGACATGCCGTTGACACTTAAAATCTGGCTGAACAGTTTGGCGACGCCGTTACCATCAGGGCCAACATTGACAGTCTTGCCCTTGAACTGGCTAATCGTGGTGACTTCTTTGGGGCTGCGGTAAAATACCCAGATAGGCTCATAAAACAAGCTGCCCAGTGAGATCAGGCCACGTTCATGCGCTTGTGCTTCATCACTCGAACCACTGCGCACAAAGCCCACTTCAATTTCAGAATCAGGGTCACTGATGCGGCTCAGGTTTTCTTCTGATCCTTGCGACACTTGCTGGCGCAGGGTGATCTGGTTTTTTTGCAATTCTTGCGCATAGCGTTTGGCAAAGCGCTCATAAGAACCATTCTCCTGCCCACTGGAAATATCGATCACACGCGGTGGCGCAGGATCTACCAGCCAGTAACCAACACCACAGACTATCACCACCATCAGCGTGATCGGGCCAAATGCGACCAGCAGATCACGCAGATTGAAGAGAGTGAATTTGATCTTTTGCATGTTCAAGCAGGCTTGGCAGGCGTGGGGATGTATTCGGATTTCAGTTGCTGCAAGCCTTCCAGCATTTTTTGATAGGCAACAAGCACTTGTTGCTCATCGCCCTTGACGCCCAGTTCTATATGCCTGCGTTCTGTCTCACTGCCAACAGTAGGCAGGCTGAAAACTTTGATCAGCGGGAAATCGGCTTCCAGTTGCTCCATCAGAGGTGTGACGATGGATTCAGCCATTTCATATACCAGTACTGATTGTTCAAACTGTGCATGCTGATTGAACAGATGAGAAAAATACGTATCGAGCACCCATTCCAGCATGGGCCAGGCCATGACCGGAAAGCCGGGAACAAAGAAGTGGTTGCGTATGGAAAAACCGGCGATCTTGTTGAAAGGATTGGGGATGATATCGGCCCCAAGCGGGAACTCGCCCATCTTCAACCTGTGCAAATGGTCAGGCGTCGTCAGGTCGGCCACTTCGCCTTTTTCTTTGGCGATATCCATGATGCGTTCCTGTATCAGCAGTTTGGCTTCTGGATGCAGAACGACAGGTAAATCCAGCGCCGCTGCTGCGCATTGACGGGTATGGTCGTCTGGTGTTGCACCTATGCCCCCGGTAGAAAACACCACGTCACCACTGGCAAAGCTGCGCTTCAGAGTCGATGTAATGCGCTCGCGGTTGTCGCCTATATACTCAACCCAGTCAAGCTGCATGCCACGCGCCTTCAGCAAGGCGATGACTTTGGACATGTGCTTGTCTTCGCGTTTACCAGATAAAATCTCATCGCCAACGATAATCAGACCGATTGCCACGATTTCTCCTTATTTTTATATTACAGGCTGGGCAGTGTTTGCGGAATTGGCGCCCCTGCCTGGGGCGCTACGCTACGGTGACGCTGCAAGGCTTCCAGGCAGTAATGCTGGAACCACAGTCCGGTAAAGACAAACACCAGTACATAAACCCAGATCGCCACGCCTGCGATCACAGGCAAGAACAGGGTAGAGACAACCCCGCCAAGCCACAACAAACCAGGTGCTGCGCCAAACAGGCCTGCAATGATGCCTATAGACAGCAAAGACCAGCGATGCTCCTGAATCAGGCTGGCACGCTCATCTGCATCCGCATGCAGGGCCAGTGCATCGTACACCATGACCCGGTAAGTCAGCCAGCCCCATAAAAGCGGTTGCAGCACCAGGCCAACGAAGGGGATCAGGTTCAGCGGCAAACTCACAAACCAGATCAGCGCAAAAATGAGGAAAGAAGATAAGGAATGTCCCATGCTACCGAGGAACGTGCCGCCGTTCTTTTGTTCCAGCTCAGGGTAATCACGCATACCCACATGTTTGCTGATGGCGGGCATGGCAAACACCGCTATGCACATCAATGAGGTAAATATCATCAATGGCAAAAGTACCCACATCGCCACCAGCGGTACGACCACCATCTTGAGAGCAATCAGGCCGACTATGTTGAGAACACTGCTTACCCTTGCAAAACCATCATGTTCGCTCAACCAGGCCTGGATAAAATCCATCATTGCTTGCAAGCCCCACCACATGGCAGCGCCCCATAAAATGAGGGCGACCATAAAAGGCAAAAAAGTCAGCAGCAGCATACGGTAATGCAATTGCGCTGCTACTGCCCTGCCCCAGGCCCGCATCACGGATGCGATATTCATGATTGTTTTTCCTTGTCAAATCCAAACATGCGCTTTAAACCCAGCCATTGCTGTGACCAGAATCCCTCGCCATAGTTGCGTGCGCTGCCTTCCGGTGCGGGTAACTGGTCACGTATGCCAGTCAGCGAAAATTCTTTGGCGAACAGCGCGGTACCAAACAATACATCCCAGATGGGGAACAACACCGCAAAGTTATGCCCGCCAAGGGTACCCTTGCCATGGGTCTCATGGCCTATGCCTATGGCATGATGGGTACGGTGGTAACGTGGTGACACCAGCAGGTATTCACCGATGCGGCCAAAATGGATGCGTACGTTTGCATGTTGCAGGCTTTGCAGCATTTGTGATGCCATGACCAGCATGACATATTGCCCTGGCTCTACGCCAATGACAATTGCAATCAAACCCATATAAATGTCGCGGATAAAATCATCGAGCAGGTGATTGCGGTTATCGCTCCACAAATTCATGTCGCGCTGGCTATGGTGCAGGCTATGCAATGCCCACCACCAGTTGAACTGGTGCTCGGCACGGTGATACCAGTAGTCAAAAAAGTCCAGCACCACCAGATACACCAAAAACAGCAGAACCGGATATTGCAACATATCTGGCCAGATGTTTTCCAGGTTGAAGGGGTTCACGCCTTGCAGGTGCAGCAGGGCCGTGAGTTGATCAAGCAAGGGGTCAAGCACAAAAAACACGAGGATGGAAAAAGCCCCCAGCCTGTGCAAGGCGGTATAGATGAAATCATTCCAGCGTGCATAGCGGTTCTTGATCTCATGCACGGGCATCCAGGATTCCAGCGGGCGCAAGATGATGAACAGCACGATCAATTGCAAAACGCCGAGCATGAACCATTCGACGCCTTCATAGGAGTCTTCTACAAATTCACCCAGTCCCAGATTAAACATGGCGGGCTGCACTATCGTTTCAAAAATCCAGGCTTGCAGATTCGTGAACAGATCGGAAATAGTCATTATTTTTTCTGCTGAAGTAAATTTTGATAAGCGGGGTGTTCGCGTAGAGTAGCAAAACAATAGGATTTTTGCTCAAGGCCGCTAAGCAGTGGCTCCAGGTTTTCTGGTGCCCAGGCCTGCTTGCGTGACCATATGCCCAGATGTGCCATGAAAATATCGCCATCCCTGAGCTTGTCGAGTGCCCGCCTGAGCAGCATTGGGTTGCTGAATTTTTCGCTGGATAATTCATCGCCAGAAAACCCGGCAGGTGACCAGCCTACATGCATGTAGCCACAAGCCTGCCCGGCCTTCAACAAATTGGGCGTGAGTTTGCCACCCGGCGCGCGCCACAAAGGATCCAGCTTTTTACCCGTCAGGGCGAAGAAGCGCTGATCAACACGGCGTAGCTCCTGGCAATATTCTTTTGCTGTCCATTGCAGGGTTTGGCCGGCTTGCGCACCAAACTGCGGCTTGACGGCAATACGTCCGTCAGGCAGGTCGCCAACGACATACACGTGATCAAAGCTGTGGGTGCCAAAAGCATGGCCTTCATCGGCCAGTTTTTTCCAGTAGGGCGACCAGCTCATGTCCAGCGAATAGTCGCCTTGCACAGTCTTTTCATTCGCCAGAAAAAAAGTCGCCTTGATTTGATGGCGGCGCAAGGTCGCAGCAATCAGTTCTGCCTGCGACTGGCTGCCGGTATCAAAAGTCAGGTAGATGGTCCCTTTGCAGTTGCCCGCTGCCGTCGCTGCAATTACCGCAGGCGAGCACAGCATGGCCACCATGGACACAACGGCCACACCTGCAGGCCACTGCAATTTACATATTGCCGGCACGATTGGCAAAGAAGACGCCATGCGGGGAACGACCAACCGGAATCAGCTTGATGACCTTACGGCTGGCAATATCAATGACAGCCACTTTCTTGATCCAGCGCAGGGTTGCCCACAGGGTTTTGCCATCTTCGCTGACTTCCATACAGTCAGGGCCGCCTGGAACGGGAATAGTGCCGACAATTTCCAGGGTCTGCTGGTCAAGGATGTTGATCTCGTTGGAAGTGCGGTTGGAGACAAAGGTATGACGCTTGTCGCCCAAGGCACGGAAGTTATGCGTACCCTCACCTGCCTTGATTTTCTTGACGGTCTTCTGTGTGCGCCAATCGATGACTTCAATATAATTACTGCCCATAATGCCCACCAGCAAGTATTTATCATCAGGCGTCATGGAAATACCTGCAGGCAGCTTGCCTACCGGGATAGTCCATTTGATTTTTTGAGTTGCCAGATCAATCGCAGAAATCTGGTCACTGCCTTGCTGGGTGATAAAAACCGTCGTGCTGGCTGCATCAAAAGCCATATGGCTAGGCAATTTCGCCAGTGGTACACGTTGTACCAACTTCATCTCCTGGCCGTCAAACTTATAGAAATCAACACGGTCAAGGCGCAGGGAGTTAGAGATAAACCACTTCTGGTCTGGTGAAAAGCCAATCTGGTAAGGGTCGGCAATATCCTTCATGCGGCGCTGTATCTGGCCAGTCTTGGGGTCTAGGAAAACCAGCTCATTGCCAACCGCATTTGCCACGATCAGGGATTTGTTGTCTGGGGTGGCCATCAAATGATGGGGTTCCTTGCCTACAGGAAAGGTGCTGATTTCTTTATAAGTGGCCTGGTCAAGCAGGCTCACAGTGGCATCGCGCGAATTGAGCACCACGACTACATTGGCCTGTGCAGAAAATGCAGAGAGTGCGGAAACCAAAGAAAACGCCAAAGACGACAACAAGATACGACTACGCATGAAAAAGACCGCAAAAAAATAAATCGAACTGGCATTTTACAGCGCATGACAATAAGGAAAGAGCTTTCCTTCAATTGTTTTTGAGATTTTTCACCTAATTTGTCCAAAATCAAGCTTGCCTCTATTGCTGTCAGGGCAAGAAAATAGGTGCAAGTGACCAAATTCTTTTCTTTTGCTCTACAATTGCGCCAGCTTTTTTTAAGATCAGTGATGACGATTCCGGTACTTGATCATCGGCTTCTTTGAAAATTCCCAGAAAAATTACCTGATAGCAATATCTGGCAACATGATGGCAAGTCAATACTATCGCTCTGCATATTGTTTTATTATTTAGCAGATCGAATTGAACGACAGGCTTGAAAGCGGCAAATCTGGCATTAAATAACAGCAACAAATTTAAAGCGTAATAATCGTAACAAGCGTAACAAGCGTAACAAGACGCGATATAAAGGAAAAATAATGAGCACTATTACAACAGTAAGCGGTTTGCAGTATGAAGATAAAGTCATCGGCGAAGGCGCAGAAGCAGAAGCCGGTAACCACGTTGATGTTCACTACACAGGCTGGTTGCAAAATCCTGACGGTAGTGCAGGCAAGAAGTTTGACTCCAGCAAAGACCGTGGTCAGCCATTTTCTTTCCCATTAGGCGCTGGTCATGTGATCAAAGGCTGGGATGAAGGCGTACAAGGAATGAAAGTGGGCGGCACCCGCCTGCTGACTATTCCTTCCAGCCTGGGATATGGCCCACGCGGCGCTGGTGGTGTCATCCCTGGCAATGCAACCCTGATATTTGAAGTGGAATTGCTGGGCGTTTAATCCCCTGCCTTCCTGAGATCAGCATATAAACCCGGGGCTGCGGTTCCGGGTTTGAGTCAAGCGGCACATCTCCCCTCTGATCTTTGAGACAAAAAAGCCAGGCTTTTGCCTGGCTTTTTGCTTATTTTCTACAAATTCGGTGAATACTGTTTATTCTTTAATGAAATGCTCGCGATAGTATTTGAGCTCTTCGATGGATTCCAGAATATCCGCCAGTGCAGTGTGCTTTTGATGCTTCTTGAAACCGGATGCCAGTTCCGGCTTCCAGCGGCGGCACAGTTCTTTCAATGTCGATACATCCAGATTACGGTAGTGAAAGAAAGCTTCCAGCTTGGGCATGCCACGCGCCATGAAGCGGCGGTCCTGGCAAATGGTATTGCCACACATAGGTGATTTACCTGCTGGCACATAGGGCTTCAAGAAGGCGATCAGGGCGGCTTCAGCGTCTGCTTCCGTCACGGTAGAGGCTTTGACCTTGTCGATCAGGCCAGAGCGGCCATGCGTGCCCTTGTTCCAGTTATCCATCTTGTCCAGGGTTTCATCAGATTGATGAATTGCAAATACGGGGCCTTCTGCCAGTACATTCAATTGTGAATCCGTTACCACCACGGCCACCTCAATGATACGATCTGTATCCGGGTCCAGGCCTGTCATTTCCATGTCCAGCCAGATCAGGTTCATTTCATTTGGACGGGCTGGCGTGGCAGGATTTGCAGTGTTTGTTTGAATGTCGGTCGCTTGTGACATAATTCTTCCTTGGCTATTACTTATCGAATGTCACATTTTCCCATGATTTCATCCGTTTTTTCGGTTTTATTCGTTTCCTTCCTGCTGTTGGCACTGATTATTCAGTTCTGGCTGGGCTCCCGCCATATTCGCCACATCCTGCGCAACCGTGCTGCTGTGCCTGCGCAATTCGCAGAAAAGATAGGTCTGGCCTCTCATCAAAAGGCGGCGGACTACACCATTGCCAAGACCAAGCTAGGCATGGCCATGCTGCTGTTGAATGCAGCCGTGCTAATGGGTTTTACCCTGTTTGGCGGCTTGCAATGGCTGTCTGTGCATCTGGTCAAGCTTACTGGCCCCGGCATGTGGTATCAGATCAGCCTGCTGGTGGCATTTGCCATTATTAGCAGCGTGATTGAATTCCCCTTCACCTATTACTCACAATTCGTGCTGGAAGAACAATTTGGTTTCAACAAAATGACAATGAGCCTGTTTTTCACTGACATGATCAAGAATACCCTGATAGGTGCAGTGCTGGGCCTGCCGCTGATATGGGTGATACTGACCCTGATGGAAAAAGCTGGCAGCCTGTGGTGGCTGTACGCCTGGGCATTTTTCATCGGTTTCCAGATGTTGATCATGCTGATCTTCCCGATCGTGATTGCGCCCCTGTTCAACAAATTCTGGCCACTGGACAATGAAGAAGTACGCGAGCGCATAGAAAACCTGAGCAAACGCGTCAGCTTTGCCTTGAAAGGCATCTTTGTCATGGACGGTTCAAAACGCTCTGGCCATGGCAATGCCTACTTCTCCGGCTTTGGTGGCGCCAAACGCATCGTGTTTTATGACACCTTGCTGGAACGTCTGGCACCAAATGAAATTGAAGCCGTGCTGGCGCATGAACTGGGACACTTCAAGCTCAAGCACATTATCAAGCGCATGGCTGTCATGTTTGCTTTGTCGCTGGTCTTCATGGCCATGCTGGGCTTTTTTAAAGAGCAAATCTGGTTCTACACTGGCCTGGGAGTTGATCCCATGTTGCTGGCGCAAAATGATGCAATGGCGATTATTTTATTCATGCTGGTCTTGCCGGTATTTACTTTCCTGTTTTCACCGCTGAGCGCGATCACTTCACGCAAACATGAATTTGAAGCCGATGCCTTTGCTGCCAAACATACGAATGCCAATGACCTGGTCACTGCCCTGGTCAAGATGTATGACGACAATTCCTCTACCCTGACGCCTGATCCCCTGCATTCGGCGTTTTATGACTCACATCCCTCAGCATCGGTGCGTATCAACCACCTGCTGGCAGCACAATAACGGAGACACCATGATCAAATTCACAGACCTGCTGGCGAAGAAATCTCAGCATACAGAAACCGGCCTCGATGATGCCAGCCTGCCCGCCTACTTTGCAGCGACACCACAGTGGACACAAGATGGCCCACGCATCGTCAGGACTTTCCAGTTCAAGAATTATTATGAAACCCTGTCCTTCATCAATGCGATTGCCTATGTGATCCATGCAGAAGACCATCACCCTGAACTGGTGGTGACCTATAACCGTTGCGTCATCAAGTTTGATACGCATACCGTGAATGATGGCAAGGGTGGTATTTCAGAAAATGACTTTATCTGCGCTGCCAAGATAGACGCGATTTTTCAGCAGAGTTTTTCCTGATGGCGCGTCCACAAGCTTTAGTCATTGCTGCCCATGGCCGCCATTACCTGGTACAGGCAGAGATAGATGGGGTGCAAGTCAAGCTCCACTGCGTCACCCGTGGCAAAAAGAGCGATGTCTCGGTAGGTGATATCGTCGAATACGCACTGACATCCAAAAACCAGGGCGTGATAGAAGCCATCACCACGCGCAAGACTTTGCTGTATCGCTCTGACCAGTACAAATCCAAGATGCTGGCAGCCAACCTGACGCAATTGCTGATCGTTGTTGCGACTGAGCCCAGCTTTACCGATGATCTGGTATCACGCGCCCTGGTGGCGGCGGAATCGTCGGGCATCAAACCGCACCTGATCCTGAACAAGGTCGATGTCACTGCCTCCCTGCCCAAGGCAAGAGAGCGCGTTGGCCTGTATGCCAAGCTCGGCTATCCGGTACATGAAGTATCGGTCAGAACAGATCCCGAAGGTACGCGCCAGCTCATGCATAATCTGATGCAGGGGCAAAGCACTATCCTGATCGGCCAGTCTGGCATGGGTAAATCTTCACTGATCAATTTGCTGATCCCCGATGCAGAAATCGCGACCCGCGAAATCTCAGCAGCTCTGGATACAGGCAAGCACACGACCACCTTCACCCGCCTGTATCACATGGATGAGAACTCCTATGTGATCGACTCCCCAGGCTTTCAGGAATTTGGTTTGCACCACCTCACTGAAGGCATGCTGGAACGCGCCTTCCCAGAGTTTTTGCCACATCTGGGCAAGTGCAAATTCTATAATTGCCACCACCACACCGAACCTGGTTGCGCAATTCTGGCAGCAGTCAAGGATGGCGAAATCTCGACCATGCGGCATGACATGTTTGAACAACTTGTGCATGAATCGAAACAGACGGTAGGATACTGAAGCGCATGAATTTAAAAAGAACAGGCCTCATAGCATCACTACTTTTTTTGCAAGCGGGCTATTCCCTTGCACAAACTGCTGACGCTAAAACAGACGAGAAGGATCCATGCAAGCAGATCTATTGTCGTACACCGAACTTTCGGCTTCAGTTGAATAATCAAGAGATATTTGAAAGTGCAATTGAAACACCGCTACCCGTACTGATCAATAATAAATTGATTTCTGTATACCCTGGTGAGACCGTGTTTATAGAAGCGAGTGTAGAGAACGGGGTAATCAAACTGGAACAAGCCGTCGCTACCAACACCCACCCGGAGCGCACTCTGGTTTTCAAATTCGAACAGATGGATAAAAAGAAGGACATGTTCCTCGAAGTGGAAAATCCATTCCCTGAGAATATTAAATTCAAGATGGGATATATGCTGACAGACTCCAGCAAAATATACGCCACTTCCAGTTGCCCGGTAGGTGGCAAACTGAAACTCTTTGAACACTGGCCCTATCCCATCTATCAATTATTGCTTACGCAGGCAAAGGTACTGGGCCCGTCTGACAAGAAAGTATGCAATTAAGCCAGGCTGACGAGCAGTGCGACAAGAAACAGGAGACATTCGAATGCAAGACATGGGTTCAACAGATCAGTGGCCACCACCTGGCTGCCCTGATTTATGCTGGCCAGAACTGCTGACGCCTGAAGACAGGTCAGTCTGGTATCGCGCCGTCATCACCGCCTATGCTGCACTATGGGAAGGGCATGTCAGCCAGGCAGTTTTTGCCCCGGTCAGCGAGAAAGAGGTACTTGAACTGGAACAGCGCTTATCCTGTCAATTGCCAGTTGCATTGAAAGCTTACCACCTTGAATTTGGCGCTCTGTCACTGGCAGAAAAATTATGCAGCGTCAGCTCAGTTGGCGATACTCCTATCCAGCCTTTGCTGGAAGCGTATCCAAGCATCGTTGATATGCTCAAGTACGAAGATGAGCAAGTGCTGGAGCTGTTTGAAGACATGGTAGTCTTTGGTGACTACCTGGGTAACGGCAATATGTTTTGCTTTCTCCGTGACAGCGGCGAAGTCTTTTATTTTGACCATGATGATGGCAGCATGCTTAATCCCTTCTTCACTTCAGTGGAAGAATATCTGGATGCACTGATGATACGCTGCCTGGCAGAAATACATGAGAATGAAGACGCAGGCCTTGACCTGCTGGCCCAGCGCCACGGCACCGGGCTTGTGAGGAAATGGCTGTATTAATTACAGCCCATTCTCATCAGGAAGCGTGCTTATCTGAATCAGGATAGAGGTTGCGATTTTGGTGTTCAGCCAACCAACCTTGACATAAGAATGGAACAATACTGCTCGCCTTGCCACGCATGAACCTGAAGCCATAAGGCAGCTTGTCCATTGCCAGTGCAACCAGTATTTTCTCTGCCCTGCCCCTCGCGGCCCTGACCAATGAAGCTGCGGGAAAAACAGTCAATGAGGTGCCGACCACGAGAACTTTGGCAGCGGTTGCGATATGCCTTCTGGATTCTTCGAGATATTCAACATCTTCACCGAACCAGACTATGTCAGGGCGAAGTTGGGTACCATCTTCACAGAGTTGCCCCAATTGTATGGGCGCAGCATCAATACGGTAACGCCTGCGCGCTTCAGAAGTGCCGCGTGCATGATTCAATTGTCCGTGCACATGAATGACGTTTGAAGAGCCCGCTCTCTCATGCAGATCATCCACATTCTGGGTGATCACAACAACTTCGTAAGCTGATTCAAGTTCAGCAAGAGCAAGATGTGCGGCATTGGGTTGTGCCTCGGCTGCCTGCAACCTGCGTTCATTATAAAATTCCAGCACGACTTCGGGATGGGCTTGCCAGCCGCTGGGACTGGCCACGGCTTCCCAGGAATAGTTATGCCACAGGCCATTTGCATCACGAAAAGTGGGAATTCCGCTCTCGGCGCTGATGCCTGAACCTGACAAGACAACTATTTTATTTGTTTGTATTTCGGCTTTCATAAGCAATGTTGGCGCACTGAAGGAATTTTTCCGTGAAAATTCAACGCCACGGCATCAAGTGAAAGTTCAGCATATCATATGTCGAAAAAATGCCGCCCGAGGTAGCTCAGGCACCAACACTAAATTCATAAGTTTCGAGAACTCGCCAGGGATCATTGCCGCTTTGTTCTATCAGACAAATGCTGGGGAAAACAAGCTGCAAGGGTGTCGGCAGGTTAGCCGCAACGTCAAGAGAATTGCCAGGAGCCTTGGGGTTTCTGGGGTGGGCCAGAGTCATGTGTGGATGCTGCGCCCTGATGTCTTTTGAATCCAGCACAAACTCACGCAGATGAAGAAATGCATCCGCCCCTGCTACGCAATGCATGATCAGGCCGTGCTCGTAGAATATTTCTGCAGCAGCGAAACTCAGGGATATGGCAGGCTGGCGCAAGTTTTGCAGCCGGCTCCTTATCGCGGGTAAATCCCACAGTTCATCTTCGCGGCATAAAGTTATATGTGCAGGGATAAGACTGCTTTGCACAGGATCGACTACACGCCGCACTCGCTCTACATCTATGGCGGCTTGCACAGGTACGAACATGCTCAACTGCTGACGTAAATTTAACATGGCAGAAATCCCAAGCAAATCAGGATTATGACTTAAAAGTCTCCAGCCATTTTTTTTCTGATGCAGTCAGCGTTTTTTGCAGCATACGTTCTGGCACTTCCCAGACTACGACTTTCGGTGGTTGGGTTTTGAATTCTTTACTGTTCAGGTACGCGTAAGCTGCGCCGTCAAAATCCCCGCCATCCTTGGCCAGGTTGGCAACCGGGGCGCCGAGATGCTGGCTCAGGAAAGGAACAAAATTTGCTGCGCGGCTAAAGGATGTACCAACCAGGGCCACGGTCGGCAAGCCTGCATCGCCAAACAAATCATCACTGGCGACTGCTACGGGTGCGACCTTGCTGACCTGGGTAACTTCTGTTGCCGGGCGCATCCATGCAGGCAGGCCTTCAAGATTGGAAACCCGCATGAGGTCGCCAGAACGCTCGGTCGTATTACTTTGTATGGCTTTGGGGTCAGGTGCAGCTGTCGGTTTTTCGACCAGCTTCAACGACTGCAGGCGGTCTGCCAGGGTGGTCGCAGCGACGTTGGCACCGCGCTCATTCCAGTGCGAATCACTGCGGTAGTAACGCTCGCCTGTCATGGCTGACAAAGCTGGTGCAAAGTTCAGCACTTCGACCTTGTTACTTGCGAGGGTGCTGACCCAGTCATTCAAACGGTTGGCAAACCCTGCGGGACGATGCAAGCCACACAGATGATCTTCTTCTATGCGGGTTTTGTCGGGCACGACAGCAACCACCAGTTTGATGCCACGCATTTGCAGGTCAGCGGCTGTCTGGGTAATGATCCTGGCCCTGGCTGCGGCATTCTCTGCTGCATGCGCGTAAGGGGTCAGCTCATCTGACAAAAACAACCAGCCATCGCAGCCACGGCGCACAGAAGCGCCGGTGTCACCGGCGATAGTCCAAGTGACGCCACGTTCAATTTTTGCAAATGGTTTGCTTAACAGGAAGTGCTCATTCAGTTGGGTTGAAAACTGCCGCGTTGCTTCGCCATCCAGCAGACGGTGTATTTTACCTATGCCCTCCCATTTTTCTTCTGGTACATCGCGCAGGGATGTCTGGGTAACGGCAAAACCACCAAGCATGATGACGCCAAAGGCAGCAACAGGGATAAAGCGTGTCCAGCCAGCTTTTTTGGGATCAAAACTAAAACACTCACTCATGATGATCTCCTAAAACTGGAAATACAGGAAGGGAATCGCTTTTTGCCCAGCTAGAACCACGACAGCATAAGCAAAAGTCAGCACTGGCCAGGTCATGCTCCAGCCCGCAAAACCGAGGCCGCCCTGCTTGCCAATTTTGGTGGCAGGATAAACCACGCAAATGAGGCCTAGCACAAAGGTCAGGATGATACTGGGGCGCAGCGCCTGGGCAATCGCGTCACCCATGGCAACACCGTGCATACCAAACTGGCCTGCCCAGATATCAGTGGCAGTAGCAAAACTCTCAGAACGGAAAATTGTCCATGCCAGCATGACAACCAGCAAGGTCAGAGTGCGCGACAAATAATTGGGCATGGATAAACCACGCTGGGTAAATGCGCGGTCACAGCACAGGGCGGTGCCCTGGATGATGCCCCAGATCAGGTAATTCCAGTTTTCGCCGCCATGCCACAAACCACCTATGGCCATCGTCAGCAAAAGATTGATGTAGGTACGAGTTGGACCACCACGGTTACCACCCAGGCTAATATAAAGATAATCACGCAACCATGACGACAAGGTCATGTGCCAGCGACGCCAGAAATCCTGTATCGATACCGCGAGATAGGGATTATTGAAATTTTCCTGGAAATCGAAACCCAGCATCAGGCCCAGGCCTATCGCCATGGCGCTGTAGCCGGCAAAATCAAAATACAGTTGCAGGGTGTAGGCCGCACAAGCAGTCCAGGCATCGATCAAACTGGGATTATGCAAGCCAAAGCCAAGGGTCACGATGGGTGACAAGGTGTCGGCAATCAGGACCTTCATCGAAAAGCCGACCATGAAGCGGCGCACACCGGCAGCAAACTTGTCTATCGAAAAAACACGTTCACGCAATTCGGTGTCGATAACCTTGTAGCGCACAATCGGGCCGGCGATCAGATGCGGGAACATCGCCATATAGGCGCTGAAAGAAATGATGCTGTATTGTGCATCCACCGTTTTGCGGCGCACATCAACAATATAAGAAATCGCATGCAAGACCGTGAAGGACAAGCCTATCGGCAGCATCAGGTTTTCCCACGGTATGGTGGGCATGTCACGGCCAGTCAAAATGGTATTGAGTGAATACACCAGCATATTAGTGTATTTGTACCAGACCAGCGACGACAGGTTGAGGACGATGGCAATCACCATCAAGCGGGTCTTGCGTTGTTCGCTCTGGCTCTTGTCTATCAGTATTGCTGCACCCCAGGCGAGTACCGTCAAAGCGATAATCAGCAACAGGAATTTTGGTGTCCACCAGGCATAGAACAGCCAGCTACCGACCAATAAAGTGTGATTACGAAAACGCTGGGGCGTGACGAGATAAAGTGCAAAGAACAGGGGTAGAAAGAGAGTCAGAAACTCCAGGGACGCAAATACCATGGCCAGAACCCGTAATCAGATCAGGACGTACTGTCGCGTACAAAGAAAGTCTGGCGTGCTTTTTTGCCAGGCATGACAACCACGCTATAACGCTCACCTGGTTGCAACTGCCCCAGGTCTATGGTTTTACCCACGTCCTTGGCATCACAAATCGCCTGGGTTTTCAGGCTGATGGGATTGACAAGACGACGCTGCAGGCTGGCTGGCTTCACTGCTTCCAGTATGGCAGTATTTTTTTCTGCCACATTCAAACCAGCGGCATTACAGGTGCTGTCCAGATTGAGCAAGGCAACCGAGGCTTTGCTGGCATTGAAATCTGTCGGCGTATCTTTGACTACCACCGTTGTTACGCCGGTGCCGTTGCTGACGATGGCAATCGTGACAAATTCACCTGGTTTGGCAACGACTTCGACAGAAGTCTTGGCGTTACCGACCTGCACATTGGCTGCCAGCTTGGCACCCGCCTTAACGGGATAAAAACGGGAAACCCTGGCGTCACCCTGGGCAGCCAAAGCCACTTTGGCGGCGCCATTGACCACATTCGCTTTATCTTCGCTTGCATTGAGAAACCTGACAAAGGATGAATCCTGGGCAGGCCCGGTTTCATACAAAGGATTGTCAGCATGCGCTGCCAGAGTCAAGGCTGAAGTCAGGCAAGCAAAGATAAGCTTTTTCATGTGGGTCAGAGTCCGTATTTATTTTTAATGATTTTTTATTTATTTTTTGATGGTTTGCAAAACTGCAGGAGAAGAAATGGCATTGCCAATTGCAGTACCCCAGGCTTTGTAACCAGCCAGATCAAAATGCTGGCCATCAGACGATGCCCATTCGCCCGGCTTGGACATGGTCAGGGAATCGATGTAAGTACAAGGGGCGACGATCTCGGACAAATAACCGGACATTTCTTTGGCGCGGGCAAAAGTCTTGTTGAACTTGCCGCCTTCAGTACCCCAGGCCGGGCCTACCCAGACGCAACCTACTGCATTGTTTTTAACGCCTTTGGTCAGGCGGGACACCTGTTGCCAGATCCATGTCTTTGGCAATTCAGGCGCAGCATAAGATGCCATGGTGTCGCCATTAACGACAACCACCAAATTAGGTTTGTAGGTTTTGACCAGTTCATTGAAGGGGCGGGTCATCGCGTCTTGCCCGGTTTTCACTTCTACCGGACCATCCTTGATACGGGTAGCGCCACCGCAAGGAGACTGGCTTTTCACCATCCAGTCACCGGCGGCAACACCGCAGGCACCGAAGGAATACACTACGGCACCCTTGCTCATCAAATCATCGTGCAAAGTGGTGATCAGATAATCCGGGGTGGACATATGGCTATCGCCAATGATCAGGACGGTCAGTCCGGCTAACAGAGCGCTCATAGTTTGTATTCTTTACAAAATCATTTAAAAAATATTCGCTGTAGAGTCCTTCATCATTTCTGGAAGACTTATCAGGCGAACTTCATCTGCAAGATGTTTCATTTATTAACACTTGATTGCATTTGCTTACAATTCCCTCGGAATTTCGCGCAACCGCGGCGCTAATCACCAAATATTTATGCAAATACAGCAATGAAATCTAGTTTAAACAAACCAATATGAAATTCCAGCTAGTTGACGAAAGTTCACAAATGCAATTTTCCTTGCGGCAACATCTCAAAAAGACTCTTGTTGCTATGCTCATTCCTTCTATCTGCCTAAAACCATCATTTGATGCTAAGCTTTGGGAGAAGGCAGTAACAAGAAGTGCAAGATCTTCTTTTATGGGCAAACCCAAGTAAAAAGGGTCAAATTTGCCTGCTCCCAGAATTTAATATGGGAAGCCTCGATTAATCCCTTATAATTAAGCAGTTATGACAAGCGGCGGCAAGCTTAACTTGCTGCCCGTTTTATTTATGGCTATCAAACATTTCCTGCAGTTTTCCGATTTCAGCCTGTCCGAGTTTGAATACGTGATGCAGCGTGCCCGCATCATCAAACAGCGCTTCAAGGCTTATCAGACCTATCACCCTTTGTTGGACAGAACCCTGGTCATGGTGTTCGAGAAAAACTCGACTCGTACCCGCCTGTCCTTTGAAGCGGGCATGCATCAGTTAGGTGGTGCAGCGATTTACCTGAATACCCGCGACAGCCAGTTGGGCCGCGGCGAACCGGTAGAAGATGCTGGCCAGGTCATGTCACGCATGTGTGACATCATCATGATCCGCACCTTTGAGCAAGAAATGATAGAACGCTTTGCTGCGAATTCGCGCGTGCCTGTCATCAATGGCTTGACGAATCAACATCATCCCTGCCAGGTGCTGGCTGACGTGTTTACTTATATTGAGCACCGTGGCTCCATCACCGGCAAAAAGGTGGCATGGATAGGTGACGCCAATAATATGCTGTATTCCTGGCTGCAGGCAGCTCAAGTATTCAACTTCCACCTGCATATCTCTACGCCAAAAGGCTACGACATCGATATGACGCAAGTGACGGCAGACCCGTCGCAATACACGGTCTTTGACAGCCCGTCCGACGCTTGCGCCGGTGTCGATCTCGTCAATACCGATGTCTGGACCAGCATGGGTTATGAAGATGAAAACCAGGCGAGACTGAAAGCCTTTGATGGCTGGATAGTTGATGAAGCCAAGATGGCCCGCGCCCATCCCGATGCCCTGTTCATGCACTGTCTGCCAGCGCACCGTGGTGAGGAAGTGTCTGCCGGTGTGATAGACGGCCCGCAATCAGTAGTCTGGGACGAAGCCGAAAACCGCCTGCACGTGCAAAAAGCCTTGCTGGAATATTTGGTGGTGGGCGAGATTCGCTGATCTTGTTACGACCACGGTAATTTTTTGGAAAAGACCTCTCAACACAGAGGCGCAGATGAAAAACCGGAGAAAATCTTGTTACGGCTCATCTAATATGGGTCAAAGAATTTGCGACTTGGACAAGGTCTTTATCCAACTCCAGATTGTACAAGACTGGTATCTGTGATTTTGTTGGGCTGATAAAGCGTAGCCCAACCTACAAAAGATTTGAGTTGGACAATTTTGCTGACTTCTCTCTTTTTAAGTATTTATATAGCTGCAAATTAATTTAAAGAGCAAGCAGACTCATACTGACCAAGAATCGACCTGGATTTTCTCCAAGTTTTTCCTCTGTGTCTCTGTGTCTCTGTGGTGATCTTTTCGGTCTTAAGCCTTAAGTTTTAATTTTTTCGAAAGCACATCATGAGCGATACTAAAAAAGTCGTCCTCGCCTATTCTGGCGGTCTGGATACCTCTGTCATTTTGAAATGGCTGCAAGATAATTATCAGTGCGAAATCGTCACTTTCACTGCCGACCTGGGCCAGGGTGAAGAGCTGGAACCAGCGCGTGCCAAAGCCATCAAGTTTGGTATCAAGCCTGAAAATATTTTTATCGATGATGTGCGTGAAGAATTCGTGCGCGACTTCGTCTTCCCTATGTTCCGCGCGAATACCGTGTATGAAGGTGAATACCTGCTGGGTACGTCCATCGCCCGCCCATTGATCGCCAAACGCCTCATTGAAATCGCTAAAGAAACTGGTGCAGACACCATTTCCCACGGCGCGACTGGCAAAGGTAACGACCAGGTACGTTTCGAGCTCGGCGCCTATGCGCTGATGCCAGGTATCAAGATCATCGCTCCATGGCGTGAATGGGATTTGCTGTCCCGTGAAAAACTGATGAAATATGCTGAAGATGCAGGCATAGAAATCGACCAGAAACATAAAAACGGTGGCGCGCCCTACTCCATGGATGCCAACCTGTTGCATATCAGTTTTGAAGGCCGTCACCTGGAAAACCCAAGTGCCGAAGCCGAAGAATCCATGTGGCGCTGGACTGTCAGCCCTGAAGCTGCACCAGACCAGCCAGAATACCTGGATGTAGAATTTGAACGCGGTGACATCGTCGCCCTGAATGGCGTACGCATGTCGCCAGCGACGGTGCTGACAGAACTCAACCGCCTCGGTGGCAAGCACGGCATAGGCCGTCTGGACCTGGTGGAAAACCGTTACGTCGGCATGAAATCCCGCGGTTGCTATGAGACGCCAGGCGGCACCATCATGCTGCGCGCCCACCGTGCAATAGAATCCATCACCCTGGACCGTGAAGTCGCGCATCTGAAAGATGACCTGATGCCACGTTACGCCAGCCTGATTTATAACGGCTACTGGTGGGCTCCAGAGCGCGTCGCTCTGCAAACCCTGATTGACCATACCCAACACACAGTCAATGGCTGGGTACGCCTGAAGCTGTACAAGGGCAATGTCATCACGGTATCGCGCGACTCCAAAACCGATTCGCTGTTCGACATGAACATCGCTACCTTTGATGAAGATGGCGGCGCCTACAACCAGGCAGACGCTGGCGGCTTTATCAAGCTGAATGCATTGCGCATGCGTATTGCAGCCAATGCCCGCGCAAAACGCGGTCAGTAACGCAATCAATAAAACCTGAATATTTAAACTATTCCCGACCCGCCCATTCATTTGCGCGGGTCTTTTTTTGGAGTTTTACCGCATGTCCACTCAATTTGATCAAGTCAGCGTCGTTAAAAAAGCCAATCTGTACTTCGATGGCAAATGCGTCTCTCATACCGTCCTGTTTGCCGATGGCAGCAAAAAAACCATAGGCGTAATCTTCCCGTCCAGCCTGGTATTCAATACGGCGGCAGCCGAGATCATGGAAGTAAATGCAGGCAAATGCCGCATACGTTTGGAGGGTGAAACGGAATGGAATACCTATGAAGCTGGCCAGCAATTCAACGTCCCGGCCAATTCACGTTTTGAAATCGAGACTATTGATACCCTCGATTATGTCTGTCATTTTATCTGAGCAGTCTAATTCAGCAGAAAGCCGACGATGGCAACCTCGTCGGCTTACGCCAAGCTTGCACTTGCAAGACAATCAGCTCCTTGCACTAATGCAGTTGCTGTAATGCCGAATCCAGAACTTCAGGTTTGAAACCGGCTATCTGGCGGTTGCCCACCAGTATCAGCGGTACGATCTCTCCTTTCAACTGCTTAAATTCCTTGCGTGCCTGCTCTGATTCATTGATATCAAACTTGACGTAGGCGATATTTTTCGCCTTCAGGTATTCCTGGGTTTTGGCGCAATACGGGCAAGTAGCTGTCGCATACAGCACGACCTTGGTCTTTGCATCAGGGAAATACGCCTTGTAATCCCCTTCAATATAAGCAGGCGTCAGCCAGCGCGGAACATTGGCCGCTGCCAGCCCTACGGCCAGCCCAGCGATTAGGATCAAAGCGTATGAAGCGATTGATTTCAGTCTCTGTTTCAGCATTTTTCCACCTTCCATTGATAAGCCAAACAACGATTGCAAGCCAGGCCTTGATGAACTGCAACCTTGATGAACTGCAATCAAGTTCTATGACCTGAGTCACAACTAGCAGTTGTGAACAATATTCTGGCCAGGCAAATATTGTCAATATAAATATTTAATAAGTATATTCAATAAATAAATATTGACCTATTGACATTGTTAACCTAGCATCAACGCGTCGAGATTACTCTCGACACAACGACATTTGACTTTCACACAACCCCAGGAGTCAGTAATGAGCAAAATGAAAAAAGCATTGTTTACATTTTTTGTCGGCGTTGGTATCGCTTTCGGTTTCGCAGGCAGCGCATCTGCCCTTATCCCATGTGAAACATGTGTAGCCTGGTATGAAGAATGCCAGAATGGCAACCAGGATTCTTGCAACCTGTTCTACACACCACGCTATCGTTGCGCTGGCTGCATGGGCTAACATTAGCCTAGCTCGTCAGCTTGGCTGACGAGATGTAACAGCCTGGTGTGGGCAGCAATGCCACCACAGGCTGTTCTGCAAGAGTCCTTGCTTCTTCCCTACCGGCCTCCCCCCTGGTTACACAAACCTGACGATCAGTACGCCGAATAGTCGCGACTTGTACCATCCTGAGCATTACTTAAAAATCTTCCCAATACGGCTGCTCACCAAAACACGACTTCAGATGAGCGATAAACAACTGCGCCTTGGCAGTATGTGAACGCCCTGGCATGCGCACTGCATGTATGCCTGTCTGGGCAGCTTTGGCTGGCATGGGTAAGTCGGGGAACAAGAGTTCCAGCCTGCCTGCGCGCAGCATATCGCACACCATCCAGCTGGCAAGATGCGCAATACCCATACCTGCCACGGCGGCAGCGAGCAGTGCTTCGGTATCATCACTTTTGAAATTGCCTTTGACAGGCAAGGCCGCCTCATTCCTGACACCCGCAAAACTCCACCAGCCATACGGCAAGGGTGACGATGCGATATTGAGGCAATTGTGTTGCAGCAATTGTTCGGGAGAGGCTGGGCGCCCTTGCGCAGCCAGATAAGCCGGGCTGGCACAAGCCAGCCGGTTAATTGGTGCCAGCCGGGTGGCAACCAGGTCACTATCAGGCAGCACACCTATGCGTATCGCCACATCCACCCTGCGCGTGAGCAAATCGACGAAATCATCACTCAGATGCAAATCTATCTGCATCAAAGGATAGCGTTCAAGAAAACTGGCCAGTGCAGGTACTACGTGCATGCGGCCAAACGCTGCCGGCGCTGTCACGGTCAACAAACCTCGCGGATCAGCATGCAGGTCAGCCAGCACATGCCTGGCCTCCTCCATTTCAGCAACGATGGTACGGGCACGCGGCAAGAACTGATTACCGGCATCAGTCAAAGTAATGGAACGCGAACTGCGGGCAAACAGCCTGACACCCAGATCGGCCTCCAGCGCATCAAGCTTGCGGGTAATGGAAGAGACCGCCAGATCATGGCTGCGCGCAACAGCACTGAAACTGCCTTCAGTAGCAACCGCGATAAAGGTTTTGATTTCATCCAGCATGATGATGCTACTTTCTGGCCAAGCCTGACCTATCTTTGCTTAATTCGCAAAATACTTATTTTATCCGTCTTGATCTTACCGAAATACGCAATCGACCACAATGGCATTGCTATTTAAGCCCAAGTATAAGAAGAACTTATCAGGACAAAGCCAGTGCTTTATCTCATTTGAAGCAGATGCAGAATTAAGGTGAGATGCAGGCAATAACTATGAGCCTGACGAAGATATCTGCATGAAGCATGTTCAGCAAAAAATATCGCTATAACAATTGACATTGTGAAACTTACACAACTAATATGCAGTTTGTTTTTTTGCAATGGAAATGCATGCAAAGCCAGCATGTTTCTCAGCACAGGCAATACGGTAGGCTGTTACTCACAAAGGTCAGATGGAATGAAACTATCTTTATTAATGATAATAATACTAAGCGCTTCGTCCTGTATCGAGGCGCAGGCCCAGATTAATATAGAAGGAAGAAAGGCCCGCCCACGCGCAGAGTGTGAGCGCTTATGTAATGAAGGATCTATTGATTTCGCACATAACCGGAAAGGTCTAGATAAAATCCGGGCGGAAATTGAAAAAGAAAAAGATCCTGCAAAACTCAAAGATCTACGCAAAAAAGAAGAAAACGAACTGGAACGTGTCAAAGACAAAGTTGAAAAATCCTGCACATATATTTGCGAGGGCAATCCTGACTAAATCTGAGGTCTAATTAGTATTTGAATAAATTCATAATCACACTCTTCTATGGCAGGAGCGAAGCCTGCGATGAAGTCGTTTGTCAAAAATAAAATGAGATTAAATCGAATGAAAAGATTTTTATTGCTGGCATTGATATTAAGCGCATTGTCTGGCATGAACGCTCAGGCGCAGTTTAACCATCAAGGCAAGAGGGTGAGTACACGTGCTGAATGTGAATATAGATGTAATGCAAAAACCATTGAGCTTCCGAATTTCAGAACAAATCTCGACAAAATCCTTGCCGCGATAAAAAAAGAATCAGACCCTGAAAAGTTAAGTGAATTACGTCAAGAAGAGAAAAAAGAGCTGGAGCGGGTAAAAGAAAAAATAGAAAACGTTTGCCAGAATATTTGCATCAACAATCCAGAATAAGCCATAAGACTCAATTAGCATTTTTTTTTGATAAATTCATAATTGCCTGGTTGCCTGGCACAAACTAAGCCTAACGATACTGCCCTTTGCAAAGAGATATCTGACCGAATGAAAATATTTTTATTGCTGACGTTGATGCTAAGCGCATTGCCTTGTATTGAAGCTCAGGCACAGTTTAGCCCCGAAGGCAGGAAAGCGCGTCCCCGTGCAGAGTGCGAACGTGTATGTAATGAAGTATCCCCTGATTTCGCAGTCAATCGAAAAGGGCTCGACATCATTCGTGCAGAAATTGAAAAAGAAAAAGAGCCAGCAAAGCTAAAAGAGCTACGCAAAAAAGAGGAAGATGAACTGGAGCGCGTCAGAATTAAGGCAGAAAAAGACTGCACAAAAATATGCTCGCGCAATCCAGAATAAACCTCGAGGTTTTACTGTCGGTAATTGATCATTAATTGTAATGCCCTCTTGCGAAGATTAGACTTCTGAAAAATTGTATGTATATCCGCATCACCGCAATGTCCGGCTTGCTGCTCGCCAGCAGCGCAGTCTGGTCACAACAAAATACTCCTGCTGTTCCACCTGCCAATGTGGAAGCTCAAAAAGTGCAACAGGTAGAGATCAACGGCGCGCAAACAGATATAGAGGCAAACCGCGAACTGGCAGCAGGCAAGCTCATCATAGGTCGCCAAAAAATTACCGATAGCGGCTTGCAAAACGTGAGTGAATTGCTCAAACGCGAGCCGGCCATCACCATAGGTAAAGATGGCCGTTTGAGCTTGCTGGGCTTGCCCGGTTACACTCAGATTCTCGTCGATGGCTTACCTGCCATAGGTAAAAACCCGCTGGACCTTGATCTCAGTGAAGTGGAGCAGATAGAGATTATTAAAACTACCACCGCCGAGACCGGCCCGTTTGGGATTGCGGGGACTATCAATGTCATCCTGCGTAAACACGTACGCAAAAACCAGCAACAACTTAATCTGGAAGTCAAAAGCATGGGTGGCGAGCATGGTGGCTCTGCCAATTGGCTACTGAACCAGTTTAGCCAGGACAGCCCGATTAGTCTGATGGCCAGTGTATTTCTACAAAAAAACCAGTCTCCTGGCAATGCGCAAGACACGCAAATATTGATAGCTCGATCACAGCTATTACCTCAATTTACTGCTAGTCGTCACAACCTGAATGAAAATGAGGCAGGAGCTTTGAGCGGAGAAATTGCCTATAAAACTGAAAATGGCAGTTTGAGTTTCAAGCCCTCTACCGGGCAAATCAATTCCAATAAACTCAATGAAGAGCAACGTCGTTGGGCAATTGGGCAATCGTTGCAGTTGACCCAAATTTCTTCCGCCTCACTGCGCAGCTACCGGCTTCCCTTGAACTGGCAGTACGAGAGTGAGGAGTTGGGTAACATCGATGCAAATCTTGTCTGGAATGATGGCCAGATACGATATAATTCCAACACCCTTCTGAATGACCAGGATAATGCCGCAAGCAGTGGCTTACGACGTCAGGAATGGCGCGACAATAACTGGAACTTGCTATTAGCCATCAACCATCAAAAACGCCTCAATGGTGGTCACAGATTAAAAACCGGCTTGCAAGTCAGCCGTGATCAGCATGAGACCAGCACCAGTTATTTGCTCAATGGTGCCATCGACACCAGCCTGCTTGTCTTGGGAAACAAAACCAGCATACGGGAAGATAAATGGCGGGCATTCATCCAGGATGACTGGCGTATAGATAAAAACCTGGCCATGAATGCGGGCTTATCAACTGAAGAACAGCGCTTTGATCTGACCGAAGACAATCTCACAAGCCAGTCACGTTTTCGCGTGTGGTCGCCCTCTTTACATGTGACAAAAAAACTGGAAAGTGATCAAAGACGTCAGTTGCGGGCATCGCTGGCGCGCAGCTTCAAGGCACCAGAAAGCAATCAATTGATGCTGCAGCCCTCAGTCAATTCGCTGGCTCCCTGTACCAATATGACTGGCTGCGGCGCTAATACCATTGATACTGCGGACAGTAGCGGTAATCCCGGTTTACAGCCGGAACGTGCATTGGCGCTGAATCTGGCTTATGAACATGGCTTGAGCCGGGATAGCCAGATCAGCCTGGAATTTTATGCGCGCCAGATAGAGCGCAAAATCGGCAAGGAAATTGTATTGGCGCCGGTGCCCTGGGCCAATGTGCCGCGTTATGTACAGCGCCCTGCCAACCTGGGTAGCGCCAGCGTGCAGGGTTTTAATCTGGACTGGCGTGTGGCTGTACGCGATCTCTGGCCAACTTCCCCAAAACTGGATGTGCGCGGCAACCTCGGTTGGGCACACTCGGTACTCAGCGATGTTCCGGGGCCAGATAACCGACTGGAAGGACAGTTGCCCTGGCGTGCCAAGCTAGGCATGACTTATGCCATGAGTGACATGCCTGTAAAAATTGATGTCGATGCCAACTGGCTGCCTGGCGACTGGCTGCGCAATAACCTGACGCAGCGTACTTATGAGTCGCACCGCATGACATTGACGGCGAATGCCATCTGGACAGTCAACCCGCAATGCCGCCTGGTGCTGAACCTCGACAATTTGCTGGCACCTGATACCCAGACAGTAAGGGAATATTTAAATACCAGCAGCACTGTACAAACCAGCACGCAAAAGCCCAACTATGCACGTATAGGATTGCGGATGGAGTTCAAACTATAAAAACATTGATGAATTGAGTAACTTCAAAGAGCTGCGCTCAATATCCCTTATTGCCCTTACTGTCCTTACTGTCCCTACTGTCCTTATTGCACTTCTGGCATCCTACCAGCGCTGCTGCTTTTTATTTATCCGGTATGCAGCCAGCATGGCTGCAAGGCTGCATTCACGAACGCAATACCATCACTCCATCATTTGACGCCAGCTTGAAAGTTTCGACGAGAGCGGCGAGATGTGCTGCCTGATCCTGCAATGAGCCAGCTGCAGCTGCAGCCTGTTCGACGAGGGCCGCATTTTGCTGGGTTGTTTCATCAATCTGGCCAATGGCGATATTGATCTGGTCTATGCCTGTTGTCTGGTCGCTACTTGCGGCAGTTATTTCGCTCATGATATCGGTGACATTCCTGATGCTGCTGACGACTGTTTCCATGGTTATTCCAGCTTCATCGACAAGACGCGAGCCGGTAGCTACCTGCTCAACGGAATCATTGATCAGTATCTTGATTTCTTTGGCAGCCGCAGCCGAACGCTGTGCCAGCGTGCGCACCTCGCTGGCAACCACGGCAAAACCACGGCCCTGTTCACCTGCCCGGGCAGCTTCCACCGCTGCATTCAGCGCCAGTATATTGGTCTGAAAAGCGATGCCGTCAATCACGCCTATGATATCAACAATCTTTTTGGATGAAGCATTAATAGTGCCCATGGTCGCCACCACCTCGGCCACGACGGCACCGCTTTTGACGGCGATTTCTGAGGCTGATATCGCCATCTTGTTTGCTTGTCGTGCATTGTCCGCATTGTGCCTGACGTTGTTGGTCAATTCTTCCATCGACGATGCAGTTTCTTCCAGTGAGCTGGCCTGCTCTTCCGTGCGCGACGACAAATGCATATTACCCGTTGCAATTTCGCTGGATGCGGTGTTGATGGTTTCAGTACCACTACGCACCTGCCTGACGATATCAAGCAGGTTGTCATTCATGTTTTTCAGGGCGCGCAATAACTGCCCCGTCTCATTGTTTGACTTGATTTCTATCTGACTGGTCAGGTCACCGCTGGCAACCGTCTGCGCCAGACTGACAGCTGCGGCCATAGGTACAGTGACTGCGCGGGCACTTATCCAGGCAATGATGGCACCTATCACGATCGCCAGCAGGGTCGTGGCAATCATCCAGCGCATTGATGACTGGAATGATTCCGCTGCCATTTGTTCATCCTGTTTGTTCTTGCTGTCCTGCAGATTGATGAACTCTTGCAAGGTGTCTTGCCACACGGTGTTGACGGGAATAACCTTGGCCATCAGATAAGCGACGCCTTCTTCCTTATTGGCTTTGACCATTTCCAGAAACTTGTCATTGGCTGCCCTGCCCGCTGTCTGTTCTTCCTTGATTCTGGTGACAAAGGTTTTGCCAGTTTCGTCAAGCGGCAATTTCTCAAGCTCTGCAAAAGCAGCATTGTATTTGAGACGTGCCTCGTCAATTTTCTTATGCTGGATGCCTGCCTGGGATTCATCAGTCAGCAAGGCGATGGTGCGGGTGACGCGTGACACTATGTGCACTGATTTCGACATTTCTTCCAGCAGGTCAATCTTGTGCACATTTACACTGACGACATGGTGCAAAGCATTATTCGTGACAACCATGCCACGTATGCCCAGCAATGCCACACCGACCAGCAATAACAGTACTGCGCCATAGCCTATACCAAGCTGCAGGCCAATTTTAAGGTTAGCAATTTTCATTCTGGAATCCCCTTGCTTTTTGATGTTTGATAGCAGATCTAAACATATGGCATAAGCGAACCGGGACTAAGCGCATCTCCGTCAGCATAGTCATTTCAAAGTCGCAACATACCTCTTGACAAAGTTGAATAGTGACATGCAGCAATAATTTACTTTGCAAATTATTAAAAAAATAGTTCAGGGGAAAATCTTCTGGACACAATTGCTAACTATCTGCTTGCAATACAGATAAAAATCGCCACTAATCAGCATAACAAAGTGTAATTGGCATGCTCCCTCCCAAACTTCGCATTAAGCAATTTTATAAATCAGGGTAGTCAGGGCGTTCATACCAGGCGCCTGTGGTTGCGGTTACGATTGCGGGCTTTATTATTTAGTGGCGGCTTGTTTTTGCGCTACCTGGTAAGCCTCTATCTGAGGCAGGATGGCGCTGCGGCGTGCTAGGCTGTCGGGCGACCAGATTTGTTGTCTGTCGTAGTATTCCTCGACTACAGGTATATCTCCTGACAGATGGAGCCAGGTTTGTTTTGTCGCGGTAAAGATATGTATATCCGGTGGTAAGGACCCAGCCTGATCGAGCGTACCAACACGCACAAAGCGCAATAGCGGGCCGGCGCCTGCATAATTGCTCCAGATCGCAATGTGGCAATGTGGACAGCGCGCAATTTTCTGGCCTTTGCCGCTGGCTGATGGCGTTTCCACGAGTTCAGGTTCTGCACCGGTGTGAATGACACGGTCAGCCTCTATCATGGCATTGAGCGCAAAGGCGGCGCCGCTCTCACGCTGGCACCAGGTGCAATGGCAGCAATGCACAATTAGTGGTGCGGCAGTCATGCGGTAGCGTATATGACCGCAATCGCATCCACCTTCAAGCGGAAATACTGTGGGCAAGCTATTCATGATCACCTCCTTTCAGCGCATTTAATGACCCGCTCTTGCAACTGACCGGGCAGCATCAGGGTTTATAAATGAAATCCCAGTCGGCCCAGGCCAAGTATGCCTATCACACCAACGGCGATCAGATACAGGGCGACGATAAGGCTCACCAGTTTGGGTTTGATCAGGATGCAGATGCCAGCGACAAGGGCGAGAACGGGCATGAGGGACAAATGAATATTCATGAATAACTTCTTCGTTAGGGAGGCTGCTACTTTACCAGTGCAATTGCCAAAGTAAAATACTCTGCACAAAATTTGCGGGCAGAACTTTTGTTTCTCCCCACAGCGATGTATTGCAGATATTTCTATTTCTGATAGAAGAACGCAACCCGGATGATAAGCCAAGGTGCGCTGGCTAAAAACATATTATCTTTTGCATAAGATGCCATAATGCTGATATCGTACGAACTTGCAATTTGATCTACAACTAATCCATGGGGGCATGAAATGGCAATCAATACTCAGGTATCTGGCATTGATGTTTCGCACTATCAGGGTACAGTCAACTGGAATGCCGTCAAAAACGCGGGTATCGGCTTTGCCTTTGCCAAGGCTACGGATGGCAATACCTATACCGACCCGCAGTTCAAGACCAATTGGTCTGGCATCAAGACAGCGGGTATATTGCGCGGCGCTTATCATTTTTATGAGAGCACTGACGACCCTGTCACGCAGGCGAATAATTTCATCAAGGCGGTAGGCAGTATTGCCATTGGCGACTTGCCCCCGGTAGTCGATATTGAAATCAATAAAGGTGGTTTTGGTAATGCGACCCTGGCGGCTAACCTGCAAATCTGGCTCAACACGGTAGAGCAGGCACTGGGCCGCACGCCGATGATTTATACCGGGCCATCGTTCTGGAACCAGAATATGAACAACAGCTTTTCCAGGTATGCATTGTGGATTGCGCAATATGGTGCGACACAGCCAACAATTCCCACTGGCTGGAGCAGTTGGACCTTCTGGCAAAATTCTGAAGCTGGTAGAGTGGCTGGCGTCACCGGTAGTGTAGATACCGACGTCTTTGCAGGTTCGATGGCCGACTTGCTGGCTTTTGCAGCGAAAAAATAAGATCGTTCACCGAACTGATGCAATTGATTGAGCCAGATTCACATTAATCTGGCTCAATGAAGATCAATCAACATCAATCACCTTCAATCCAGCTCCTTCCACGCCCCTCTTGTCGTACTTTCGCTCCGCCAATTCAAATAGCAAGTAAATAACATTTTAATTTCCTTGTGGCAATTTTTAAAAATTGTGAATCCAGTCTGCACCCGTCTGCGTATATTCCCAAGCAGCAACAGGGCTGCGTATTTGAAGACGAAGAGAACATCATGACAAATTTGTATATTTCCATTCTGGCTGGCTGGCGCTGTCCAATTTATTGCAACACATGCCGTGCCGCGCTGACTGCAACTGAACTGGCATATCAATGATGGCGGCTCTTTTCAACGCCAGGATTTTTTCCGTCCAGCAGAAAAAATCAGAGCTGGATAATAGTTTTAGAAAACTGCTCGTATGCCTGCTGCCATTAGGCGTCGCACTGATAGCTTCTGATGCCACGGCAACAAAAGCAGATGAGATACAGGCTGGCAAAATCATCTATGAATCACGCTGCCTGGGTTGCCATACTGTGGAAGCCAACAATATCGGCCCAAGACACGCCAACGTATTTGGCCGCAAGGCTGGCAGCATTGCAGATTTTGAGTATTCACCAGCCTTGCGTAATGCCAGGATAGTTTGGAATGAAAAAACCCTGGACCGCTGGCTGCAAGACCCTGAAGCCTATATCCCTGGACAACAAATGGATGTCAGCGTCAGTAAAGACGGTGACAGGAAAAACCTGATCGCTTACCTGAAAACCCTGACCTTGAAAAATGATAAGCACAATCGACATTAGTTGAGGGTCCAGGCGCAGATTATTAATGTGTTAGTGCCGACTTTTGATCTTCACGACTCCATCCAGCGTCTGAGCCTATTTTTAGCTCAGTTTAATTAAATTCTGAAGCAAGAGTGGCCCATTCAACTTCAGCAAGCGGCCACCCTCATCTATCCTGCCCAGTTGTATCGGCGCAAAACCAAACTGGGTAGCGAGATGGGCGATGCTGGTACTGGCTTCAGCATCATCAGCCGCAACAAACATAACACGGCGACCTTGATCGTATGCAGGGTCAGCGGCCAGCAAAGCCGCAGGTAACTGGTTAAAAGATTTGACCACGCGTGCACCAGGCAATGCTGTCGCCAGCACTTCTGTTGAGGCCATGCCCTGCAATTCTTCCGGCGCAATGCCATAGGCATTCATGGCATCGACAACGATTTTTCCATTCCAGCTGGCTAAAGCGCCAGCGACCTCACGGTGCGCGCGGAATGGTATAGCGAAGATGATCGTGTCAGCAGCAAGTGCATCTTGCAAGCTCACGGGCTTCACTGTAGATCCCAGTTCTTTCGCCAGATCTGCCAGGCTGGCAGGGCCACGGGTATTAGCGATCGACACTTCGATGCCTGCGTGAGCAAAGTGACGAGCTAGTGCGATGCCAACTTTGCCTGCACCAATAATAGAGTAAGTCATGTTTATTTCCTTGATCAGATTTTTTGTACCAGGTGGATTTTTAGGTTCAGGCGGCCAGCGCAGCGATCTCATTCAAGGCCTGCTTGATAGATGCCTCTTTGGCTTCCGTGCTGAATGCCAAGCCCTCGGCGCGAATAACGGTGATGTCAGTTATGCCCAAAAATGACATCAGACCCTTCAAATAGCTGTCGTGATGCTCATAAGCAGCGGCTGGAGTGCCTGCGGCATATACGCTGCCACGCGCTGCGGCAATAATGAGCTTTTTACTCTGGGATAACAGGCCTTCAGGACCATCCGCACCATAGCGAAAAGTCTTGCCAGCAACCGCAACCCTGTCTATCCAGGCCTTGAGCTGGGTAGGGATAGAAAAGTTATACATGGGTGCGCCTATTACTACGATATCTGCAGCGATCAACTCTTCCACATAGGCGTCGCCCTTGGCGATGTCATTACCCAGGGAAGTGTCTTCCAACGCTGCCCCCTGGCGCACCGCCATGTGTGCGCCTGACAAATGGAGTGCGGCATCTGCCGCCAGGTCATGGTAAATGACTTCAATACCCGGATGCAGGGTAATTTCGCGTGCCACGATTTCGGAAGACAATTGACGGCTGACGGAGTGAGCGCCAAGTATGCTGGAATCAAGATGCAAAAGTTTCATGACAGAACCTTTAATGTAAAGAAAGTGAACTGAATGATGCTGCCAATATTTGAATCTGAAAAGATGATATATTGAGATATATACCATCTTTATTTGAGATGGATTAAAGAGATATGAGGATCAATCATGCTGGACGGCGTGTCACTGGACCAACTCCGCACCTTCATCGCAGCCGTAGATGAAGGCAGTTTTTCAGCTGCAGCGAGGAAGCTGAACCGGGTGCAGTCTGCCGTCAGCGGTTGGGTCAATAGTCTGGAAGAACAGATAGGTGTGCTACTCTTTGACCGCTCTGGCCGCTACCCAAAACTCACACCTGAAGGTGTTTTGCTATTAGCCGACGCTCGCAATATCGTAGCAGGCGTCGATACCTTGAAGGCACGTGCCAAGCTCATGGCGTCCGGGCTGGAGCCAGAGTTATCGGTGGTAGTGGATGTGTTTTTTCCTACTGCAGTGATAGCCGCTGTAGCCAAGGATTTTGCCAGGCAATTTCCTCATACTCCTTTGCGGCTGTATGTTGAGGGTCTGGGTGCTGCCTATCAGCCGGTGCTGGATGAGCGCTGTAGCTTAGGCATACTGGCATCCCTGCCCATCGATTTTCCAAGCTTGAGCACCAAGACCTTGGGCGAAGTGTCACTGTTGATGGTGGCTTTGCACAGCCATCCATTAGCGGCAATTAACGGCACCATCCCAAAAGCTGAATTGGCAAAGCATACGCAACTGGTCATTACCGACAGGTCAGAATTAATGGCAGGCCAGGACTACGGTGTCATGTCGCCTCATACCTGGCGGCTGGCAGACCTGTCGGCCAAACATGCATTCATTCTCAATGGTGTGGGCTGGGGTGGTATGCCACTGCACATGGTAGAACACGATCTTGCGGCAGGCATCTTGCAAGTGCTGGATGTAGAAAGCATACCCCAGGGTGGCAAAAAACTGGCCATGCAGGCGGTGTATCCACAAGCCGCGCCACCCGGCCCGGCCGGACGCTGGTTTATCGACCAGGTGGACTTTTATCTACATCAGGCCTGAGCCAGACTGAGATGCAACACTCGCTTGTTTGGACATCAGTCCTTAAGCCAGGTATCCCATGCTGTATCTGGCTTTCTAATATTGCCTCCAATTAATTTTGAATCAGAGCATCCCATAAAAGCCACAATAAAATCATTTTATCGATATTTTATAAATAAAATGTATATAATTAATCCGTTATTTGATTTTTTGTTTTATCTGAACGAGCATGAACAGTTTGCTCTTCAGGGTTAAGGTATTCCTCTCCAAAAGGTGTTCGCCCACAACTGGCAACGGTTGTGGGATTTTTTTATTTTCAAGGGAATTACGCTGGCTTATTTAATTGATCAGTTTGCTCAGTTACTAACTTACTTACTTGCAGGCTTGCTGTAAATCATCGCCATTTTTTCTACGTGCTCCCTCACCTTGCTCACCAGCTCTGGTGGTTCCAGCACTTCGGCATCTTCACCAAAACGTAAAATTTCTGCACATGCCATCATCAGGGAACCTACGGGCATGGTCGCCCTGCACCAGCCGTCTTCGTCAAGCTCACTGGCCAGCTGCATTTCAGAAAAGACATAGGGCGACAAAAAGTGCTCCCTGAATTTCACCCCTCTTGGTGACAGGCGCACGGTTGCCACATTCCTGTGCATGTCCTGCTCCAGGCGCTCGGTAGATTTGCGCCAGTAAGCTGCCAGATCGAAAGGCGCAGGTCTTTCGAAGCGTTCTTCAAGCACCAACAATTCCAGCATGCGTGAAATGCGGTAGGTGCGTGGTGTGTCATCTACCTGCCCGACCAGATACCAGGAACCGCTTTTCATGACCAGGCCCAAAGGCTGGACGACGCGCTCCTTGATTCCTTTCCAGCTCTGGTAACGTATCTGTAAGCACTTTTGCTCCCACACCGCATCGGCAACTTTGGGCAAGTGCGCAGGTTGTTCTGACTGACCAAACCAGGCTGGTGCATCGAGATGAAAGCGCGAGCGCATTTGCTGCGCACCTTCGCGTAAAGAGGCGGGCATGGCTGACAGCAGCTTGTTTTGCGCGGCCATCATGACAGAGCCCAGCCCCATGTCCGTTGCGGCACCTGCCAAGCCGCTCATGAACAGGGCCTCGGCCTCTTTGGCTGACAAGCCATTGAGTTGGGTGCGGTAACCGTCGAGCAAACGATAGCCGCCACCTGAGCCACGCTCGCTATAGATGGGGATGCCCGCTTCGCTCATCGCGTCGATATCTCGATAGATGGTGCGCAGATTGACTGCGCATTCATCAGCCAGTTCTGGCGCAGTGGCAAAACCACGCGCCTGCAGGATGGCAAGAATATTAATCAGACGACTGGCACGCATGCGTGGGCAAAACCTTATTTTTTGTACTAATCTTGAAATAGTAGCAAATATTAACTCAACCTGACAAAAGGTGTCAGGTATGGAGGCATATTCTTACATCAACGGTCCGGCAATTCCGCCTCCGCGATAAAAAGAAAGGTCTTATCATGAGCAATGCAGACAACATCACCCTGTTCTACTCCCCACAAACACGCGCTACAGGCGCTTTGATTATGCTGGAAGAATTAGGCGCACCTTATCAATTGCATGTCTTGAACATGAAAGCTGGCGAGCAAAGGCAAAGCGAATATCTTGCCATCAACCCCATGGGTAAAGTGCCTGCGATACAGCATCGTGGCGAGCTCATTACCGAGCAAGTGGCAGTATTCTTGTATCTGGCAGACCTGTTCCCGCAGGCAGGCCTGACACCCGCACTGGATAGCCAGTTGCGCGGTCCTTATCTGCGCTGGATGGCCTACTATGCGGCTTGCTATGAGCCTGCACTGGTAGACAAGTTTGCGCAACATCCGCCAGCAATGCCGTCGATGTGCCCTTACGGTGATTTTGACACCATGCTGGGCATCATCAAGGCACAACTGGAAAAAGGGCCATATTTACTGGGTGAGCAATTCACGGCAGCAGATGTACTCTGGGGCAATGCCTTGCGCTGGGGCACCATGTTCAAGCTCGTGCCTGAATCGCCTGTCGTCATGAATTACATTGAACGGGTCTGCAGCCGTCCGGCCTTTGTCAAAGTCGGTGCCATTGATGCAGCCTGGGCAGCAGAACACGAGCGCATTGCCAGTGAAGCTCAGTCTGAAAGTAAAGCCGCCTGAGTTACCAACTAGAAAATAGTGTATGTCGCCCGCTTGTCTCTCCGGGCGATGTGCACATATGAATTCATTCCAGATATTTTGTTTCCCCGCCTTCAGTTTATCCCCCTCTGAAACATGCCTGGCATGTCTGCAAAAATATATTGCAACAATATAAATTCCCAGGGCTATGCATGGCACAATTGCCAGTTGCAGTCTTTACCTGCACGCTTACAGAAAATTACCAAATAGACAGCCGCAAACGATTGTCTTGCAGGCTTGCTTTGGATAGTATCCGTGCAATAAAAAAGCCATACCCCAGAGGGAGAATTCATGCGTCGTATTTGGATCGTCACCGGTACTGTTGTTACAGTTGCCGCTGCTGCTGTTGCCTACCAGATGAGCAAGCACTGGAAGGATTACCACTATGTTGGCACCCGCCTCATGGTGGATATATCCCAACCAGATGCCTTGATACGCACCACCAGTCTGTCGAAACTGCCACGCGACTTGCTGCAAGTGCCGATAGCCAAAGATGTGTTGACTGAAGACCTGGCCTTCTATTATGAACAAAATGAAGACCGCCTGGGTTTGAATGGTGCCGTCAAACGTATTGCCTACGAGCATGATCTCGATTGGCAAGACAAGCTGTATGCCAGCATTTTCAATGAGCCTGCAGAAGTGGCTTTCTGGCGCGATGGCAAAGGTGCCTTGCGCCACTATGCCGTCGTCATGCGCATGGGCCTGTTCAATAAAGCCTTGCAGGAAGCTGCCAAGGTCGCGATGAAAGATGGCCAGCTCAAACTGGCTGGCGAGATCAGCACCAGCAATGGCAAGGCCCAGATCATGGCGCTGGAAGTCAATCCACGCCGTACCCTGCTGTTGATCAGCCAGGGTGACCGCGTCGTGGTCTTGTCTGACCCTGGTCTTTTGTTTGATGACAAAAACGGCGTCGTGACAGAAGCCCGTGCTGCCGTTGCCAATTGGCTGGAACATGATGGCGCGCTGTCGCTGCAATTTGATCTCGACAATATCGCCGCTGCACCAGCCCAGGCTGCTGGCACGGCAAAACATACGATGGCGATAGGTGCCCCGACGATGGCCCTGGGTTACGGTGCTTTTGTATCAGGCTTCAAGGGCATGCGCTTTGATTTCGGCGGTAACTGGTCAACCTCGGTCTGGCTGGATTCCAAAAAAACTTCGTCAGCACAGTTGCTTGATCCTGCCCTGTGGACTGCTGCGCCAGCCAACCCCAGCGCATGTATCACCGTGCCAATTGACTGGAGCATGGTCAATACTGTCTTGAAACAAGCTGATGCCAAACCAAAGTTGCCAGAGCAGGCATTGGCACCGTTGTCTGGCCCAGGCCTGGCGTGCTGGTATCGTGAATCGAATTTGTATTCTCCTGTCTTTATCACCAAACTACCTTTGAACACCGCCAACCGCGATGCTACCTTGCAAGCCATGGCTACCTGGGCGATTGCCAGCGGTGAACAGGCAGCACCCGGCAAGGGCACGACTAAGGCCAAGCCCGATCAGAAACTATGGCGCAATACCAAGAGCATGGCTACGCTGGCCGCCAGTGGCGACTTTGTGGTGTTCTCACCGGACGGCGGCCTGGTAGAAAAAGTGGTCGATACCATCGCCCGCAGCAACCCCAGCGTAGCTGACCAGACATCTGGCACGCAAAGCACCCTGGGTCTGATCACACCACGCCCCTTGTCAGAAATGGCACAGCGTGAAATCTATGCAGCCTTGGCCAAGCCTGAAGATGCCAGCTTCCTCGAAGCAGCAAAGACGCATCTGCCTGCCCGCATCAAAGCCCTGGCGACTTACCCACCAATACGCCTGGAACTGAGCAAGGCACAGACCAGTGGCAAAGCCTGGCAAAAAGTTGAATGGGTCAGCAAGGAGAAATCCAATTGAAACGCCGGCATGTACTAACTGGCATGCTCGCCACCAGCACCATGCTGGGCTGGCACAGGCTGGCGCTGGCCAATAAGCTCACGGCACCGGCTGTGCCATTGCCTGCCGCAAATGCTGCCAAAGCTGGAACAACTACCGCGCCTGTCGTCTCGGCATCAACCGCTGCACAAACATTAACACCAGCCCAGTCGCGCAGTTGCCGCGCCTGGATGACACGCATTATCGCCGCCCAGTTGACTGCAGGCCCGACACCGCGCTGGCAACAGCGTGATTGCGTCGGCCTGGTGCGTTTTGCGGTGGCTGAATCCCTGCGTGAGCATGATGAAAAATGGAAGCGGGCGAATGGCATGCTGGGTACTGCCCTGCCGCCAGAAATCGATCTTGATCAAGGCACGCAATCAGTACGCCATCAATGGCGACTGGCTGACGGTAGCACCTCTGCCTATGTCAGCGCCATAGAAATGGTGCAGGAGAATGCCAGGTTCCGTGGCAAGGATTGCAATCTGGCATCCCCCGGTGACTTGCTGTTCTATGATCAGGGCGACGCCCAGCATCTGATGGTGTGGATGAATTCTTACATCGCCTATCACACTGGCACGGTCACGCCGACTGACAATGGTCTGCGCGCAGTCAAGCTGCGCGACTTGCAAGCCTGGCGCGACACGCGCTGGCACCCTACCCAAGATAATCCCAATTTTGCTGGCGTGTATCGCCTCAATTTCTTGTCCGCCTGAAAGCGCCCAATGAAAGCTACATTCAAACAATCCCGTTATTTCACTTTATTGACAGCGCTGTGCGCGATGCTGCTCTTCATACCTGCCCTGGCACAGGATGGCGGTGGTGGCTCGTCTTTCTTCCTGCTCAGCGATGCAGCCTATGGCTCTGGCGACACTGCCATGGTACGGCTGGAAGCCCAGGACATGGGCCAGATTTCTGAGCTAGGCGGTGTCGATGTCTATGTTTATAAGGTCAAAGACCCGCTGGAATTTTTAAAGGCGCAAAAGAATTTGCACCGCATTGATGCCCAGGGTAACTACAAGGGCAAAGGCGTGTCCGATGCGCTGGCACGTACCTGGGATAACTGGTGGGATGCCTCACGCCGCATGTGGCGCAAGCTGTTTTCATCCGATGCCAGAAAAGCAGTGACCACCCAGGCACCAGAAACACGCCTGCACCCGCTGGTCAAAGCACCAACACCACAACAGATGAACCCGCTGTACCAGCCACTGAAGGCGCATACCCTGGTTGATAGCTTCCGCTACCCTGTACATGTCGCCCAACCCATACAACCACCAAAAGGCGTCAAGCTGGATGGCAGCAGCAGTGAATTCATCATGTCGCCCAAAGGCAATGTGCTCATACCCCTGGGTAAAAGAGAGCCTGGCCTGTATCTGGTCGAAGCCATGGTCGGCAGTTATCGCGCCGTGACCCTGGTGTTTGTCTCTGACTCTATCGCAGTGACCAAGGTATCGAGCAAACAAATGCTAGTCTGGGTGGCTGACCGCCGCACCAGCCAGGCTGTGGCAGATGCAAAAACAGTGTGGACAGATGGCGCAGGTATCCTGAGTACAGGCGCAACAGATGCCAGCGGCATCGTCAATTTTGAACGTGATGCCCCCGAGAAGACTTATGTGTATGGCGAAGACAGCAAAGGCGGCGTGTTCGTCGCAGAAAATTATTACTACGACAGTGAAATCTATAACACCAAGCTGTATGCGGTGACTGACCGTCCTCTGTACCGCCCTGGTGAAACTGTCTATGTGAAATTTTTGGGTCGTACTTTTGTGTCTGCCCGCGAATCCACAGCCATTACCGCAGGTGAATTGAAGTTGCAGGTATTTGATGCAAATGGTTTCCCGGTTGCGGCACAAACCCTGCAAATGACACCGCAGTCTGGCGGTGATACGGTATTCCAGTTGCCAGACAATGCCGTCGCAGGTGGCTATGAATTGCGTTTCAGCTACAAGGGCAATAGCTATGGCGCTGCCTTCCGCGTTGCTGAATACCAAAAGCCGCATTTTGAAATCAATGTCATGCCAGGCAAAAAGGATTATAAAACCAATGAAGAAATCAAGGGCAAACTGCAATTGGTTTACCCTGATGGCAAACCTGTCGTCAATGCCAAGGCAGACCTGACTGTACGCGCCCAGCGCCTGACTATCGTCGAAGGCGACCTCGGTTACGCAGGCCAGTTCCCGGTACAAATGAGCACGACCACGTTTACTACCGATAGCAGCGGTTTTATTGAATTCAAATTGCCAGCAGCGACTGAGCCCAGCCGCTATATTTTGTCGGTACTGGCAACTGATGGCGCCGCTTATCGCGTACGTTCAACTAAAGAAATTTTGGTGGAACGCAGCGCTGGCACCTATAGCCTGAAGGCAGACCGCGCCTTCTCTGCCGTTGGTGAAAACATGAATTTTGCGCTGACTGCCCTGCCTGTACCTGGCAATACTGTCAGCACAGTCAGTGCCCCGGCAACATGGGACTGGGTCAGGCTGGAAAACCAGAAAAAATCAAACGGCAAGCTCGCCAACGCCAGCAAATTGACACTGGCTTTTGCTGAGCCTGGTACCTATACCCTGTCTGTACGTGATGCAGCAGGCAATATCCTCGGTGCGACTTCCCATTACGTCAGTGGTGCTGGCGTCAGTGCACCACAGGGTTCGATAGAAATGGTGTTTGACAAGACCAGCTACAAGCCAGGTGAAACTGCCAGTGCACTGATCACCTTCCCGCAGCAAGTCGATCAGGCGCTGTTCACGCTGGAGCGAGACAAGGTAGAAAAAACGGCGCTCATGAGTAATGCCAGCGGCTGGCTCAGTGCCAAACGTTTGTCACCCATGCAATGGAAAGTAGAACTGCCTGTGCAGGATACCTATGGTCCCAACATCACGCTGTCTGTTGTGTATGTCAAAGGCGCTGATTATGTATTCCAGAACCTGGGTTTAAAAGTCGAGCAGCCACGCATCAATGTGGCGGTCAAAGCTGACAAGGCAGTCTATGCACCAGGTGACAAAGTCACGCTGGACCTGACTGCCATGGTCGATGGCAAGCCAGCCGCAGGCAGCCAACTCACTGTAGGTGTTGTTGATGAAATGATTTATGTGTTGCAACCTGAAATTGCACCCGATATTTCTGACTTCTTCTATCATCCGCGCCGTAATAATGTGCGCACTTCTGCCAGCCTGAGTTTTATCGCGTATGACCTGGCCGTGCCACCGTCCAAGCTGGCCTTGCCAGCCAACGGGCAAACCCATGAGCGCGCCATCAAGGTATTGGAAAGACCTCGCCGTGAAGACAAGGATACCGCCCTGTGGCAACCAAGCGTCACCACGGATGCTGCTGGCCGTGCCCGTTTGACTTTCACCATGCCTGACTCTCTGACACGCTGGCGCATTACCGTGCGTGCGACCGAAGCTGGTGGCAATGTAGGTCAGAACATCGCCTACGTACGTTCAGACAAAGACTTTTATGTGAAATGGACCAGCCCGAACTGGATGCGCGTGCAGGATACTCCTAATGCCAGCGTTGCCATCTTTAATCAGGGCAACCAGGATGCCAGTGCCAGCCTGAACATCACTGGTTCCGGTATCAACAAGCAAGAAAGCCTGAAGCTGAAACCAGGTGCGAATTTTATCTCGGTACCTTTGAAAGCCAATGGCTTGGACAACAAGATAGACCTGTCACTGGCTGTTGGCGGCAAGACTGTTGATGCGTTGAATGTGCCTCTGAAAGTTATTCCTGTGCATTGGCTGAGCCAGCACTCGGTCAGCGTACCCGTGACTGGCAAGGAAACAGTCTTGAAACTGCCGGCTGACGCCAGCAACCTGCAACTGCAATTTGCCGACAGTGCCAGCACACAGTTCCGCCGTTTGATGGATGATTTGATCGACTACCCATATGGTTGCGTCGAACAAACCTCCAGCCGCCTCATCCCTTACAGCCTGGCCCTGCAATCAACCTTGCCTAGTGAAGAAAGACTGACAGCACAATTGACACAAAGGCTGTACAGCTACCGCTTCCGTCTGGCGCAAATGGCCGGGCCAAACGCGACTTTTGGCTGGTGGACTGTGCCAGAAAAAGATGGCGATGCCCTGCTGACCACCTATGCCTACTATGCTGACTGGCATGCCAGCCGCGCCTTGAAACTGTCACTGCCTGAAGGTCATTTTGACCGCCTGAATGATGTCTACCGCAAGGATGGTGTCAAGCAATCACATTGGCAGCGCGCCCTGATGCTGTACTGGATGCAGGACATGGGCTTGCCGGTAAAATCCATGGCCGAAGCCCTCAGTGAAGAACTCGGTGCCAAAGGTGCATTTGCCAAACCTGTCGTGATCACCCCACGTTCAGGCATGAACAGCATGATCTTTGCCAACAAGGATGATGATGTACAACACGCCATGAGCACCTTGCTGGCTGCCTATGTAGTGCAGCAAAGCAAAGGCAACCTGACTGGCATTACCGTCACGACCTTGCCAGAAGCCGCAGCCCGCGTACACCAGGCTGACCTGCCTTTGGGTGAAGCCTTGCTGATACTGACAGGCAAACGCCCTGCCAGTGATGCTGCGGCCGTGCTCGAACGTGTCAGATCAGAATCGCCGACCATAGACCGCGCCCTGAGCCTGCTGTGGACTTACCGCGCTCTCGGTGGCAAGTCTGGCAGCAACGATCCTTTGTTGCGCAATAATATGGCCAAGGTAGAGCTGGAAGCTGGCTGGTCGCCACGCGAAACCATTACAGGTCAAAGCGTGTATCGCTGGAATAGCACAGCCGCGACACCAAACCCATCTGTGATCAAAATGGTTTCCAACCCAAGCGCAGGCATGATTGCCATTGCCCAGTTCGACAGCCGTGAACCAGAAAAATCCAGCTTGCCAGTAAAAGTGGAACGCCGTATTTATCGTCTGGTACCAGAAGCTGTTGTTGCACCTGTTGCCGCCAGCAAAGGTGCAGTGACACCACCAGCAGTTGCTGGCAAGGCTGGCTTCAAGCTGGAATTGCTGGGTGACGGTGCTGCACTGAAGACAGATGAAGTCTATCTGGATGAAGTGGTACTCACACGCACATCTGGCCCTGAGCTGAACTTTGGCATAGTTGAAGTGCCTTTGCCACCAGGCACCTCGGCTGACCGCTCTACCTGGGGTATCAGCCTGCGTTACCCTGGTGGCAAAGACATGGAAGCCATGGAACGTGCGCGCTATGAGCAAACACCACGCGGCTATGCCGTGCCAGTGGATGCGCTGGATGGCCAGGTCGTGATACGTCATCTGGTCCGCGCAGCGCAAACCGGCAAGTTCGCCCTGCCACCAGCACGCTACTACCGCATGTACCAGCCAGACCAGAAAGCCTTTGAGGACAAGCCACGTGCGTTTATGGAAATCCGCTGATCCTGCCCGCAAAGCGATCAGCACCATCATGCTTGCCAGCGCGACTGTAACCACGCTGGCTGCATCTGCGCAAATTACTCATGCCGCAGATACAGCCAGCCCGGCCACCGTCGCATGGCTGCGTGATGGCCAAGTGGAAGTGCGCTCCCTGAATTCTCAGGATGACAAAATCACAGAACAAAAGATACCTATGGGTAGCATGTGGAAGTTATTTGTCTACGCCTACCTGCAAGACAATCGTGTGCAGGAAGCTGCTTATACCTGCACAGCAAAAAAGGATTTACGCAAGAATGTGCGTGAAGAACAGGAAAAAAACGAAGACCTGTATTGCTGCGAACCTGGTGAGCAGGTAGAACGCGACTCTGCCCTGGCACGCTCCTGCGCCCCCTATTTTTCACCAGCGCGCTTAGGTGTCAATGACAAGGCTTGGAAAAGTTACTGGCAAACCCGTAGCGATGCCAACTGGCTGCAGCGCACAGCACAATTACAGCCCGACACCCAGATCAGCGTAAAAGACTTACTGGAAACCCTGAGCAAGTTCTCACCACAAGCTCGCGCTGCCGCACGCACAGCCTTGCTGGAAACAGCGGTACAGGGCTATGGCCGCGAAGCCTGGGCGCAACTGGGCACAGGCATACGTTACAAAACCTATTCCTGGCATTTGCCTGACAACAGCGCCTTTGGTGGCGCAGCAGGCTGGCTGGCAGATGGCACGCCATTCTGGTTTGGTGCCCGTGGTTCCAGCCGCTCTACGCTGACTACCTGGGCCAGTGCACTGGCAACTACCCTGCCTGCACCACGCTGGGTGGGCATCAATAATATTGACAATGTCGGTGATGAAGCACATTGCGTGGATGTGGATTTTTTTGCGCGCTATCCGCTGCGCGAAGTATTGTCTGCAACTGCATCTGCAACAAACGCTCCTGCGCGTGCGGGAACACTGTCCGGCAAATACAGGCTGCAATTCGCCAACGGCAATAGCCTGGACATCAACAGCAATGGCAGCCTGACACTGCAACGCACCCCAGGCATGGCTCCACAAATCACTGGGCGCGTCAGCATCAATGATTATGTCGCCCGTGTCATAGACCGCGAGGGTGACGCCAGCAATATACAGGCCGCCCGCAGCCTCGCGATTGCGGCACGTAGCTATCTGGTACAAAACGCTGCTCTTGATCATGGCTGCTGGCGTATCGCCGACAGCACTACCCGCCAGCGCGTCAGCGCCAATGCACCCACCGATGCTGCCTTGGCAGCGGCCTGGTTCACGGATGACCTGATATTGCAAGGTGCTAACATTCGCTATCACAATGACAGCGCAAGCAACAACCGCATGTCATTGAAAGAAGCGACAAAGCAGGCAAACCAGGGCTGGAATTTTGAACGCATCCTGGCCACCAGTTATCCGCAAGCCAGCATCGCCAGCTTCAACGGCAAGTCTGATTGCAAACCACTGGCAGCAGCGCAAACCTGGTTGACGACTACCAGTGCCAGCAGCAAATGGCAAAACATCTTGCGTCGTGAGCCCGGTTTTGAACAACCAGATGCCCCGCCAGCCATCTGCTCGCTGGCAAGCGGCAATCCCTACTCTGACCAGAAGCGCATGCGCATCTACGCCCGCGGCTGGCGCAGCCTGGACGAGCGCATCACCCTCGCCCATGAATACCTGCATCTCGCTTTACGATTTCATCCGAACGGCGCCAATGAAGACTATGTAGAAAAACTGGCACGCCGTCTCATAGAAGGAACAACATGATCAAGTTTTACCAAAAGCGACTCATCATATGCATCGCAGGTAGCCTGCTTGCTGGCTTTCAATTAAGTGCATCAGCAGACGCCACGATAGAACTGCCGCGCGGCGGCTGGCGTAATAGCGGTGGCGAAGCCTCTGGCTTTAAACAGCCTGTGCACTACCCTGCGTCCTCGGTCAATACTGAAGGGCAAAGCGAAATGGCCTTGATCAAGGGCCGTATCAGCACCAGCAACAAGAAAAAACCTGGCAAGCTTATTGTCAACGGTGCCGCCATGCCCCTGGCTATTGGTGAAAGTGGCGAGTTCTCCCGCCCTTACTCTTTCAGTTCCGGCTCGAATAATGTAGAAGTGCGCAGCCCCGATGGCACTGAAGTCAAACGCGTACAGTTTTATGACACCAATACCAGCCGCCCAAACCCACGCCTGCGCGTAGTCTTGTCCTGGGACAGTGATGGTACTGACCTGGACCTGCATGTAGTCTCACCGGATGGTCAGCATGTGTTCTACGGCAATCGCGTGGTTGACAATGGCGGCGCACTCGATGTTGATGTCACCACTGGCTATGGCCCTGAGATTTATGCCAGTACGGCTCCGCCGAAAGGTACCTATCATGTCTATGTCAATTACTATGGCAGTGGCGGCGACGACAAAAAACTGACTATCGCCAGAGTTGCCATCATCAGCCAGGAAGGCACGCTGGCCGAGAAGCAGCAAAGCTTTCAGGTGCCTATGCGCAAACCTGGTGAGCTGACCCTGGTTAAATCCTTTACCTATCCGTAATGATCATGCAAACAATGATGAAACCTGCCCTGCTGGCATGCGCCCTGTTCGTTGCTGCCGCCAATTGTGTAGCTGAAGACCAGCCCACCATCAACAGCCCCCGCGGCGGCTGGAACTATGGCGGCCTGACTGATAAATCCAGCGATACTCGCGCATCCTATCCCTTGCCGCCGATAGACCGTGGCACGCAAAAAAACCGCACCCTCATCGAAGGCCATATCCGTGATGCGGGCAAACAGCGCAAGCATACCCTCATTGTCAATGGCAATCCCATGGTGCTCAATTACGGCACAGATGGCCGCTTTGAACGCCACTATGCCTTTGGCAGCGGTTCCAACAATATAGAAATCAAGGGGCCAGACGGCAAGAGCCTGCAACGCGTGCAATATTACGAAGCCAATACCCAGCAACTGTCTCCACAGCTACGCATCATCTGCTCGTGGGATGCGCCTGAGGCAGAAGTTGATCTGCATATCATCACGCCCGATGGCCAGCACGCCTTCTTTGCAGCGCCGATACTGAATGGTGGCGGTGGCCTCGATGTAGATAGCGTCGATGGCCCGGGGCCAGAGATGTTCACGACGATCGCCCCCAAGCATGGCGCTTACCATGTGTTCGTCAACTATTGGGGCAACTATGGCGCAGGTGGCTATAACTTCGATGAAGGCCAGCGCAAGCAACCCATCATCACTACCCGTGTGACCCTGGTATTCTATGAAAATACTGCCAGAGAAAAACGCGAAAGCTTTGTCATCCCATTGCGCAAGATCGGGGATTTGAATCTGGTGAAATCGTTCATGTTTTAAGGGTAGCCTTAAAACATGACAGCAGCAAAAATCTTCTAAAGGGAGAACTGCATCATGTGGCGAAATGCATTAACCAGCTTCATGATGCTCTCTATATTACTTGCCGCCAGCATCACTACACTGGCGCAACCCGTCATCATCAAGCGGCTTGACGGCTCCAGCATTTCTTCGCGAACAATAGAAGACAAGCTCAGCAACATGATGGCGGACTCTTGTGTCACCGGTTTAAATGTCGCCATTCTCAATGACAACAAGATTGTTTATACCAGGAGCTTTGGTTTCCGCGATAAAGAGAAACTACTGCCACTGACCACAGACACCGTCATGTACGGCGCATCCTTCACCAAGGCCGTGTTCGCCACCCTGGTGGCGCAACTTGCGGCAGAAGGTGTGTTTGATCCGGACCTGCCGATACAACAATATCTGCCCAAGCCCTTGCCAGACTATGACAACTACCGCGATCTCGCAGATGACCCGCGCTATCTGGCAATCACACTGCGCATGCTGCTGAACCATACTGCAGGCTTTGCCAATTTCCGCTGGCTCAATCCTGGCAAAAAACTGGAGATTAAATTTACTCCTGGCAGCAGATATGCCTATTCAGGCGAAGGCATCAATCTGGCGCAATTCGTCGTTGAAACCGTCACGCAAAAAAGTGTAGATACATTAATCCAGGAACGCATTTTCAATCCACTGGCCATGCATAACACCAGCATGCAATGGCAAGACCGTTTCAATGACAACCTGGCGGTCGGTCACGATGAAAAAGAAAAAACACTGGGCCATGTAAAAAGAAAAAAAGTGAATGCTGCAGGCTCCATGGATACGACTCTGAATGATTATGCACGCTTCATACAAGGCATCATGCAGGCAAGCATCATCAGCAAAGAAGCAAAAACCATCATGCTGGCACCGCAGATTGCCATCACCACACCCAGCCAGTTCCCCACCCTGTCGACTGCATCAACAGATGAGAATAAGCACATACAACTGGCTTATGGCCTGGGCTGGGGTATTTTTCAAACACCTTATGGCAAAGCCTATTTCAAGGAAGGCCATGATGACGGCTGGGAAAACCATTCCGTAGTATTCGACGAACAAAAAACTGGTGTAGTCATCATGAGCAACAGCTCTAATGGCGATGGTATCTTCAAAGAGCTGCTGGCATTGGTGATACAGGATGTATATACGCCGTGGAAGTGGGAAGGGTATTTACCGACCAATTGCAAGAACAGAGAAAACGAGCCATCGTTGCACAAATAGTAGAACTCATTTCATAAATAGCGTGAGATGCGTTTGCCTCATAACGCAGTCCAGCACTCGTTATGAGGCAAACCCGTCGGAAACTGACGATTTAGGCGCATTGCAGCGTAAAGTTTATTACCTCGTCCTCGCTAAGGAATGAGCCTTAGCTTCGCGTTACGCCTTGCACTGCATCCCAAATCGTCTTGTTCGCACTCATCCTAGTTATGATGAGATCTATCAGTTTTCAAACGCCCCCAGGTCTGGTGCAGAGCCGTTGAAAGGCAGGCCAACGTTAGTGCCTTTGTTGATCAGGTCGCTACCAGAAACCAGACGGAACTTGTTCAGTACAGGCAGACTGCCATCGGCCTGACGTGGAGCATCCCAGCCAGTGGTGGATATGCTTTGGAAGTCAGCTGATGAAACCGTTACTGCGAGATTCCATGAGTTAAACTGATCATTGGCACCCGTCATATTTGATACCAGCGTCCCACCAAATGCGATGTTGTTACGCAGGTTACCGAGGTTCACCGCATTGCCATTTTCATCTATGCCCAGCATGTTGAAATCGCTGTTGTTACCGTAGCTGGTGTTGTTGTAGAAGTCATTCGCAATCGGATGATGATTGGCGTAAAAACCTGCCGCCTTGTTATTGAAGGCAACCGAGTAACGTATCGTATGTTTGACGGCATTCGATACATACACACCACCATAACCACCCAGCTTGAAACCATTGCCATTACCGGCAGTCACTGGTGTGGTAGTGCCTGGCAAATAGCCTTGCGACCAGGTCCAGGAATTTTCTATCAACACGGGTGAGTAAGCATTAATGAGATCAAAGCCATCATCTGAATTGGCCCAAGCACGGCAACCACGGAATACATTGCCAGGGTTGCCCGCCTTGATGTGGGCACCAAAACCATCCGCACTCTGGCCTGCGCCATTCGAGGTATAAGGGTCGTAGTTGTGGTGGGAATCACTATTGAGAACAAGGTTGTTACCACCATTCTGGATGAACAGGCCAGGCCCCATATTGTGATGGGTATTCAACTGTTCAAAGGTATTATTGCTGCCGTTGAGCCATACTGCCCATGATTCATGGTTCAGACGATTGCCGGGTTGTTGTGGCGCACCTGTGACTTCCAGCCCTTTCAAATGCACCCAGTTGGCCACCACATTGAAGGCTTTGACGCGGCAATCGTCTCTCATTTGTGAAAAATCGAATACCGGTGTCTCACCAGGATAAGCCCAATAACGAATCGGGCTACCAGAACTACCACTCTTGTCGAGAGTAATCGCATTGACGATGTCAGTGCGGGTCGCACAGGTGTTGATGCCTGCCGTGTAGTTGTAGTTACCACCTCTGAAATACACTGTATCGCCTGCAACTGCTGCAGTCTGGGCGCGCGCTATGGATTTCCATGGTGCTGCTTTGGTCCCCGCCGCTGCATCATTGCCAGTCGGTGAAACGTAGTAAGTGGCTGCGCTGCTTGCCGCTGCCATGCCATACATGAGCCCTGCCAATATGATTTTTTTCATTCCCTTATTCCCCTTGTCTCCATCGATAATAAACATCCACAGAAAAAAGGTGAAGTCAGGTGCTGGATGCTCACAAATACCACGCTTTTTAGATTGTGAATGCCGCAATAGTGAGTTCTTTCTGACTCTTCAATATCAGTTTCCTGATCTGTGCATTATCGGGTGTATATAGGAGAAATTGTACGGAATTAGCCTCATTCTTCAATCATCTTGCTGATTCTTTTGTGACCCGGATTTTGCTATCCTAATCAAATTTCAGATCAAACATTAAAAGTTGGCGAAGGCTCATCCAAGACAAAATTGGATCTTCAACTACTTCATGCAGCTTAAAAATTCTTCTTTATGCAAAGTGTATTTGCGGCCGAATTTACCTGTCTTATGCGATTCTGAGTGCAGCTCCAGGCAGACCTCAAATTTGGATTTCACTGCATCCAGACAGACAGCATCACTGCCACAGGCAGTCTCAGCCAGACCTCGTGATTCGTTAAAAAATTTGGTTTTTTGATCGCTTTTTAAGCCAGCAATGAATTGGGCAACAACAATCAAAATTGTGATCGATACTAACCATCCCATAATTTTTAGTAACCAGGATTTTTTCGGCGGGGCTTCAGCATCTGTAATCAGTGCGTGGTTGTCAGACATGGTTCAACTCTCTCATGGCAAATAGGATTCATTGAATCCGGCAAGAAAACCATGCATGAATCTATCTGCATAATGCACTGGGAATGCACTGGTTTAGCTGACCGGCTGGAGGCATTTTAATCAGCCGGCAGCCGGGCAACAATGATGACTATGTCAGGTAAGGATGATCGCGGTTGACACTGCGTCAAGCAGAGGGCTAAGGGATCAGACCCTGGTTACTTTCTTGAAATCCCTGGGCCTGAAACCCATGAGCGCCAATGCAGCAAAATAGGTGCTGGCACAAGCCAACAGCACCAGAGCCAGGTAGGCAGCACGCAAGACAGGAGTATGGCGCATGCCTAACCAATCGAATTGTGCTGAAGTCCACAAGGCCACACCAGCCATCAATACCAGTGCAGCAAAGAGTTTAACAAGGAACATCAACCAACCCTTTTGCGGCTGATAGATACCGCGTTTGCGCAAGCCTGTGTACAAGAAAATCGCATTCACGCAGGCACCCAGACCGACAGACAAGGCCAGACCTGCATGGGCCAGATAAGGTACGAACACATAGTTCAATGCCTGTGTCACCAGCATGACAGCCACAGCGATTTTTACAGGTGTGCGTATATCCTGCTTACCGTAAAAACCCGGCGCCAGAATCTTGACAACGATGAGCCCGAGCAAACCAATACCATAGGCAATCAGGGCATTGGATGTCATTTGCACGGCATGTCCATCGTATTTATTGTGATGATACAGGGTAGATGTCAGCGCATCTGGTATGGTTGCCAGGCCGACTGCAGCAGGCAAGGCCAGCAAAAAAGTCAGGCGCAAGCCCCAGTCCAGCAAGGCGGAATATTCGACCGTATCCCCATCAGTATGTGCCTTGGAAAGACCAGGCAGAAGGATGGTACCTAGCGCTACGCCCAGTAAAGCCGTTGGAAACTCCATCAGCCTGTCTGCATTCGCCAGCCAGGTTACACTGCCCGGCGCAAGTTTGGATGCCAGGCTGGTATTGATGGCGATGCTGATCTGGGTTGCCGATACCGCCAGTATGGCGGGCACCATATTGCGCATGATGCGGCGTAAGCCCTCGTCCTGCCAGGCTGTACCTACACGCCAGCTAATCGTCGGCAGCATGCCTACCCTGATTAATGAGGGTACCTGCGCCACCAGTTGCAAAACGCCACCAATAAAAACGGCAATAGCCAACGCATAAATTGGTTTTTCAAGATAAGGTGCCAGGAACAACGAACCGGCTATCGAAGACAGATTGTATAAAACCGGCGTAAAGGCAGGCACCTTGAATTCACGCCAGGTATTCAATATCCCGCCCGCCAGCGCCACCATGGACATGAAGCCGATATAGGGGAACATGATGCGGGTCATCACCACCGCCATGTCAAAAATCTGTGGCTTGTCTTTATAACCTTCTGCAAAAAAATAAAGCAAAATCGGCGCGCCAGCGATGCCCAGTATACAAGTCAACACCAAGACCCATGTCATGACGGTAGAGACATGATCAATCAATTTCTTGGTAGCTTCATCACCCTTATTGTTCTTGTATTCAGCCAGGATAGGCACAAAGGCTTGCGAGAACGCGCCTTCGGCAAACATGCGTCGCAACAAATTGGGAATGCGGAAAGCGATATTGAATATATCGGTATAGGCGTCGGCCCCGAAACGGGTAGCAATCAATACGTCACGTACCAGCCCGGTAATCCGCGACAACATGGTCATGCCACTGATGGAGGCAAGGGTTCTTAATAGATTCATAGTGCGGCATTATAGCCTGAGGCTAAACGCACATCACCAAGGCTAAACTTTTGTTAATATTCAGGCCAGAGCATCTGCTTGACTAATGTACCGGAGCACAATATGTCTTACCTTCATCGCCATCTTGCTATTTTTACCACTCTCACCATTGCCGCAAGCAGTTTACTAAGTCCAGTCAGTCATGCTGCACCTGCCAAAGCTATTCCTACGCTTGAAGAGGCAGCCAAAAACCTCAAAAATACTGGCTTTCAAGGTCTGGTATTTGCGGCGCGTGGCGACAAGGTCTTGCTGGAAAAAAGTTTTGGCAATATCACTGATACCAAACAAACTTTTCGCTATGCCTCCATCACCAAGCAAATGACTGCGATTCTGATCATGCAGGAAGTAGAAGCGGGTAAGCTGCAACTGGATCAGACATTGGGACATTACTGGCCCGACTACCCCAATGTACAGGCGCGCGGAGCCACCCTGCGCCAATTGCTGACGCATTACTCTGGTCTTTACAATGAGATGGTCAATCCCGCCGTCCACATGATGGATGCCAATAGCGGTGATGATATCCAGAAATTTGCCACTGGCCTGTGCGCCGGGCCATCCAATGCCACACCAGGCAGCAAATTCGACTATAACAATTGTGATTACATTGTGCTCGGTGCTTTACTGGAAAAGATCAACAAGCAAAGCTTTTCAAGCCTGCTGCAACAACGCATCTTCAGCCCGGCTGGCATGCAAAACGTAGGCTATTACACTGCGGCCCAGCCAGACGTCAAAACCCATATCCATGGCACGCTGGGTGGCAAACCTGAGCCTGCGGTGAACTTTGCCAGTTATGGTCCTGCTGGTGGCAGCTTTGGTACTCTGCGTGACTTGTATGCATTTGACCTGACCTTCATGCGTGGTAAATATCTGTCTGCCAAAAGCTGCGACGAGATGGTCAAGCCGAATAATGTCGGCGGTGCGATAGGTGTCTGGTCTTATCCATTCAAAGCCAGTGACGATGGCGCTACAGCCATGATAGTTGAGCGTCAGGGCTGGATAGCTGGTGTACGCATCTTGAATCTGGTGGATTTGCAAAACCAGAATATACTCATCATCGTCAGTACCAACGGTGATCTGGATTTGTCGCAAACCTGGTCTAACAAAGGTATTGCTGCCGACTTGTTGCGTTCGCTGATGAATACGACGAATGCGCGTTAAAACCAATACACGTTAAATTAAAACGGAGTGCCAGATATCAAGCTGGCACTCCGTTCTTATCATGGATTACTTACAATCCTGTAATCCCCAAATCCCGTTATGGATTTCTTTTTGCAACTTCATTACCAACATAACCGCCACCAACTGCACCGGCGATAGTTGCCAGCGTGCGGCCATTGCCATTACCGATCTGGCTACCGACCAGGCCACCGATCACGGCACCAACACCGATACCAACCGGGCTGTTCTTTGCCTGGGCAGGCTGTGTTTGATAATTTCTAACTGGCTGATGATGGCTGCTGCTCTGTGCAACCCTGGCTGGAGCTTGTACAGGTGCAGGATAATTATTTTGCGCAGTATTTGCATACTGAGGATTAGCATACTGCGTGTTTGCATAATTAGCTGCAGGCTGATTACCGTTATTGGCAAGCGGCATGGCAGTATTACCTGCGGGATTCATCGCATTGGCGTTATTGCTCATGGCAGGCACAATCTCATTGCCAGATGATGCGGTACTGTGGGAACTGGGCAATACGCCTGTCAGGGCAGCGGCACCCAACAGGCTCACCAGTATGACTGAGCATGCGGCACCTGCTACCAAGGGGTGTATGCGTTTGCTGGTATTGACTAATTCCATGTTGTTCTCCTTCAATTTAACAGTGACTCATGCTCCAACAACGCATGAGGCCATTAAAAAGGAGACATGAATATTGTTACACAGGTAAGCAAATGTAACTTAAGAATAAGCAATTTGGATTAGCAGCCGGTACTTTTACGCCTGGCCACCAGCTTCAACAACTCACCTTTTGCTGCCTGCCCCGACAAATACAGCCGCAATTCTGTGACGTTGTAGTGATTTGAGGTATCGATGATGAAATCCAGTTTTCCATCATGATCAAGATCACCTACCCAGATCAGGCGGGCATTATTGTCTTCCTTGTTTTCGACATAGTCGAACAGGTATTGTTCTGTTCCTGCATATTTAAGGAATGTCTGATTAAGTTCTAATTTTCTTCAATTTCAAAATCATGTTCAGGCAAAAGCATGAAATGCGTTGCAGGAACATGATGATCTTCACAAATTGGGGAACATCTTCCCCATCTGTATCAGTTCTTGGGCGATTTCTCGCCCATTGGGCACACTATGCCCCTTGCATGCGCATCAAGCGCCTGCGAACCATGAACAAGTTCGCCAGTGCACAAGTGACGAACAAGCGGTGCGCGTTCTTCTGCATCCCACGATATCTGACCTTGGTAAATCCAAACAGGCGCTTGATGATACAGAAGGCATGTTCAACCTTGGCACGCACACTTGACTTGCGGCGATTGGTCAGGCGTTCTTCTTCTGTCAGCGCGTGACTGCGTGTGCCCCGGATGTTGGTAAAGTCTTTTATCCCTGGTGCTTTGCTGCGTGCAATCTGCTTTTGGCCCGTGTAGG
>NZ_JBMPPI010000009.1:0-193665 GCF_049340245.1 Undibacterium sp. TC4M20W
AGGAAGATGAGCGTTACGACCAAATGAAATTGGGACTGTAGCCGCCTTTAGGCGGATCAAGGGTTACCAGCGCCTTTGAGGCGCCCCAGCAATAAACCTCCGGCTTTGCCGGAGGTAATTTAATTTATGCACCACAACTAGTATTCGATATATTCACATACCGACCCTGATGCTGTTTTGAGAGTAATCTATTATCGTGATTAAAGGTTTACTATTATCGCGCAGATTTGCTGCTGAATGATTTGGATTGAGTCATGCGAAAGTGCTGGGATTGAGTGCGTAACGACGATAGTAATTTTTAAACCCCCACATATTTCTGCCAGGTCTCAGGCGACTGCGTCAGGCTCTCGCTATTGCCATGCCAGACTATCTTGCCCCGTTCCATGATGCTGTGTTGGTCGGCAAGGGGGATGAGCTTCTCTACATATTTATCGATGACCAGCGTGGTTTGACCCTGGTCACGCAGCTTTCTCAAGCAGGCCCAGATTTCTTCGCGCACTAGTGGTGACAAGCCTTCCGTCGCTTCATCCAGGATCAACAGGTGGGGATTAGTCATCAGGGCGCGTGAGATGGCCAGCATTTGCTGTTCGCCACCAGATAACTGGTTACCCATATTGCCAGCCCGTTCTGCCAGACGCGGAAAAAGCTGATAAATCTCTTTGAGGCTCCATGGCGTTTTGCTTTGATTGCGATTGGCGGCAAAGGCGACCAGATTTTCTTTGACGGTCAGGTTAGGGAAAATCTGCCGGCCTTCCGGCACCAAGGCTATGCCCATCCTGGCGATTTTATCCGTCGTCATTTTTTCTATGCGCTGCCCCATGAAACTGATATGGCCCTTATGTGCCGGAGTCAGGCCCAGTATCGAGCGCAAGGTCGTTGTTTTGCCAGCACCATTACGCCCCAGCAGGCTGGCGACTTCGCCCTGGCGTATCTGTAAGTCTATGCCAAACAAGACCTGGCTGTGACCATAGGCGGTAGCGATATGTTCGACTTCCAGTATGGTCTTCATGCGACGTCCTTGATTGCGATATCCATTTCATCACCTAGATAGGCTTTCTTGACTTCCGGGTTCTGGCGTATCTGTTTTGCCGTGCCAGTGGCGATGATGGAGCCTGCCACCAAGACAGAAATACGGTCAGCCAGTTTGAATACTGCATCCATATCATGTTCTATCAAGATCACTGCGGCCTTGCCACGCAGGGCGGCGATCAGATCCAGCATCTTGCCTGATTCTTCATGACCTGTGCCTGCCATGGGTTCATCAAGCAAGAGTAGTTTGGGTTGTGTCGCCAGCGTCAATCCCAGTTCCAGTTGGCGTTGCTCGCCATGTGCGAGTTCACAAGCTTTACTATTGACCACTTCCGCCAAGCCTATGTCGCTGGCGAGTTGTCTTGCTTGCTCAAAAAGTGCCTGCTCATCTATCGCTTTGCGCCAGAAGCGAATGCTGCTGCCTGAGCGTGCCTGTATTGCCAGACTCAGGTTATCGATGACGGTATATGACTGGAAAATATTCGTGATCTGGTAAGAGCGTGCCAACCCTAGCTTGACGCGCTCATGCATGCTGGTGGCAGTAACATCCACACCATTGAAAATTATTTGCCCCTGGTTTGGTGCAATGGCGCCGGATATCTGGTGTATCAGCGTGGTCTTGCCGGCGCCATTCGGGCCTATGATGGCGTGGATTTCGCCGGGCAAGATATCCAGGCTTAGATTGTTGGTTGCGACCAGACCACCATAACGTTTGACCAGAGCTTTTAACTGTAAAACGCTCATGCCTGATCCTCCTGCGGTTTTTTGATGGGCATGAATTTTTGTGGCAGGCTGGCTAGGCCATTTGGCAATAGCATGACCACCAGCAGCAGGATAATGCCCAGATACAGTTGCCAGTGTATGGTGTAGCCAGACAGTATCTCTTCCAGCATCAGCATGACTACCGCACCCAGTATGCCGCCAGACAGATAGCCTACACCGCCCAGTATCACCATCACCATCAGGCTGCCGGATTGTGTCCAGTGCAAAAGGTTAGGGCTGACCAGCATGTTCTGGTTTGCCAGCAGGGCGCCGGCCAGGCTGGCGATACTGCCAGCAATCGCAAAACACAGCAGCTTGTAGCGAAACACTGGGTAACCTATGGCTTCCATGCGGGTTTCATTTTCCTTGATGGCTTGTATCACCCGTCCAAAATGGGAGTTGATAAGCCTATAAAGAACGAAGAGGAATATGGTGCAAATAACCAGCACCAGATAATAAAAATTGCTGTCATTGCTCATATCCAGGCCAGTGACAGAACGTTGCGCCAGGCTCAGGCCATCGTCACCTCCATAATTTTTCAGCGACACAAACAGAAAGTACAGCATCTGCGCAAATGCCAGCGTGATCATGATGAAATACACGCCGCGCGTCCTGAGTGAGACACTGCCTATTGCCAGTGCCAGCACAAAGCCAGTCAGCATCGCCGCCGGCCAGCTGATCCAGGCAGATGTGACGCCATGCTGCATCAGTATGCCTACCACATAAGCACCACTGCCAAAGAAGGCAGCATGCCCCAGGCTGATCATGCCGCCAAAACCGAGTATCAGGTTCAGGCTGCTGGCTACCAGTGCGAAAATCATCAAGCGGCTTAACAGGCCTATATAAAATTCCTGGGCGAAGTAGGTCGCCAGCAGGGGGAAGGCAAGCAGCAGGAGCAGGATGCCTGTGCTGGACTTGCGCGATATGCTGTGATGTAGGCTGCTCTGCATGATGACTCCCTTAGCCTCGCGCAGGGAACAGGCCCTGGGGTTTGTAAAACAGCACGGCTGCCATCAGTACATAAATTAATATTGATGCCAGGGCAGGGCCAAGATTGGCTGCCATCTCCAGTGGCATCAATAGTTTTAGTGCACCAGGCAGCAAGGTTTTGCTCAGGGTATCAACCAGCCCCACCAGTAAGGCACCTACCAGTGCGCCGCGTATCGAGCCTATGCCGCCAATGACGATGACTACAAAAGCCAGTATCAAAATGCTTTCACCCATGCCCACCTGTACAGCAAGTATGGAGCCTAGCAGCGCACCAGCGATGGCGCACAGGGCTGCGCCAAAGGCAAACAGTAGCGTGAACACCAGCTTGATGTTGATACCCATGGTGATGGCCATTTCACGGTTCGACGCTCCAGCCCTCACCAACATGCCTATGCGGGTTTTTGTGACTACAAAATACAGCAGGCCAGCGACAGCCAGCCCGGTCGCAATGATGAACAGGCGAAAAGACGAATAAAAGAAGTCAGGCAGCAATTCCACCGGTTGTGCCAACTGTGGCGGAATATTCAGCATCAGCGGCTGTGCACCCCAGATCATGCGCGCACCTTCGTTGAAGATCAGTATCAATGCAAAAGTCGCCAGTACATGGGACAAATGATCGCGCTGGTATAAATGCCGGAAGACGACTACCTCCAGTATCATGCCCAGCAGCGCAGTCGCTATCACCGCTGCCAGCAAGCCCAGCCAGAAAGAACCCGTCATGCTGGTAAAGCTGGCGGCAAAATAAGCACCTGCCATGTAGAGGGAACCGTGGGCCAGGTTGATGAAGTCCATGATGCCAAAGATCAGCGTCAGGCCTGCAGCCAGCAGGAAAAGCATGAGGCCAAACTGCAAGCCATTTAAGCCGTGTTCAAGCAAAAGCGTGATATTCATCCCCTGATCCCTAAATGCTGATGGTGGTACAGATGTGAAATTACTTTAGGCCTAAAATATACTATAAGCGACGCAATTGAAAATATTTTCTTTGAGAAAATTGAATTTTGATGTGAAAAAACACTTTACCTAAAAATAGTTTAGGTTTAAAGTAGTTTGGTGTTTTCGGGGTTGCTGTATCTACATTGTGTACCAAAGCCGGAGAAGAAATGAATTCAACTGTGCTACCAGGGTCTGCCCATCTGGATACCTTTGCTTTTGATCACTTGCCGCCGCGCGAGCAATGGCCTGAACTGATTTTTTCTTTGCCTGAGTTGCAATATCCTGAACGCCTGAATTGTGTCGCCGACTTGCTCGACAAGATGTGTGCAACTGGCCATGCTGACAGCATGGCCATCCGCAGTCAGACCGAAAGCTGGACTTATTCTCATCTGTTGGCTACTGTCAATCGCATCTCCCACGTCTTGCTGGAGGACATGCATTTGCAGCCCGGTAACAGGGTGTTGTTGCGCGGTGCCAATAATCCCATGATGGCTGCCAGTGTACTGGCTGTCATTAAGGCCGGTTGTATCGCCGTGCCTACCATGCCGCTGTTGCGCGCTAAAGAACTGGGTGTGATCGCCAATAAAGCTGAAATTGCCGCTGCACTCTGTTCAGAAAATTTGCGTGAAGAGATGGAACTGGCTGTGCAGGCCAATCCCATATTGACGCAAGTGGTGTACTTCAATCATCAGGGCGATGATGGCCTGGAAGCCCTCATGGCTGGCAAGTCAATTGAATTTGCCGCCGTTGATACCCTTGCAGAAGATGTCTGCCTCATCAGTTTTACTTCCGGTACGACCGGCATGCCCAAAGGCACTATGCATTTCCACAGGGATGTGTTGGCGATCTGCGATTGCTTTCCGCGTTCCACCTTGCAATCTGCGCAAAACGATATTTTCATAGGCACGCCACCATTGGCATTTACATTTGGCCTGGGTGGCTTGCTGCTATTCCCTTTGCGCGTGGGTGCAACAGCGGTCTTGCTGGAAAAACTGACACCAGAATCCTTGCTGAAAGCCATAGACGAATTCAAGGCTACTGTCTGTTTCACTGCACCTACCTTTTATCGCCAGATGGCCACGCTGGCAAAGAATTTTGATTTATCCAGCCTCAAGAAAACCGTTTCTGCCGGTGAAGCCTTGCCTGCTGCAACCCGTGAAGCCTGGCGTCAGGCGACTGGCCTGGTCATGATAGATGGCATAGGCGCGACCGAGATGCTGCATATCTTTATTTCTGCCGCAGGTGATGAGGCGCGGTCAGGTGCCACTGGCAAGCCCATACCCGGCTACCAGGCATGCATATTTGATGAGCATGGCGACATGGCTGGCCCTGGCGTGGTTGGCCGTCTGGCAGTCAAGGGGCCGACAGGTTGCCGTTACCTGGCAGACGACAGGCAAAAAAATTATGTCCATCAAGGCTGGAACCTGACTGGTGATGCCTATGAAATGGATGCTGACGGTTATTTCTGGTACCGCGCCCGTACTGACGACATGATTATTTCTGCTGGCTACAATATCGCAGGGCCAGAAGTGGAAGAAGCCTTGCTGAAACATCCTGCTGTAGCTGAATGCGCAGTCATAGGCCTGGCTGACGAAGAGCGCGGTCAGATCGTCAAGGCTTTTGTCGTATTGAAAGCTGATGCACAGGCATCCGCAGAGTTGAGTAAAGAAATCCAGGATTTCGTCAAGAATAGCATCGCCCCTTACAAGTATCCGCGTGCCATAGAATTCATGACGAGTTTGCCGCGGACTGAAACCGGCAAATTGCAGCGTTATAAATTGCGTACGCCTGCTGCCAGCTAAGTATCAGGTATTAAGTATCAGATATAAAAGATTCGTCCAAGCCCACTAACCCGAAGGAGACGTCCGTGAAAAAGACCTTGCTGTGTTTATTGTTGTCCAGTATTGCTGCGACCAATGCGAACTATGTTTTCGCCGCAGACAAAGTCAAAGTAGGCATGGTCACCACTTTGTCAGGTGCTGGCGCTGGCCTGGGTGTTGATATACGCGATGGTTTTTCACTGGCCATGAAACATCTGGACAATAAATTCGGCAATTTACCTGTCGAAGTCATCACGGGTGATGATCAGCAAAATCCTGACGCGACCAAGCAACTGGTCGATAAGCTCATCAAGAAAGACAAAGTCGATTTGATGACCGGCATCGTGTTTTCCAATCTGATGCTGGCAGTCGGGCCAACTATTTTTGGTGCCAAAGTGCATTACATCAGCGCCAATGCCGGTCCTTCACAATATGCCGGTGAGCAATGTAATCCTTACTTCTTTAATGTGGCCTGGCAAAACGACAGCCTGCATGAAGCTGTTGGCAAGCAAGTCAATGACAAGGGCTTTAAGAATGTCGCTCTGGTTGCACCTAATTATCCAGCAGGCAAAGACGCGCTGACAGGCTTCAAGCGCTATTACAAGAGCAAGGTTGCCGAAGAAATCTTTACCAAACTGGGGCAGCTTGATTATGCGACAGAACTTGCACAGATCCGTAACCTGAAACCCGATGCCGTGTATATCTTCCTGCCAGGCGGTATGGGCATCAATTTCATCAAGCAGTTTGTGGATGCCGGTTTATCAAAAAATACCCAACTCTTTGGCCCGGGCTTTTCTGCTGATGAAGACATCATCAAGGCAGTAGGTGCTCCCATGTTGGGCATGTTCAATGCATCGCAATGGGGACATGATATGGATAACCCGCAAAACAAGCGTTTTGTAGCCGATTTTCAGAAGGAATATGGCCGCCTGCCATCGCTGTATGCATCGCAGGGTTATGATGCTGCCATGCTGATGGACAGTGCCGTGCGTGGTGTCAAGGGCAAGATAGAAGACAAGGATGCTCTGGGCAAGGCCATCAAGGCAGCCAACTTCAAATCTGTGCGCGGAGACTTCAAGTTCAACAGCAATCACTATCCTGTGCAAAATTATTATGCACGCATCATCAGCAAGGATGCTCAGGGCAGGGTGACGAACAAAACCCTGGGTGCTGTATTTACCAATCACCCCGATGCCTATGTGGCTTCCTGCAAAATGCAATAGTGCAGTGATTGGTCAAACAAAAATTAATCTTCAAGGTAATTTAATGAACATCCTATGCATAGGCGGAGGTCCGGCTGGCCTGTACTTCAGCCTGCTGATGAAAAAGCAAAACCCGGCGCACCAGATCACCATCGTCGAGCGCAATCGCGCTTACGATACCTTTGGCTGGGGCGTGGTGTTTTCTGACCAGACCCTGGGTAATCTGGTGAATGCAGACGAACAGACTGCCCGTTCCATCTTGCAATCTTTTAATCACTGGGATGATATTGACACCCATTTCAATGGGCAGGTCGTTACCTCCGGCGGTCACGGTTTTTGCGGCATAGGTCGCAAGCGTTTACTGAATATCCTGCAAGAGCGTTGCGAAGAACTGGATGTCAAGCTGGTGTTTGAAACGGACGTAACCGACGACCAGGCATTGGCGCTGGAATATGATGCTGATCTTGTCATTGCTTGCGACGGCTTGAACAGCCGTGTGCGCACCCGTTACGAGCAAAGCTATCAGCCCGATATCGACACGCGTAAATGCCGCTTTGTCTGGCTCGGTACCAAAAAGCTGTTCTCGGCTTTTACCTTTGTCTTTGAAGAAACCGAGCATGGCTGGTTCCAGGCGCATGTCTATCAGTACGATGGCGATACGGCGACCTTTATTGTCGAGACTCCGGAAGAAACCTGGCTCAAGGCTGGCATAGATAAAATGAGCCAGGAAGAAGCCATCGCCTTTTGCGAAAACTTGTTCGCCAAATATCTTGATGGCAATGCCCTGATGTCAAATGCCACGCATTTGCGCGGCTCCGCCAACTGGATCAAGTTCCCGCGCATTATCTGCAAGAACTGGGTGCACTGGAATCAATTGAATGGCAAGCGTGTGCCTGTGGTCCTGATGGGGGACGCTGCCCATACTGCCCATTTCTCCATAGGCTCAGGCACCAAACTGGCTTTGGAAGATGCGATAGAACTGGCACGCAGTTTCGAGAAACATGGCGAGCAAGGCATGGATGCCGTCCTGGAAGCCTATCAGGATTTACGTTCCATAGAAGTCTTGAAGATACAAAGCGCAGCCCGCAATTCCATGGAATGGTTTGAAAACGTCCAACGCTATACCGCCATGGAAGCGCCTCAGTTTGCTTATTCCATGTTGACGCGCAGCCAGCGTTTGTCGCATGAAAACCTGCGGGTAAGGGATGCAGCATACGTGCGCAGTTTTGAACACTGGATAGCAGAGCAGGCGTATGCCAAAGTTGGCTTGCCTGTGCCCAAAACAAAAACAGCGATCCCACCCATGCTGACGCCTTATAAATTGCGTGATGTGGTGTTGAAAAACCGCATAGTCGTCTCGCCGATGGCGCAATACTCAGCGGTCGATGGCGTGGCCGGTGATTATCATCTCGTGCATCTGGGTAGCCGGGCCATGGGCGGTGCTGGTCTGGTGTTTGCCGAGATGACTTGCGTCTCTGCCGATGCACGTATCACGCCTGCTTGCCCTGGCCTGTATGCACCTGAACATACGCAAGCCTGGAAGCGCATCGTCGATTTCGTTCACGCCAATACCGAGGCCAAGATTGCCGTGCAGCTCGGCCATGCCGGAGCTAAAGGTTCCACCTGCGTGGCTTGGGAGGGAACAGATCAGCCATTGAAAGAAGCTAACTGGCCACTGGTGTCAGCGTCAGAGCAGCAATACCTGCCCGGCATTTCGCAAATGGCGCGTGCGGCCACTATGGCAGACATGCAACGCATACAAGATGATTTTGTCCAAGCGACCAGGGCAGCAACAGAGGCAGGCTTTGATTGGCTTGAGCTGCATTGCGCTCACGGTTACCTGCTTTCAAGTTTCATCTCGCCACTGACCAATCAGCGTGAAGATGAATATGGAGGCTCGCTGGAAAACCGTTGCCGTTATCCGCTGGAAGTGTTCGCTGCCATACGTGCCGTCTGGCCTGCAGATAAGCCAATCTCAGTGCGCATATCTGCGCACGATTGGGTGGACGGCGGCATTATGCCTGATGATGCAGTTAGCATCGCCAGGCTGTTCAAGGCAGCAGGTGCAGACATGATAGATTGCTCATCCGGCCAGGTCAGCAAGCAGGAAAAACCTGTCTATGGCCGCATGTTCCAGACCCCGTTTGCTGATCGCATACGCAACGAAGCACAAATACCTACTATAGCAGTTGGTGCGATCTTTGAAGCCGATCATGCAAACAGCATCATCGCCGCTGGCCGTGCTGACTTGTGCGCTATCGCCAGACCACACCTGGCTGATCCTGCTTGGACTTTGCATGAAGCAGCCAAACTGGGCTTCAATGACATGCCCTGGCCCAGGCAATATGTCGCCGGAAAAATGCAACTGGAACGCAATCTCGAACGTGATCGACAAGTCGCCGCAGCCAGCGCCGGTCTGACGCCGCAGCAAGTTGCCGCCAAATTGCTGGAAGGATGAGCATGACTGTGCATCAGCAAAAATTACAAGGCAGGCATGCGCTGGTCACCGGTGGTGGCAAGGGTATAGGTCTGGCGATAGCGCAAGCCTTGCTCAGTGAAGGGGCAACAGTGACACTGGCAGGCCGTAGTGAAGCGACTTTGCAGGAGGCTGTGGCTTCCCTGGCGCATGTCAAGGTGCAGTATGTCATCATGGATGTCAGCGATGCGGAATCAGTGCAGGCAGCTTTTCAATTATCGCAGGGTAGGGATGGTCGCATCGACATTCTCATCAATAATGCCGGGCAAGCCAGTTCAGCTTCTTTCCTTAAAACCGATGCCAAATTATGGCAAAACATGCTGGATGTGAATCTGAGCGGCAGCTTCATTTGCATGCAACAGGCTTTGCCTGCGATGCTGGAAGCGGGCTGGGGGCGTATCGTCAATGTGGTCAGTACCGCAGGGCTAAAGGGTTATGCCTATGTCTCTGCCTACTGTGCTGCCAAGCATGGCGTCATAGGTTTGACGCGCGCAGTGGCACTCGAAGTTGCAGCCAAAGGCGTGACCGTGAATGCGGTTTGCCCCGGTTATACCGAAACCGATATCGTCAAGGAAGCCGTTGCCAATATCGTTGCCAAAACTGGTCGTACTGAAGAACAGGCGAAAGCTGAACTGGCCGCTGGCAATCCACAAAAACGCCTGGTGCAACCGCAAGAAGTCGCAGATGCCGTGCTGTGGTTGTGCATGGACGGTGCATCGGCAATGAATGGACAATCCATTGCCGTTGCCGGTGGTGAAGTCATGTGATGAAAACTGAAGAGCAGACAAGATCAGGTATGAAAGAAGACAGTAACCCCGTGTTCGATATGGAAACCCGTCTTACGCAAGATGACCATCAGTCCTTGCGTCTGTGGTTACGCATGCTGTCTTGCACCGTGATGATAGAAGGTGAAATCCGTAGCCGCTTGCGCAGCGAATTCGGGATTACCTTGCCACGTTTCGACCTCATGGCACAACTGGAACGGCATCCCGAAGGTTTGCGCATGGGTGAACTGTCCAAGCGCATGATGGTGACGGGTGGCAACATCACTGGCATTACCGATCAGCTGGAGCAGGAAAAACTGGTGACCCGCGTCGCCGATCTCAAAGACAGACGTGCTTACAGCGTCAAGCTGACGCCTGCTGGCCGTCGCGCCTTCAAACGCATGGCTGCAGTGCATGAAGCATGGATAGCGGATATGTTTTCTGGCTTGCAGGCAGAACAGAAAAGTAAATTATTTGAATTGTTGTCTCAAGTGAAAACGCATTTGCACGAGCCTGGTGTCGATAACAGCCTGGACAACAACATGGACAACAACCCTGAGCAGGAACAAGCACCATGAAATATCTACCCGGACAGCCCCAGGATTTACCTGGCAATCGCCAGCAACTGGCAAACTATGCAGCTCAGCATTTTACCTATGCCGTTGATGCTGGCGTTGCCACCATCACCCTGAATCGGCCAGAACGCAAAAACCCGCTGACCTTTGATTCTTATGCAGAGTTGCGCGACCTGTTCCGTACTTTGTCATATGGCGATGATGTCAAGGCCATCGTCATTACTGGCGCGGGTGAAAACTTTTGTTCTGGTGGGGATGTGCATGAAATCATCGGTCCATTGACCAAGCTTGATATGCCGGGTTTGCTGAGTTTTACCCGCATGACGGGTGATCTCGTCAAAGCCATGCGCGCTTGCCCGCAACCGATTATTGCTGCGATTGATGGTGTTTGCGCTGGTGCTGGCGCCATACTGGCGCTGGCTTCTGATATCCGCATAGGTACGGCACGTAGCAAGACGGCTTTCCTGTTCACCCGCGTTGGTCTGGCTGGTTGCGACATGGGTGCCTGTTCTATTTTGCCGCGCATTATAGGGCAGGGGCGTGCTTCTGACTTGCTATACACCGGGCGCTCAATGTCTGGTGAAGAGGCAGAACGCTGGGGCTTTTTCAATCGCCTGGCGACACCAGAAAATGTGCTGGCGGAAGCGCAGGCCTATGCAAAAAATCTGGCTGAAGGCCCGAATTTTGCTCACGGCATGACCAAGAAAATGCTACAGCAAGAATGGAATATGGGTGTTGATGAAGCCATAGAAGCCGAAGCACAGGCCCAGGCCATATGCATGATGACTAACGATTTCCATCGTGCCTATCATGCCTTCGTTGCCAAGCAAAAACCTGTCTTTGAAGGGGATTGAACATGACGCATATGATGCATGACACCAGCTACCTGGACTGGCCCTTCTTTGACGATAAACACCGTGAGTTGCAACGCACGCTGGATGCCTGGTCTGCAGAAAACCTGCCTGATCATCATGCCGCGGATGTCGATCAGGCCTGCCGCGATCTCGTCAAACAACTGGGCGAGGCTGGCTGGCTCAAAAATGCCATAGGCGGTAGCGCCTATGGTGGCAATGCTGACGTTATCGATACCCGCGCCATTTGTCTGATACGTGAAACACTGGCTCGTCATTCCGGCCTGGCAGATTTTGCCTTTGCCATGCAAGGACTGGGATCTGGTGCGATCAGCTTGCATGGTACAGAGGCGCAAAAGAAAAACTATCTGAGCAAGGTCGCCAAAGGCGAGGCGATTGCTGCTTTTGCTTTGTCGGAACCAGAAGCTGGCTCGGATGTAGCCGCCATGCAATGCGCGGCAGAATTTGTCGTGGATGCAGATGGCGGTCACTATGTCTTGAATGGCGAAAAAACCTGGATTTCCAATGGTGGCATTGCCGACTTCTATGTATTGTTTGCCCGCACTGGCGAAGCACCTGGTGCGCGTGGCATCACTGCATTTATCGTCGATGCTGGTCTGCCGGGCTTTGAAATTGCCGAACGTATCGATGTGATAGCCCCGCATCCGCTGGCACGTCTGAAGTTCACTAATTGTCGCATCGCGGTTACGCAGCGTCTGGGTGAGGCAGGGCAGGGCTTCAAGGTAGCGATGGCGACGCTGGATATCTTCCGTACTTCCGTTGCTGGTGCTGCCCTTGGCTTTGCTCGTCGCGCCATGGACGAAGCCATGCACAGAGTAACGACACGCAAGATGTTTGGCCAGACCCTGGCAGATTTTCAATTGACGCAGGCCAAGCTGGCTCAGATGGCTACTACGATAGATAGCTCAGCACTGCTGATTTACCGCGCAGCCTGGCAAAGAGACCAGGGCCGGAAAGTCACCAAAGAAGCTGCCATGGCCAAACTGACTGCGACTGAAGGTGCGCAGCAAGTGATAGATGCAGCGGTGCAGATGTTTGGCGGCCTGGGCGTCGTCAGCGAAGTGCCGGTAGAGCGCCTGTACCGTGAAATCCGTTCTCTCCGTATCTATGAAGGCGCGACGGAAGTTCAGCAACTGATCATAGGTCGTGAATTGCTGAAAGAGTTTGCCGCAGTATGAGCTTTAATTATGATTTTTACGGCTGAGTTGCCCATACGTTTTGCTCACTGCGACCCGGCAGGCATCGTGTTTTATCCGCGCTATTTTGAAATGATGAATGGTGTGGTAGAAGACTGGTGCGCGCAAGGTTTGGCTTGCAGTTTTCATGAAATGCATATTGCACGCGGCATAGGTTTACCGACCGTGCATCTGGAAACTGATTTCATCAAACCGGCAGAACTGGGCGAAAGCTTGCTGGCGGAGTTGATAGTGACGAAACTAGGCAAGAGTTCAGTCGAACTGGAAATTTGCTTTAGCGGACCGCAACAGGATGTGCGTCTGAAAGCCAGGCTGGTGCTGGTCATGATGGATTTGAAATTGCGCAAGGCAGTAGCGATACCTGATGAACTGCGTACTGCCATGCTGAAGTATTGCGAAATATAAGATAGATAAGATAGATATAATGGACTTTTCAGGCTCAAGGCTGTGAAAAGTCATCAATGAAAGGATAGATGATGGACATTTTGCAACCTCCAGGCTGGGCTAGGCCACGTGGCTATTCGAATGGCATTTCTGCCAGTGGCCGTACTGTGTGCGTCAGTGGCATGGTGGGCTGGGATGCGCAATGCAGCTTTCAGACCGATGATTTCGCGGGCCAGGTAAGGCAGGCCTTGCAGAACATCGTTGAAGTATTGACAGAGGCAAATGCCAAACCTGAGCATATCGTGCGCATGACCTGGTATGTCATCGATAAAAAAGAATATGTAGGTGCCTATAAAGAAGTGGGCGAAGCCTACCGCGATATCATAGGCCGCCATTACCCAACCATGACTGCCGTGCAAGTGGCAGGCTTGATAGAAGACAGAGCCAGGGTAGAGATAGAAGTCACCGCCATCGTACCGGAGTAAATATGCAGACCAGTATTGCAGTTGTAGGCATCGTCGGTGCCGGTGCCATGGGGCGCGGTATTGCCCAGATTGCGGCACAGGCAGGTTTTACCGTGCTCTTGTTTGATGTACAGGCAGATGCTGCCAGTAAAGCCAGTCAGCTCATTGCCGAACAATGGCAAAAAATGCTGAGCAAGGAAAAACTCAGCGCAGAACAATATCAGCGCGCTGTAGAAAACCTGCGAGTCGTCAATAGCATGCAGGAACTGGCCAAATGCGATCTGGTGGTAGAGGCAATTGTTGAAAAGCTGGATGTCAAGCGTACTTTGTTCCAGCAATTGGATGGCGTCGTCAGTGACACTTGCATACTGGCGACCAATACTTCTTCACTGTCAGTCACCGCCATTGCTGCAGGCACAAAAATACCTGAGCGTGTCGCAGGTCTGCATTTCTTTAACCCTGTCCCCTTGATGAAGGTGGTTGAGGTCATCGATGGTTTGCTGACCGATGCTGCGGTCGCCGAGCAGCTCATGGCATTTTCCACGCAAATCGGGCATTTGCCAGTGCGTGCCAAAGATACACCTGGCTTTATCGTCAACCATGCAGGTCGTGGTTATGGCACTGAAGCCCTGCGGATATTGCAAGAGAATGTCGCCAGCTTTCGCCAGATAGACCAGATCATGCGTGAAGCTGCAGGTTTTAAGCTTGGCCCGTTTGAATTGCTGGACCTGACCGGGCTGGATGTATCTCACCCTGTCATGGAAGCGATTTATCATCAGTATTATGAAGAGCCACGCTATCGCCCCAGTGTCATTACTGCTCAGCGGGTACACGCGGGTGTATTAGGTCGCAAGACTGGGCGTGGTTTTTATACTTATACTGGCAACCAGGATGCGCCACCGGTTCCTGAGCAGTTGCCTGCCTGGGCAGGGCCAGTATGGATCAGTCAGGAAAACGCAGACGCAGTGCCAGCGCTGCTTGCCTTGTTTGAGCGTTGCGGCGTTGCTATCGAAAATGGTGAGCAGCCATCCTCAGACGCACTGTGCATAGTCAGTCCATATGGCGAAGATGTCAGTACCTGTGTAGCAAGAGCCGGGCTGGATGCCCGCCGTACTCTTGGCATAGATGCACTGACTGCTTGTCAAGGTAATCTGAGCCTGATGGTGAACCCCGCTACAGATGCAAACCTGGCAGCACAATGCCAGTCCCTGCTGCAAAAAAGCGGGCAGGGCGTCAGCCTGATACAGGATAGTGCCGGTTTCGTGGTTCAGCGTATTTTGGCTACCATCATCAATATCGCTAGCGACATAGCCCAGCAAGGCATATGCAGCCCGCAAGACCTGGACAAGGCAGTGGTATTAGGCCTTGCTTATCCAGCAGGGCCGCTGGCTTGGGGCGACAAACTCGGCACTTCGCGTATACTATTGGTTTTGCGGAACTTGTATGACAGCACTGGCGACCCGCGCTATCGCCCCAGCCCCTGGTTGGTACGCAGGGCGCAACTGGGTTTGTCCTTGCTGCATTTGCCACATCAATAAGGCTGCATAAAACCAGACATGTCACTTCTTATTGTAGGAAAGTGGCATGTAAATAAATATATAACGGTACATATTCAATCAGGAGAAACAGATGGCCAAGGCTGTATTTAGTTGGGAAGATCCCTTGTTATTGTCCTCGCAACTCAGCGATGAAGAACGCATGGTGCAGGATGCTGCACGTGTCTATTGCGAAGAAAAACTGACACCGCGGGTACTGGAAGCTTTCCGTCATGAAAAAACAGATCCAGCCATTTTCCGTGAAATGGGTGAGCTTGGTTTGCTGGGTTCCATGATCCCTACGCAATACGGTGGTGCTGGTTTGAACTATGTTTGCTATGGCCTGGTCGCGCGTGAAGTAGAGCGTGTTGATTCTGGTTATCGTTCCATGATGAGCGTGCAAAGCTCACTGGTCATGGTGCCTATCAATGAATTTGGTAGTGAAGCACAAAAACAAAAATACCTGCCCAAGCTGGCGACGGGTGAATGGATAGGCTGCTTTGGCCTGACCGAGCCTAACCACGGTTCTGACCCTGGCAGCATGGTGACCCGTGCCAGGACTGTACCGGGTGGTTATTCCCTTAGCGGCGCGAAGATGTGGATCACCAATAGTCCTATCGCTGATGTCTTCGTAGTCTGGGCAAAAACAGATGATGGCCGTATTCGTGGCTTTATCCTGGAAAAAGGCTGGAAAGGCCTGACCGCACCGGCCATTCATGGCAAGGTAGGCTTGCGTGCTTCCATCACTGGCGAAATCGTCATGGATGAAGTATTCGTGCCAGAAGAAAACCTGATGCCGAATGTAGAAGGTCTGAAAGGCCCGTTCACTTGCCTGAACTCTGCCCGTTACGGTATCGCCTGGGGTGCTTTGGGTGCGGCAGAATTCTGTTGGCATACGGCACGCCAATACACCATGGACCGCTTGCAATTTGGCCGCCCACTCGCCGCAAATCAGCTGGTACAGAAAAAACTGGCTGACATGCAGACAGAAATCACGCTGGCACTGCAAGGCTGTTTGCGTCTGGGCCGCATGAAGGATGAAGGTACGGCAGCAGTTGAAATCACGTCCATCATGAAGCGTAATTCTTGCGGCAAGTCTCTGGATATTGCCCGTACTGCGCGCGATATGCTGGGTGGTAATGGTATTTCTGATGAGTTTGGCATTGCCCGTCATCTGGTGAACCTGGAAGTCGTCAACACCTATGAAGGCACACATGATATTCATGCCTTGATACTGGGTCGTGCGCAGACTGGTATTGCGGCGTTCTAATGAAGTAATCGCTGCCCGGTCTTTGTGACCGGGCAGCAATTCAGAAATTGATTCGTCTTCAGGCTGTGTTCAGACTGTAAACGCGCGGGCAATAATGTGCTCTTGCAGGTCTCCGGTCGTGGCTGCATCGAGTGTGCCAAGAGTACCCAGAGTACCATATACGCGACCACATCCCGCATCTGTGCGGCTTTGTATAAAAGCCCTGGCTATATCAGTTTCTGCATATTCTGCCATCAGAAAAGCCTGTGCCGTCAGTACCAGTTTTTGGGTAATGCGGCGGGCATTCATTTCCCAGAATTCTGCTAATGCCAAATCTGTTTGTAATTCCTCCACCATTTTCCTGACCTGCTCAGATGCTGATTTGCTCCACAATTGCAACAGTAATTGCAGGCCTTCCGGGTCTCTTTCCATCGCACGCAAAACATCCAGGCACATGACATTGCCTGAGCCCTCCCAGATGGAGTTGACGGGTGCTTCGCGATATAACCTTGCCATGGGGCCAGTCTCGACATAACCGTTGCCACCCCAGACTTCCATGCATTCACCGGTAAATTCCAGCGCACGCTTGCATATCCAGAATTTTGCGGCAGGCGTCATGATGCGTTTCCAGGCGCGTTGCAAGGCGTCATCTGGTGCATCCAGTGCGGCTGCCAAATGTAGCATGAGACGGGTCGCTGCTTCACTTTCCAGTGCCAGGTCAGTCAGTACATTGCGCATAAGGGGTTGATCTGCCAGCTTCTTGCCGAAAGCCGTGCGGTGGCGTGCATGATGGATGGCTTGCACCAGCGCCTGCCGCATCAGGCCCGCGCTGCCTATGACGCAATCAAGCCGGGTCAGGTTGGCCATTTCTATAATGGTTGGTATGCCCCGGCCTTCATTGCCTATCATGACACCATAGGCATCCTGGAATTCAACTTCACTACTGGAGTTGGATTTATTCCCCAGTTTGTCTTTCAGTCTTTGTACCAGGATAGAATTCTTGCTGCCGTCGGGCCGCCAGCGCGGCACAAAGAAACAGGACAAGCCAGTCTCGGTTTTGGCCAGCACCAGGTGGGCATCGCACATGGGCGCAGAGAAAAACCATTTGTGGCCGGTCAATGCGTAAGCCTGGCCTCGCCCCTCAGCACCCAGCGCCACTGCCGTGGTGGTATTGGTGCGTACATCAGAGCCCCCTTGTTTTTCTGTCATGCCCATGCCTATCAGGATGGATTTTTTCTGGGCTATCGGCAAGTCACGCGGATCATGTTCCAATGAATACAGCTTGTCTTTGAGTTCAGCGAACAGAGCAGCTTCGTTTTGCAGCACAGGGATGGAGGCAAAAGTCATGGTGCTGGGGCACAAGGAGCCAGACTCCACCTGTGACTGCATGAAATAGCCAGCTGCACGCGCAACATGTGCGCCCATGCGAGGCTGGCTCCAGGGGGTGGCTTGCAGGCCTTGCTTGCGCAATATCCCCAATAACTGATGCCAGCTTGGGTGAAAATCTACCCTGTCTATGCGCTTACCCTGTCTGTCATGGGTATGCAATTCTGGCAAATGTGTATTGGCCAATGCCGCAGCTTCTAGCACAGCACTGCTACCCAACTCCTGTCCGGATTCTGTCAGCGTGTTTTGATACCAGTCAGCCTGATACTGCGCCAGGCTGGTCATTAGAACGGCATCACTAGTGAAAATATTGTAATCTTGCAGGTCTGCGACCTGATTGCTTATTTCATGGGTTTGCCACTGCATATGTGCCTCATTGATATCGGTAAACTAAATAGTTAAGCCAGATGAATAGTGTAGTCTGATGAAGTAATCAAGATGTTCGCCTTTTAGCATTCCCCCAAGTATCTGAACTTATAAAACAAGAAACACCATGAGCGAGACTGCCAGCCCTTTGAAATTACGCCGCAAGCCAGTGCAGCAACGCTCTAAAATGACACAATTGGCAATCCTCGATGCCTTTGTTCGGCTTTTGGTCGAAAAAAGCTATGCCGATCTGACCATGCGCGATATCGCCCTGGTTGCTGGTGTGGGTCTGGGCACCTTATATGAATACTTTCCTGGCAAGAAGTCGATAGCGGCGCATTGCATACATGAGCGCATGAAGAATATAGGCGCGCAGATGCGCATCTGGGTGGAGTTGCAATACGGTCAGCCCTTAAAATACATCGTTTCGGATCTGCTAGAGCGCATTATTCTTTTGCATGCAGACAAGACCGAGGAATGGTCTGCCCTGATTTTCCTGGAACGGCAGATTTCCAATATGGAAGCCTATAGCGCCTTGTACGGGCAGGTTGTTGATATATGGGAATCTGCTTTTGCGGCAAGCTCAGACCGCGCAGTTCACCCACATGCCAGCCCGGCGATAGTCCATGCGGCTGTCTACGGCGTCCTGTATCAGACCCTGATGTTGTCCCCGCAAAGCCTGCAAGAGCCTGAATTTCTTGCTCAGATGAAAAACTTGGTGTTGGGATATCTGCAAATCACTGATCAGAGCGTCCGAATAAGGTAAAATCGCGGGATGTCCTATCAAGTCCTCGCCCGAAAATATCGCCCCAAGAGTTTTGAAACTCTGGTGGGGCAAGAGCACGTGGTCCGTGCCTTATCGCATGCGCTAGAGCAGCAGCGGCTGCATCACGCCTATTTGTTTACCGGTACCCGCGGTGTCGGCAAGACGACGCTGTCACGCATCCTGGCCAAATCCTTTAACTGTGAGACCGGCATTACTGCCCATCCTTGCGGTATTTGCGAAGCCTGTACCGCAATTGATGCCGGGCGCTTTGTTGATTATATAGAAATGGATGCTGCTTCTAATCGCGGCGTCGATGAAATGGCCTCGCTGCTGGAACAGGCGATTTATGCCCCGTCTAATGCGCGCTTTAAAGTCTATATGATAGACGAGGTGCACATGCTGACCAACCACGCTTTCAACGCCATGTTGAAAACGCTGGAAGAGCCGCCTGAGCACGTCAAATTCATTCTGGCAACGACAGACCCACAAAAAATCCCTGTCACGGTCTTGTCACGCTGCCTGCAATTTAATCTCAAGCAAATGCCGCCTGGCCATATTGTTGGTCATCTGGAAAACATCCTGGGGCAAGAGCAAATCGAATTTGAATTGCCTGCCTTGCGTTTGCTGGCGCAGGGTGCCCATGGTTCCATGCGCGATGCCTTGTCGCTGACCGACCAGGCAATTGCCTATGCTGCCGGTAAAGTCAGCCTTGATGCCGTACAAGGCATGCTGGGTGCGCTGGACCAGTCTTATCTGATACGTTTGCTGGATGCCTTGCTGGCGCAGGATGGTAAAGCTTTGCTGGATGTTGCCGACGAAATGGCAGCACGCAGCCTGTCTTACAAGTCTGCCCTGCAGGACCTGGGCAGTTTACTGCACCAGATCGCCGTGGCGCAAATGGTGCCTGCGGCAGTGGCTGAAGATATTCCTGAGCGTGAACAGGTTTTGCGCCTGGCACAAAGCTTTGCCAAAGAAGAAGTGCAGCTGTTTTATCAAATTGCCGTGCATGGCCGCAATGAGCTGGCACTGGCGCCTGATGAATATGCCGGTTTCAGTATGACGCTGTTACGCATGCTGGCATTCAAACCTGTCAGTGGTGAGCAATGGGTGCAGCCGCCTTCCAGTACACCACCGGCTGGTGGGCGTCCGGCTTTGCCAGGCAATAATGCGAACAATGCTCCGCCGGCACAAAGCCCTGTGCGTTCCAGCCCTGCTGCTTCAAGTAATAGTGTTGGTAGTGCTAACACTGCACCTGTCGCAAATGTAGTGCCGGCAGCAATGCCTGCACGCGCTCCGGCAGACGCGCCGAAACCGGTTGTACAGGATAATGCCGAGACACCCGCAACACCCGCAACTGCACCTGCTGCTGGCACACGTGTTAGCCCGGTACTGGCTGCTCTGGCTGCGGCACGCGCAAATACCAAGAATGGCACGCCAGCAGGAAAAACTGCAGCAGCAGAAACGGCACCAGTAGCCAAAGCTGCAATTGCACCTGTGGCTCCTGTGTCCCCAGTGGCTCCAGTTTCACCTGTAGCGCCGGTCAGGCCCGTTACTCCTGTCGCAACACCGTCAGTTAAAGTGGCTCCACCATCGGCGCAGCCCGTAGTCAAACCTGCCCAGCCTGTGTCAGCACCTGCACCTTTGATTGCCGAGCAGGATATGCAATCCATGGGCATGGATGATATGCCGCCACCCTGGGATGAAGAAATGTTTTTCGATGCAGAGCCTGCAAAACCGGCGATGCCACCAAGAGTGATGGCTACTGCTGCTGCCTCTGCTGTGCCGCAGGAGCAGGTCGCGCCAGTTGAAGTCGCTGTGCTTGCTGATGCTGCTGCATTTGTCGCAACTGCTGACCAGGAACCGCAAGCTGCCGCTGCAGAAGTGGTCAAGCCCAGGGAAGCAATCACTCTGAATGCTGATCGCCTGATCGCGAATGCGCCAGTGCCCGAGTTGAACTGGGATGGTCATTGGCCTTCGCTGGCAGCCAGCTTGCCAGTACGCGGCGTAGCGCAGCAAATGACGCAGCAAAGTGAACTGGTTAGTTGCAAGCAGGATGGCAATGCCCATGTATTCCGCCTGCGCCTGCCTTTATCGACACTCTTGTCTTCGGGCAGTGTAGAAAAACTTAGTGCGGCCTTGTCCGAAAGGTTTGGGAAAACCATACGGGTGGAAACCGAGATAGGTGCGGTTGAGCATACTGCCAACGCGCAGGCTGTGGCTGAGCGCGGAGTGCGTCAGCAACAGGCAGAAAAATCCATACAGGGCGACAGTTTCGTGCAGACTTTAATGCGCGAATTTGGTGCCACTATCGTCACGGGTAGCATACGGCCGGTCTGATGCCGGTGATATGCAAAAATAAGTACAAGTCTGCGTGACCAAATTTAATCAATATTCCATTTTTATTTTCGGAGAAATTTTATGATGAAGAATCAATTAGCTGGCCTGATGAAACAAGCCCAGGCAATGCAGGACAATATGAAAAAAGCCCAGGATCAATTGGGTCTGGTAGAAGTAGAAGGCCAGGCTGGTGCTGGCCTGGTCAAGGTCGTCATGACCTGCAAGAACGATGTCAAGCGCGTTACCATCGACCCGTCTTTGCTGGGTGACGACAAAGACATGCTGGAAGACCTGGTTGCTGCTGCTTTCAATGATGCAGTGCGCAAGGCAGAAGCCACTTCTCAAGAAAAAATGTCAGCTTTGACAGCTGGCATGCCTTTGCCACCTGGCTTCAAGATGCCGTTCTGAGTGTGAAAAAACTCGGTAGTCTGGAAGCCTTGTCTGAGGCGCTGCGCCGCTTGCCCGGCGTAGGGCCAAAGTCAGCACAGCGTATGGCTTATCACTTGCTGCAACATGACAGGGAAGGCGCCGCCATCCTTGGCATGGCGCTGACTCACGCGGTTGAACGCATACAGCATTGCGCATCCTGCAATACCTTCAGTGAGAGCGAAGTTTGCGAAACCTGTCTGGATGCCGTGCGCGATACCAGTCTGCTGTGTGTGGTGGAAACACCTTCTGACCAGATGATGATAGAACAAACCATGACGTACAAGGGTCTGTACTTTGTCCTCATGGGGCGACTCTCGCCACTTGATGGCATAGGTCCGAAAGACATCCATCTGGAAAAACTGGTCTCCAGAGCTACCGACGGTAAAGTGCAAGAAGTGGTGCTGGCGACCAATTTCACCAATGAAGGTGAGGCAACCGCGCATTACATCAGCGAGACGCTGAAGGCACGTGGCTTGCGGGTCAGTCGCCTGGCACGTGGTGTGCCAGTTGGTGGCGAGCTTGAATATGTGGATGCAGGTACGATTGCCCGCGCCATGCTGGATAGACGGACTACTTAATACAGTAACTGAGATAATAATAAGCCATCATGTTTCTGATCACCGCCGAACAAAAAAGCAAATTGCAGTTGCAATGGTCAGACCTGATACAGGGCTTGGCTGGTAGTCCACGGCATGCCAAAGAAGTATGGGCTTTGCTGGATAAGCATTACTCCGAACCTCAACGCAGTTTTCATAATCTCACGCATATCCAGTCCATGCTCAGGCATGCAGAAGAGCGGCGTGCAGATATCCAGAATTTCCCTGTTGTCTCCTTGGCGATCTGGTTTCATGACATGGTGTATGACACACATGCCAACAATAATGAACTGAAAAGTGCAGAGCTGGCAGGCGAATTGATGATGCGCATGGAGATCAATCCCACCGTCATCATGCATGTGCAGCAATGCATACTTGCCACTGCCAGGCATGAAGTGGCTGATTTTAAAAACCGTGCGGCTGATATTCCCTTGTTCCTTGATATTGCATTGACTATCCTCGGCGCACCCAAGGATGTTTATCAACAATATAGCCGGGCTATCCGCAATGAATTCCGCTGGCTGGAAGCGCCTGCCTACAGGGCGGGGCGTTTGAAAGTATTGAAGCGCTTTGCTGGACGTGAACAAATCTATTTTCATCCTGCCATGGCAGCGCAGTTTGATGCCCAGGCACGCGAAAATATCGCATGGGAAATCAAGAAGCTGACTTTTGTCTGATCCTATCCAGTAACACTTTCTGAGTACATTCCACTATGCAGTCACAAGCTAAAGCACATGGCCCTTTGGCGGGCATCAAGGTTCTGGAGTTGGGCACGTTGATCGCAGGGCCATTTTGCTCGCGCATGCTGGCTGAATTTGGTGCTGAAGTGATCAAGGTAGAATCGCCCGATGGCGGCGACCCTTTGCGGCAGTGGCGTGTGCTGAAAGATGGCACTTCGCTTTGGTGGAGTGTGCAGGCGCGCAATAAGAAAAGCATCACCCTGAATATGAAGCAGGAGCAGGCGCGTGAAATTGCCAAACGCCTGGCGCTGGATGCTGACATCATCATAGAAAATTATCGCCCCGGTGTGCTGGAAAAATGGGAGCTGGGATTTGATGCTTTAAAAGCCATCAACCCCGCTACCATCATGGTGCGCCTGTCTGGTTATGGCCAGACCGGGCCTTTGAAAGACTTGCCCGGCTTTGGTGCCATCGGTGAATCCATGGGAGGTTTGCGTTATGTCTCTGGTCATGCCGACCGGCCACCTGTGCGCGTGGGCATATCGATAGGAGATTCTGTCGCCGCCTTGCATGGCGTCATTGGTGCCATGATAGCTTTGCGTCATCGCGATGTCACCGGCGGACGCTGGAATGGCAAGCAGGGCGAGGCATGTGTCGCTGGGCAGGGGCAAATGGTGGATGTGGCTTTGTATGAGTCAGTCTTCAATTTGATGGAATCGCTGGTGCCAGAATTTGATCATGCTGGTGTCGTGCGTGAACGTACTGGCGGTGCCTTGCCTGGCATAGTGCCATCGAATACTTACACCACGGCGGAAGGTGAAAATATCGTCATTGCAGGCAATGGCGACGCAATCTTCCATAGACTCATGAAAGCCATAGAGCGTGAAGACCTTGCGCAAGACCCAGGCTTGGTACGCAATGATGGCCGCGTCCCGCGCACGGGGGAAATTGATGCGGCAATTCAAGGCTGGTGCTCAGGCCGCGATATAGATACAGCTTTGCAAATACTCAAGGCAGCCGATGTGCCAGTGGGTAAAATCTATTCTGTACGGGATATGATGAGCGACCCACAATTCCTGGCGCGCCAGATGTTCGAGCAGCATGCATTTGAAGATGGCACTCCAGTCAAGTTGCCTGCCATTACACCGAAGATGTCAGAGACTCCTGGTCAGACGCTATGGCTGGGCCCGCGTCTGGGCCAGCATAATCAGGAGGTATTGAGTGAGCTGGGTTATAGTGATGCCGAGATCGCGCAAATGGCTGCGGACAAAGTAATTTAAATCAGTAATTTAAATAAGTAATGTAAAGGTCAACCATGAACCGCCAGATGCTTAAAAATTTCCTGATCGCCCTGGCGCTGTTCCTGCTGGGCTATTTCACTTCTAATTACTGGGCATCTTGATTTGACTGGCCAGGCTCTCCATTCCTGGCCAGCCAAGTATGCTCAGTTCAGGGTTTTCAGATAATCCCTGATCCCCGCCAACAGCATTTCGACCGACATGGCTGTCAATATCAAGCCCATCAGGCGTTCAAATGCAGTCATGGCGCGTACCCCGAGAACCTTTTGCATACGTTCCGCACTCAATAACACCACCAGCCACACCACGGCAACGGCAGTCAATGCCGCCAGATGCACCATCATGTCCTGACGGCTGTCGGATGAAAACAGCAGCACTGTCGCCAGCGCAGACGGGCCAGCCAGCGCGGGTATTGCCAATGGCACGATAAAGGGTTCGTGGCCATCTTCCACGTCTCCGAAAATACCGCCTTCCTGCGGGAAAACCATGCGCAAGGCAATCAGGAACAGGATTACACCACCACCTATGCGCAAAGAGACTTCAGTCAATTGCAGCGCGGTCAGGAAGTGTTTGCCAAAGAACATGAACAGCAAAAGCAGGCCAAAGGCTATCGCGCATTCGCGCACGACTACACGCCAGCGTCGCTCGGGGGCGACATGGGATAATGCACTGACAAAGATGGGGACGTTTCCAAACGGGTCGGTGACCAATATCAGCAACATCAGGGATTGAAAAAAATCTTGAGTCATGAAGACCTTGTTTTAAAAATGATACCTGGGGCTTTGGTGTTTCAGATTAATGCCAGCGTCGCTTTGACGGCAGCTTCTATGCCTGTCGCTGCTTCAGCAATATTTTCCGCCAGCATGTAGGCGGGAGTGCTGACGACTTTTCTGTCTTTATCGACGACAAATTCTTTGACCGGGCAATTAATGTGCTGGCCACCCATGGCAGTGATGGCAGCAGCTGTGCCCTCGTCGTTGCCTATCGTGACCGCAATACCATTGCCATATACCAGTGGCAGCATGGCAGGGGCTATGCAGATATAGCATGCTGGTTTGCCCGCGTCGGCGATGGCTTTGGCGAATCGCAAGACATCAGGCTGTATCTGACAGTCCGCCCCTTTGCTGGCAAAATCAGACAGGTTTTTTGCTGCACCAAAACCACCGGGGAAAAATACGGCGGCATAGTCGTTGACATTGGCCAGGGCGACATCCTTGATTTTGCCGCGGGCAATGCGGGCAGATTCCACTAATACATTGCGGCTTTCACCCCCAGCGACCAGGCCAGTAAGGTGATTGACAACATGGGCTTGCGGGATATCAGGCGCCAGGAATTCTGGTTCTGCACCGGCTCTGACGAGAGCCAGCATGGTCAGGACACTCTCGTGAATTTCAGCGCCATCGAAGACGCCACAACCGGAAAGAACGACGGCTACTTTCATGATGTACCTTTATATTTGTGAGGGATAGACAGAAAGCAGCCAATTTTCCCGCTGAAGCCTGTAGGCTGTCAACAAAGTCCCTCTTTTTCTGGAAAAATAGAGGGCAAAATAGAGTAAGACCACCAACGCAGTAATCAAAAAAACATTTACTATTAGCCGGGGAAAATGCGAACGCTCGTTTTATTATAAGAGCATAAACCCTTAAAACCTGTTTCTGATCTGTAGCGAGCGGACGTCAGCGGGGTGAAGAGCAGCGCAAAAAGCGGAATGTACTTAAGTACATGAGCATTTTGAGCAGCACATGAGCTCCGATCACGTCTGCGCAGTAAGATCATAGACAGGTTCTCAGGCAAGATTTTCCCGAAAACAAGAGTACACATATATGTCAGTAATAAAGATGGAAGGCAAAGAGCGCCCGGATACACCCTGTGTTGCCGTTTGCTCAACAACATTTGATGATGTCTGTCGTGGCTGTGGCCGCACTGTGGCTGAGGTGGCAGAGTGGGTGTTCATGACGGCAGAACAGAAGGAAATCGTCTGGACCAGGATATTGGCAGAAGGTTATCCAAGACGGAATACATAAGCGCGCCAAATATATAGAAATAATATAAAGGCGACAAAAATAACGGAGACAGCGCATGTCGCAGCTTAAAAAATCAGGACGCCGCCGCTTCATCCTGGGTGGCTTGGGATTGACTGGTGCATTGCTGGTAGGCTGGGGCGTCATGCCACCGCGCCAGCGACTGAACACCAGTACACCCTTGACAGTATCAAATGGCGAAGTCGCCATGAACGGCTGGATCAAGATTGCGCAAGATGGCACAGTCAGTGTTGCCATGCACAGGAGCGAGATGGGGCAGGGCATACATACCGCCCTGCAAATGCTGGTAGCTGAAGAGCTGGATGTGCCCATGAGTATGGTCAGGCCCATGTATGTGCCCGCAGATAAAATTTACGGCAGCATGGCGGCCCTGGCCGACGGCTTGCCATTTCATCCCGATGACCATGGCAGCGTAAAGCGCGTTGCGCAATGGGTGACGCTCAAATTTGCCCGTGAACTGGGTTTGCAAATGACGGGTGGCTCTTCCAGCGTCAAAGATGCCTGGCAACCGATGCGTGAAGCAGGGGCTACGGCCCGCGCCATGCTGATTGCCGCTGCAGCAAAAAAATGGAATGTGGCTGCGACAGAATGTACAACCAAAGATGGCGTGGTCAGCCATTCATCCGGCAAGCAAGCAAGATATGCTGAGCTGGCTGCCGATGCTGTCAATAGCCAGCCTGGTGAGATACAACTCAAGCGTCCGCAAGATTTCAAAATCATAGGCCAGCCCCAGCCGCGTACTGATGCCGCGCCCAAAGGTGATGGCAGCGCCCAGTTTGGTATTGATGCGCGTCCCGAAGGTATGGTCTATGCCGCGATCAAACAAAGCCCGACCATAGGCGGCCGTATCAAGTCTTTTGATGCTGCGGCAGGCAAAGCCATGCCGGGCGTCATTCAGGTTATTGATTTTTCCATGGAAGGCGCGGTGGCGGGTGTTGCCGTGGTGGCGCAGTCTTATTGGCAAGCCAGACAGGCATTGGATAAATTACCTATCACTTGGGATGCGGGTGAGCATGCGCAACTCTCTACAGAAAACATATTCAAGGACTTTGCCAGTAAACTCGATAGTGAATCTGGTTTTGCCTATCACAAGACTGGAGATGTCGAAGAAACCTTGGCTGGCAAGGGCGTAGCAAAAACCATAGAGGCAGAATATCGTGCGCCGTTTCTTGCGCATGCTGCGATGGAGCCTATCAATTGCACCGCGCTGCTCAAGGATGACAAGCTGCAAATCTGGGTTTCTACCCAAGTGCCTGGCGTGGCTGCAGATGTGGCTGCCAAAGTCGCAAAGCTTAAATCTGAAGATGTCACTCTGCACATGGCCTATCTGGGTGGTGGTTTTGGCCGCAGGCTGGAAGTGGATATGGTCGCGCAAGCCGCGCGTATTGCCTTGGAAACCAAGGGTGCTCCTGTAAAGATGATCTGGAGCCGGGAAGAAGATACTACGCACGACATGTATCGCCCGGCCGCCCTGGCACGCTTCAGGGCAGGGCTGGATAGTACGGGTAAATTACTGGCTTACGATAACAAGTCCGTGTCGGGTTCAATTACCCATCAGGTATTGGTGCGAACCTTTGGTTTGATGGGGGCAGGTCCTGATAAAACCACGGCAGAAGGCGAGTTTGACATGCCGTATGAAATCCCGCATCAGCGTATCCGGCATGTCATTGCTCCAAGCCCGGTAGCGCTGGGTTTCTGGCGCTCAGTTGGCCATTCACACAATGCTTTTTTTAAAGAGAGTTTTATCGATGAACTTGCCCACGCAGCCAATCAAGATAGCCTGACATTTCGCCGTGGCTTGCTGAAAGAGCATCCACGTCATCTGGCCGTGCTGGATGCGGTAGTGCAAAAGGCTGGTAAGCCAGCAGAGGGCAGGGCGCATGGCCTGGCACTGCATGAATCATTTGGCAGTATAGTCGCCCAGATAGCTGAGGTCTCCGTGCAGGACGGGCAAATCCGGGTGCACAAGGTCACTTGTGCAGTGGATTGCGGTATAGCGGTTAATCCCAATATCATTGCCCAGCAGATGGAGTCTGCGGTGGTGTTTGGCCTCAGTGCTGCCTTGTATGGCGAAATCACCATCAAAGACGGCAAGGTCGTGCAGAGTAACTTCAACGACTATCAGGTCTTGCGCATCAATGAGGCGCCAGAGGTCGAAACCATTATCATCAAAAGTGCAGAACCACCGCAGGGGATAGGTGAGCCAGGCGTGCCACCAATAGCCCCGGCAGTTGCCAATGCGGTATTTATCCTGACTGGTAAACGTCTGCGCAGTCTGCCGCTGAAATTGAGTTGACACATACTGGTGGTAGTATGAAGTGCAATTCAACAGAATTCATACATATTAATTTCCAATTTTGTGTTTAAATATTGTCTTCAAGGCATTTTTTGTTACTATTCGATACAGAAAGTGGCCCCAGGGATAATCTCAGGATTTATACTGCGTCAGCGTGCAGCTAGTATGTACGCCACGCATTTTTTTATTTTTAGAGTTTTTATTTTTTAGAATTACGCCATGCTTAATTTTTCAGTTCCTTCAGTTTCATTACGTGCAGGCAAGGCCAGGAATTCCCAGCGCGGTTTTACCCTGATCGAGATCATGGTGGTTGTGACCATCATCGCCATTCTGGGCGCATTCATGGTACCTAGACTGGTTGGATTCACCCATGAAGCCAGGGTGACTGCAGCCAAGCAGGATATTTCCACCATCATGGGTGCACTGAAGATGTATAAGTTGCACAATCAGCGTTACCCGACTACTGAACAGGGTTTGCAGGCACTGATAGAAAAACCGACGTCTGGCCCTGCAGCAAATGCCTGGCAGACAGGTGGTTATATAGAAAAACTGCGCAATGACCCATGGGGCAAGCCATATCAATATCTTTCGCCAGGTATCAGGGGTGATATTGATGTATTTTCTCTTGGTGCTGATGGCCAGCCCGGTGGTAGTGGTGAAGATACAGACATAGGTTCCTGGGATTTATAAGAAGTACGCATGAAGATCAAGCATGGGCAGCGGGGCTTTACCTTGCTGGAGCTATTGGTGGTATTAGTCATTTTCGGCATCATACTGGGTGCCATCAGTGTCAATGCCATGCCGGGCGAGCAACAGCGCCTGGAAAATGACGCCAAACGCATTTCCCTGCTTTTGCAACTTGCACGTGATGAAGCTATTGTGCGCAATTTGCCCGTGGCTTTTGAGGTCGATCAGAATGGTTATCGCTTCCTGGTCAGGGAAGATAGAATCTGGTCCCCCATCAAGGACGACATGCTGCGCGAACGGTTTTTTCAAACTGCGCCAGTAGAATTATCCATGCAACCGCAAGTGGCAGACAGTTCGGTGATCAGGATATTGTTTGGCCGTGAACCCGTCGATAAGCCCTTTGTTCTCACCATCAAGTCCAATGACAAACATGTCAGTGTGCGGGCCGACGGTATAGGCCATTTTTCAGTGGAATAAGATGCATAAGATGCCGCGCTTGCGCTCACAATCTGGATTTACCTTGCTGGAAGTACTGGTGGCGCTGGTCATCGTCGGTACTGCCCTGGGTGCCAGCTTGCGTGCAGTCGGTAGCCTCACGCAAAACAGCAGCAGCTTGCGCGCCTCCATGATGGCGACCTGGTCGGCTGAAAATCGTCTGGCACAAATACGTCTGGCGCATGAATGGCCCGCTTTTGGTGAACGTACTTTTGCCTGCCCGCAGGGCGACTTGCACCTGATGTGCGAAGAGCATGTCATTGCCACTCCCAATCCTTCTTTCAGAAGAGTTGAAGTGTTTGTGTATGAAGCAGACAGCCCTGAGCGTCGCATCATCAAGCTGACGCAGGTGGTGCCGAATGCACTTTAAATGTAAATCATCCCGAAAAAACCGCGCAGCCAATTTGCCGCAGTCCGGTTTTACCCTCATAGAGCTCTTGGTAGCAATTACCATATTGGCGATTATCGCCGTGCTCGGCTGGCGTGGCCTCGATAGTATTGTTCGCGCCCGCACCGTGCTGGCGGAGGAAATGGAGCAGACACGCGGCATACAACTGGCGTTTGCCCAGTTGGAGAATGATTGCGCCCACATCGTCGATGCCGCTAATTTGCCGGGCCGTGAAGTTTTCAGCGCCCAAGGGCCAAGGCTGGCATTGGTGCGCACTGTATTTGAAGAGAATCAACCCACCCGCTTGCAAGTCGTTGTCTATAGTGTGCGTGGCGGCGTTCTTGGCCGGCGCGAAATGCTGCCTACCCGTGAACTGGCAGTGCTCGAGCATGACTGGCAAGATGCCATGTCAGAAGCAGAGACCACGCCGTCGATCGGCTTGCAGACCCAGGTGACAGGCTTTGAAATGCGCACCTGGAAAGAAGGCGAAAATGGCTGGCGTGCGGGTGGTAATGAAGCTGCGGCTGCCAATCCTGTACCCGCAGCGCCAGGTATTCCAAGTAGGGCCGGTAAATTGACCGGGCTGGAAATTGCCGTGCAGTTATCAGGCCGCGAACTGCCTGTCACCAAAGTATTCTTGCTGGGTGCGGTATGAAGTCAAAAAATACCCGCCAACAGCGTGGCGTAGCTGTGATTACTGCCTTGTTGCTGACAACCCTTGCTATCACCATTGTCGCCAGCCTGTTCTGGCAACAACAAGTACAGGTCAGGTCGATAGAAAACCAGCGCATGCAATTGCAAAAGAAATGGATTTTGCGCGGGGCGATAGATTGGGCAAGGCTGATATTGCGTGAAGACGGCAAGCAGTCTGCCAATGTTGATCACCTGGGGGAACCATGGGCTGTCAAGCTGGCAGATACCCGCCTTGATCAGTATGTGGAAAATGCCAAGACTGAAAATGAAGATAGCGATGCCACGCTGTCAGGCCAGGTCGTTGATGCGCAAGGTATGTATAACCTGAACAATCTGGCAACAGATGGCAATGTGGATGCACGTGAAGTTGCCGTGTTTAGTCGCCTGCTGGTGAATTTGCGTTTTGACGGGCAACTCGCAGAAGCTGTTGCAGATATGGTGGCAAGGACACAAACCCGGGCGATTGCTGCGCCAGGTTCTTCTTCTGCTGAAACAGGGGCTGGAAAAAGCACCTCCGATTTCTCGCAACCTGAAGTACAATTCTTGCGCTTTACTCAAGTAGATGATTTGCTGGCAATTAATGGATTTACGCCGGAAATGATGGAGAGGTTAAAAGGCTTTGTGACGGTGTTGCCTGGCAAGACCAGTATTAATGTCAATACGACATTTGCTGAAGTGCTGGCTGCCAGAATTGACGGGCTTAGCGTGGGTGATGCTGCTGCCATGATCGCTAGTCGCGACCGTGCGTACTTTCGCACGGTGGCAGAATTCAAGTCGCGCTTTGAAGACAGACTCAAAACACTGACGGACAAGGATGTGGATGTCGCAACCAAATACTTCATCGTCAATGGCAAGGTCAAAATGAATCGTTCGGCACTGGATGTCAGTGCATTGATAGAGCGTGCCGATAATATAGGATCGACGGCAATGACAACAACGGTGCTTTGGGTACGGGAAAATTAAATAAAAATGGCAAGCACACTGTATATCTCTTTGCCCTCCAGAGTGGCGGCACAACACAGGCCAGATTGGTCTGCGCAAGCATTGGCTTTTGCCTTGATATCGGCAGAAGGCCGCTTGCAACAGCAAGGGCATTCCAGCCTTGCCGAATTAAAAGCGCTGGCGATCAGCGCAAAACAGGTGGCTTTTATCCTGGCTGCCAGTGACACCAGCTTGCTGAAGACCAAAGTACCACCGATGTCAGCAGCCAAGTTGAAACAGGCATTGCCGAATTTGCTGGAAGATCAGTTGATTACAGACCCATCTGATCTGGTCCTGGTCAGTGGCGATGTGCTCAATGGCGAGGTTGTTGTTGCCGTCACAGATAAAGCCTGGCTTGAAGGTTTGGCCAAGCGGGTAAAAGACTGGCCTACCAGAAAATTTTCTGCCTATCCCGCACAATTGTCGCTTGCCTACGATGAGACCAGCCAGACGGCCTCCGCCTTGATAGAAGAAAAGGATGAGGGGCTGGAGCTGAGCCTGCGTGACGGTGTTCAGCATGGCCTTGGCCTGAGCCTCGAAAGTGCTGGCATGAGTGATGCGCTTTCCATGTTGGCGCAGTTGAGCAACAGTCCTAAAGTTGCTGCTTATGTTCCGGCGACTAGAATCGAAGCCTGTCAACTGGCATTGAAGGCAGATGGCTTGGAAGACAAGATAGAAATCTTGCCGGTAAGCTGGATCAACCGGGTAGCGGGTATCAATACCAATACGCCAGACTTGATGACAGGTGTGGCGGCAGAACATATGGCCAGTTTTGACTGGAGCAAATGGCGCTGGCCGCTACGTTTGGCAATAGCCTTGGCGGTAGTCAATTTGCTGGCGCTGAATATTGAATGGTTCAATCTGAAGCGTGAAGAAAAAGATCAGAAGAGTGCCTTGTTGCAGGTATTCCGTAATGCCTATCCAAAAGAAACCGTTATTTCTGACCCGTTGAAGCAGATGCAGCAAAAAATCAACATATCAAAACGGGCAGCGGGGCAGTTTGCAGTCAATGATTTTGCCGTGATTGCAGCACAATTCTCGCAAGTCTGGGACAGAGTCGGTGTGCCAGGCGGTGTGGCGTCCATAGAATATAAAGACAGATCACTATTCGTCAGAATCAAGCCGAATGTGCAAGTACCGATGGATGCCTTGCGTTCTGCACTGGCCGAGCAATCCATGAAAATCAGTACCGCGTCAGATGGTGCTTTGCGTGTTTCTACCGGAGGTAAAGAATAATGTTCAGTGCAATCAGAGAACAGTTCAATTTCTTTTGGCAGTCCCGGGTAGAGCGCGAGCGCAAAATGCTGATCATTTGTGCCTTGTTCATTATTGTTGCCATAGTCTATGGTTTTTTTCTTGCTCCTGCCTTGAGCGGGCGTAAGCAATTGAGTATTGCATTGCCGGTCTTGAATCAGCAATTGGCAGAAATTACCGAGTTAAGCAAACAGCAGGCCGGGTTAACTGCCAATTTGTCTGAATTTGTTGCGCCTGTGAGTCGTGAGCAGGTCGAAGCGGTATTGGGGCGGCGTGGCATCAAGGTGCAAACTGTCGCTGTTAGCGATGACTTGGTACGTTTGCAAATTCCAACCGCTTCTTATGCAAGTTTGATGGAATGTCTGGTTGAAATGCAAAAAGCCTCAAGACTGACCGTGGAAGAAGCAAAGCTGGTGTCCCTGCTGGAAAGTGGTCAGGTAAGTGCGACTCTGACTTTGCGGCAGCAAAGAAGTTCTACCTGAGGCCGGAATACAGCAATGTTAATCACCCGGCGTTTGACGTGGATACTGGCAGCATTGATCAGTGTCATTTTGACTGTAGTTGTGTTTTTGCCTGCGAGTTGGCTGGGCTTTGTGCTTGAAAGGCAAAGCCAGGGCAGGTTGAGTTTGGGCGATGTGCAAGGCAGTTTCTGGCAAGGCTCGGCATTTGTGGGTGTGGCAGCAGGTAAAGTTGGGCCGGTGACGCCCTTGTTCCCTGGGCGATTTCAGTGGCGTATTTCGCCTCTGCTGATGTTGGGGCAAATCAAGGCCGAGCTGGAAAATTCTGCGGCCCTGTCTGCCCCGGTCAAGATTGCCGGCAACTTCAGCCAATGGCAAGTCAGCCCTTCGGTGTTGTTGTTGCCACCAGAACGGCTGGAGGGGTTGGGCGCTCCTTTGAATACCGTAGGGCCTACAGGATTATTGCATTTGTCCTGGAACGAATTGCTGTTTTCGCGCAAGAATGCGCAACTGAGTATGACTGGGCATATGCAGCTGGAGCTGGCAGAAATGGCTTCACGCCTGTCGCCTATCAAACCTCTGGGCAGTTACCAGATGGCTTTTGATTTGCGCGGAACAGAAGCAGATATGCAGTTGTTGACGATAAAGGGGCCGATGATGCTGGCAGGAAGTGGAAAAATGACAAACGGTCGTTTCCAGTTTTCTGGCAAGGCATGGGCAGAAGCAGGGCAAGAAGCAAGGCTGGCAAATTTATTGAATTTGCTTGGGCAGCGTCGTAATGACGGTGAAAAAGATGTAATTGCGTTAGAGTTCAAATGAAAACATTTCCATTAAAGCACAGGGTCGCCATGACTAGAAATTCGCTACGCCAACCTATCCAGCAATTGTCTGCATTGACTGGTGCAGCAGTATTGACTGCCGGTTTCTTGATGGCACCCATGGCCATGGCACAAGATCCGTCAAAAAATACGGTCGATATCAACCTGGTTGGCGCGGACATAGAGTCGGCCATCAAGGCGATAGGTCACTATACCGGCGTCACTTTTATCATTGATCCACGCGTCAAGGGACAGATCAATCTGGTGTCGGAAACACCGCTAACCAAGGACCAGGCGTATAAATTGCTGACTTCCACTTTGCGTCTGCAAGGTTTTTCAGTAGTGACGGCTGACGGGTATTCCAAAGTGGTGCCAGAGTCAGATGCTAAGCTGCAACCTGGCCCTACGCATAATACAAATTCGGAAAGATCCGAGACCGCCAAAGGCGATCAGGTCGTCACCCAGATTTATAAATTGAACTATGAATCATCTGCCAATATCGTCACGATATTGCGTCCGTTGATTTCACCGAATAATACGATCAATGGCAACCCTAGCAATAATACGGTGGTCATTACCGATTACGCAGACAACATCAAGCGCCTGAACAAGATCATTGCTGCCCTGGATGTGCCTGCAACCACAGATATGGATGTGGTCCTGATCAAGCATGCAATCGCTTCTGACATCGCCACCATGGTGTCCAAGGTCATAGATTCAGGCGGTGGTGGTGCTGACCCCACCAAGCCAATCTTGTTGGCTGACCCGCGTTCGAATGCCATACTGGTGCGTGCTTCTTCTGTGGCCAAGGCAAACCAGATCAAGTCCCTGATCGCCAAACTTGATCAGCCGACATCGCAACCTGGCAATGTCCATGTGGTTTATTTAAAAAATGCCGAGGCTGAGAAGCTGGCGCAAACCTTGCGTTCCATCGTTACTGGCGATACTTCTTCTTCGCGCAGTTCAAGCAGCACGATTTCCAATGCAGGCAGCGCAGCCAATGGTACTAACAGCCCGGTGTCAGCAAATACTACTGGCACTGCGCAAAGCAGCATGCCATCGTTCAGTAATAACAGCACAGGCAGCAGTTCTGGTGGCGGTGCAGCTGGATATATACAGGCTGACGCATCGACCAATACCCTGATCATTACCGCAAGCGAACCTGTTTACCGCAATTTGCGCACGGTGATAGAACAGCTTGATGCCCGCCGTGCCCAGGTTTATGTAGAGGCACTGATTGTTGAGATCAGTGCAGACAAATCCAATGAGCTGGGTGTGCAATGGCTGGGTTTGTCAGGTGACAGTACCAGTAATTATCGTATAGGCGGCGGCACATCGTTCTCTACCAAGGGAAATAATATCGTTAACCTTGCTGCAGGCAATGCCACTACTTTAGGCTCGGTGTTGCCGGGCTCAGGCTTGTCCTTGGGCTTGTTCAAGCAAGTCAATGGTCAATTGGGCCTGGGCGCATTGGCGCGCGTGTTGCAGACAGATGGCAATGCCAATGTCTTGTCGATACCAAATATCGTCACGCTGGATAACGAAGAAGCCAATATTATCGTTGGTAAAAATGTCCCGCTGATTACTGGTCAATTTACGACTGCATCGAGTGGCACCGCCGGTGTCAATCCTTTCCAGACCATAGACCGCAAACAGGTAGGTTTGAAGTTGAAAATCAAGCCGCAAATCTCTGAAGGCGGCACTGTCAAACTGGCGATTTATCAGGAAGTATCGAGTGTTGATGATACGACCAATGCCGCAGGCATTATTACCAAGGAACGCTCGATCACGACCAATGTGCTGGTCGATGATGGCCAGATTATTGCGCTGGGTGGCCTGATTGAAGACAGCACCACAGATGGTGGCGAAAAAGTGCCTGGCCTCGGTGATCTTCCACTCATTGGCAATCTGTTCAAATACCAGACCAGCAAGCGCTCCAAAACTAACCTGATGGTGTTCCTGCGTCCTACAGTTATACGCAATGCAGAGCAAAGCAATAATATTTCTGTTGATCGCTATGACTATATGCGCACCCAGATCGTACCTTCCAAAGATGGCGTTGCAGAGAACTTGTGGCCGTCTGCAGAAAAAGGAAAATTACTGACTACTCCTTTGCTGATCTCTCCTGAGAAAACACCGACAACAGGCAAGGAAGGCAAATAAGCCATGCTTGATCATCGTTTATTGCCATATGGTTTTGCCAGGGATTTCTCTGTGCTGGCAGTCAGGGACAATGCTGTCCTGAATGGCGTCGTAGAAATCCAGATTTCCAAGATGACGCCGTCTGCAGCGATATCTGAAGTCGGGCGCAAGTTTGGCAAGGTCAAACTGGTCGTATTGCCACATACAGAATTGTCTGAGGCGATTGCCAAGGCCTATGCCGGTTCGGGTGGGGATGCCGCCGATGTTGTTGGCGAAGTTGAATCTGACCTGGACTTGGCCAAGCTCATGCTGGATATGCCAGCGATTGAAGACTTGCTGGAATCGGCCGATGATGCGCCCGTGATACGCATGATCAATGCGCTGCTGACGCAGGCTCTGCGTGACGGTGCGTCGGATATACATATCGAGCCGTTTGAACAGATTTCTGTCGTGCGTTTCCGTGTTGATGGTGCCTTGCGTGATGTGGTGCGTCCGAAGAAGGCAATCCATGCGTCGCTGATTTCGCGTATCAAGATCATGGCGCAACTCGATATTGCTGAAAAACGTCTGCCACAAGATGGCCGTATTACCTTGCGCATAGGCGGCAAGCCAGTCGATGTGCGGGTATCCACTTTGCCAACCGGTCACGGTGAGCGGGCTGTATTGCGCTTGCTGGATAAAGAAGCAGGGCGTCTGGATTTGAGTCATCTGGGCATGAGCGCCGATGTATTGACACAATTCGACAAGCTGATTGCTCAGCCGCATGGCATCGTGCTGGTGACCGGGCCAACGGGTTCGGGCAAGACCACGACTTTGTATGCAGCTTTGTCGCGGGTGAATGCCGGTACCACTAATATCCTGACGGTAGAAGATCCTATTGAATACGAGTTGGCCGGTGTAGGCCAGACCCAAGTCAATGCAAAAATCGAAATGACTTTTGCCAAAGCCTTGCGGGCAATTTTGAGGCAAGATCCTGACGTCATCATGATAGGTGAGATACGCGATCTGGAAACTGCGCAAATCGCGGTGCAAGCTTCTTTGACTGGCCATCTGGTGCTGGCAACTCTGCATACCAATGACTCTGCTGCGGCCGTCACACGTTTGCTGGATATGGGGATAGAACCCTTCCTGTTGTCTTCCTCTTTGCTGGGTGTGGTTGCTCAACGGCTGGTGCGCAAGTTGTGTACGCATTGCCGTGTTGAAAAAGAAGGTACCTGGCATGCGGTCGGTTGCGAGCATTGCGGGCATACTGGTTATCAGGGGCGCGTTGGTGTTTATGAGTTATTGCAAACCACAGACGCGATTCGTGCCCAGATACATCATGAGGCGGCAGAAGCAGAAATACGCACGGCTGCCCAGGCAGATGGCATGAGAACCATGCGTGAGGATGGCGATCGCTGGCTGAAAACCGGTGTGACTACGCCAGAAGAATTGCTGCGCGTGACTAAGGAATAAGTACATGCCAGCATTTCGATATGAGGCTGTTGATACCACGGGCCATACCAGCAAAGGTGTATTAAATGCCGATAGTGCCAGGGCTGCCCGCAGTGACTTGCGAGCGCAGGGCCTGGTGCCGGTTACTGTAGAGTCCATTGCCAATCAAATGGATGCAGGTGGCAAGCGCAAGACCAGCTTATTTGCCGATCATCTTTCTACCGTAGAAAACGCCTTGTTTACCAGGCAATTGTCCAGCTTGCTGGAGGCTGGCTTGCCGCTTGAGCAATGTCTGTCTGCCCTGCTTGAGCAATCAGAGCGCACTTATGTCCGTGACCTGGTTGGCTCAATACGCTCGGAAGTCATGGCAGGTAATTCCCTGTCTGACGCGCTGAAGCAGCATCCCAATGATTTTACCGATATCTATTGCGCACTGGTAGCTTCGGGCGAGCATATCGGCCATTTGTCGCGGGTGTTGTCACGACTGGCCGATTACATAGAGAGGCGTAATTCGCTGGTGCAAAAAGTCAGGCTGGCATTTACTTATCCGGCAATCGTGACGGTGGTGGCTTTTGCCATCGTGATTTTTTTGCTGACTTATGTGGTGCCGCAAATTGTTTCTGTTTTTGCCAATACCAAACAGAAGCTACCTTTCCTGACACTGGTGATGCTGGCAATTTCAGATTTTGTGCGGGCTTATGGCTGGATCGTTGCAATACTGTTGGTGGCTGCTTTCTCCCTGTGGCGGCTGGCTTTGCGCAATCCTGATTTCAAGATGCGCTGGCATCGCTGGTTATTGCACGCGCCTTTGTATGGCAAGTTTGAACGCAGCCTGAATACGGCAAGGTTCGCCAGTACTCTGGCGATTACGACTGGCTCAGGCGTGCCTATCTTGCGGGCTCTGCAAACCAGCCGCGAAACCTTGTCCAATGTGGCAATGCGCGCGCAGGTGGAAGAAGCAACGGCCAGTGTCAGGGAGGGCGTCAGTCTGGCCCGCGCCTTGTCGGCACACAAGCATTTTCCACCGATGCTGATACACATGATCAGAGCTGGTGAGGTGACTGGTGAATTGCCCGCCATGCTGGAACGTGCATCAAATACCCAGGAGCAGGATCTGGAGCGCCGTGCAATGACCATGGCTGGCTTTCTTGAGCCGGTATTGATCCTTACCATGGGTGTCGTCGTCTTGCTCATCGTGCTGGCGGTACTGATGCCTATCATAGAAATAAATCAATTGGTACGCTAAAAGGATAAAAATGAAACGCTTACCTGTCCTTGTGACGTTTATTGTATTTGTCGCACTTTGTGCGTCTCTGAGTTTTTGGGCTCTGCGCCTGTTCAAACCACAGGCCAGAGCTGTCGCCGCTGGATTTCAGCAAAATAGTTATGAGCCTGGTACCGGGCAATGGGGCGGTATTTTTGGTAATAGTCAGGTAGCGCAGGCTGCTGCCACTAACTATCAATTAAAAGGCATAGTGCTGGCAAAGCGAGCTGAAAAGAGCCTTGCCATCATCAGTGCCAATGGCAAGCCTGCATTGGCCGTGGCCATGGACAAAGAAGTTGCCCCCGGTGTGATTTTGAAAGAAGTGCATGAACAATATGTGATGGTGTCTGAATCAGGCATCATGCGCCGTGTTGAATTGCCGCAAACGCCAGACATGAACCGTGGACCTGCGCAAATTCCACCTTTAAATCAATCGAATTCAGTGCCACCTCAAGTTGCGCCTGTCGCATTTCCCTCAGCCAAGCACAATGATGCACCGGGCGGCCCTATCAGTAGCCCACCACCACCGATGGTAACACCGGGCTTGCCTACGGCTTCTCTGCCATCTGCGATGCCGGGCGGGCAGCAATGAGTTCTTGGCAAGATGTGTGCCCAGAAGATGTGCGTCTGGCGATAGAACAGGCACACTCATCCTGGCGGCCTGTCATAGAGACTGGATTGCAGAGAGTGCATGAAGCCAATCCGAATTATTTCTCTGGTTTGACAAGGTCTGTCTATCTGCCCAACCAAGCCAGATTATTTGCTGCTTTCTCCATGCCTATGGATGATGTACGTTACATCCTGATGGGTGAGGGACCTTATCCGCGGGCAGACAGTGCAACTGGTTACTGTTTCATGGACGGAGCGGTAAAAAGCTTGTGGTCTGATGAAGAGGGCGCTGGTTTGTCCAAGAAAGTCAATCGCGCCACGTCTCTGAGAAACTTTATGAAGATGTTGCTGGTTGCTTCTGGTCATTTGCAACAAGAGGCAACGACTGGTGACGCCATGGCTGCTGTTGCTACACAGGCGCGTTTGCCCGAGGGTGGTTTTATACAAACTCTGGACGATTTACAACACAAGCTCATCGCACAAGGATTTTTACTATTGAATGCCAGCCTGGTATTTCGGGAAGACACAGCTCCGGTAAAAGATGCAAAAGCATGGCAGCCATTTTTGCAAACAGTTTTATCTGCGCTACATCAATATCAAAGTTCGCACAAAAAGCAAAAGGCAGTGTTAGTCTTGTGGGGTAAGATTGCAGAGCAGCTTCGCGTCATGCCCGAGACCGCACTGTACGAGCAGATCAATGCCGAGCACCCATATAATTTGAGTTTCATTAGTAACAAAACCATGCAGGATTTTTTCCGCCCCATGAATTTACTGGCTGACTTGCCTGAAGGAAAAATTTTGTAATATGCGGTTTTTACTACTGGCTTGTGGACGAGCTTTGTAGAATAATTGGGTGACACGCATTGAAGCATTGTTTGCTTACCCAAATCATAACTTTCCCCTGCCTATGTTGAAGAAAATTGAAGTTGCTCAACTGAGGATTGGCATGTATGTGCAGGAACTGTGCAGTTCCTGGATAGATACACCGTTCTGGCAAAAGTCTTTCTTGCTTGGGGAAGCTGAAGAACTAAAAAAAATCCAGGCAACCAAAATCCGTCATGCCTGGATAGATGTCAGCAAGGGCCTTGATGTCCTCCAAGATGCGGTAGAAAAAACGGTTACCGAACCTGAGCCAGAGCCGCAGCCTGAACCCACACCAGAGCCTCTGCCAGAACCTGCTCCACAGCCACGCCAGATCAGCTCAGTCTCCATGGATGATGAACTTGGGCGTGCTTCTGCCATTGTCAGCAAATCCAAGCAAGCCGTGTTCAGCATGTTCAGTGAAGCGCGCATGGGCAAGGCAGTGGATGTTGGTAATGCCCAGACCATGGTGGAAGAAATTGCTGATTCCGTCATGCGCAATCCTGGTGCCCTGATAGGTCTGGCCAGGCTCAAGACCAAAGATGATTACACCTACATGCATTCTATTGCTGTATGTGCACTGATGGTGGCATTGGCCAAGCAACTGGGCTTGTCTGAAGAGGCAACCAGAGAGGCCGGCCTGGCTGGCTTGTTGCACGATATAGGCAAGATGATGGTCGATGCTGATATTTTGAACAAGCCAGGAAAATTGACGGATGCTGAATTTGTCTCCGTCAAGGAACATCCGGTGGCGGGCTATAAAATGCTGAAAGAAGCCAAGGGCGTCAGCGCGATTGCCCTGGATGTGTGTCTGCATCATCACGAGAAAATAGATGGCACTGGCTACCCAAGACGCCTGAAGGGGGATGAGATCAGTTTGTATGCACGCATGGGGGCAGTATGCGATGTGTATGATGCGATTACTTCAGACCGGCCTTATAAGCAAGGTTGGTGTCCAGCCGAATCGCTGCGCAAAATGGCCGAATGGAGCAGTGGGCATTTTGATGAAAAAATCTTCCAGGCTTTTGTCAAAAGCATAGGCATTTATCCTGTAGGTACTTTGGTCAAGTTGGAGTCTGGCAGGCTGGCTGTCGTCGTTGAACAACAAATTGGCAAGTCGCTTTTATTGCCTAAAGTCAGAGTATTCTTCTCTGCTAAATCCATGGCCTATATCGCACCTGAACTGATCGATTTGTCGCGCCCAGGCATGAATGACAAGATCGCTTCACGTGAAGATGCCGCCAAATGGGGCATCAAGGACATCAATCGTTATTGGCTCGGTGAGGCTGCCAATAACCGTTAGCAAATAGTGATCTCTTTAGGAAGAAGACCTCGCACTGAGGCGAGGTCTTAAGCTTTATTTTTCAGGTTGTATGACTATCTTGCCAGTCACTTTGCGGGCTGCCAGGTCGTTCAAGGCTGCTGGTGTGTCTTTGAGTGCATAGCGGCCAGAGATATGTGGCTTGATTTTTCCTTCATGCAGCCAGCTCATCAACTCACGCATAGCAGCCAGATTGGCTTTAGGCTCACGCTTGGCAAACTCACCCCAGAAAACACCAACCAGAGAAGCGCCTTTGAGCAGAGTCAGATTCAATGGCAGCTTGGGTATTTCACCATTGGCAAAACCCACCACCAGGTAGCGGCCGCGCCAGCCTATCGAGCGGAAAGCTGGTTCTGCGTAAATGCCACCGACCGGGTCATAAATAACATCCGGCCCTTTGCCATCGGTAGCTGCCTTGATGGCTTCGCGCAAATCCTGATTGCTGTAGTTGATCGTGACATCGGCACCATGCTGCTTGCAGATGTCGAGTTTTTCATCGGTCGATGCTGCTGCAATGACACGGGCACCCAGAGCCTTGCCGATTTCTATGGCAGCAAGGCCGACGCCACCGGCAGCGCCCAGTACCAACATGGTTTCACCAGCTTTTAACTGGGCACGATCTACCACTGCGTGATGGGAAGTACCATAGGTCAGGGTGATCGCTGCTGCAACGTCAAAGTCCATGCCTGTTGGCATGGGCATGACGGCATTGGCAGGGGCGACTACCTGTTGTGCAAATGCACCATTGCCAATAAAGGCAATCACCTTGTCGCCAACCTTGACATGGCTGACACCATCGCCAACGGCATAAACTATCCCGGACAATTCGCTGCCTGGTGTAAATGGCAGTTCAGGTTTGAACTGGTACTTGTTTTGTATGATCAATACGTCTGGGAAGTTGACGCCTGCTGCCTTGACGTTGATAGCAACCTGGCCGGGTGCAGGCACCAGATCTGCCAAGTCTTCTATCACCAAAGTGTCTGGCAATCCCCACTCCTTGCAAACAACAGCTTTCATTTTGATGTCTCCATAAAATAGTACGACCGTTTGATTTTGTGATTATGCCGTAAAAATCTGTTCTCTGTAGAAATTTATATTTCAGCATCAGGTAGAATACAAAACATGAAAATTCTGATCAGTAATGATGATGGTTATCTCGCTCCTGGCATCGTGGCGCTCGCTGAGGCCATGGCATCAATTGCCGAGATTACCGTGGTGGCTCCCGACAGTAACCGTTCCGGGGCATCGAATGCCTTGACCCTGGAACGGCCCTTGAGTGTGCAACGTGCCAGCAATGGTTTTTACTTTGTGAATGGTACTCCTTCTGACTGTGTACACATCGCCCTGACCGCCATCATGAAAGAAAAACCTGACCTGATCGTTTCTGGCATCAATCAGGGGCAGAATATGGGGGACGATACTTTGTATTCTGGTACCGTAGCCGCAGCGACTGAAGGGTTTTTGTTTGGTATCCCGGCAATTGCCTTTTCGCAAACTGAAAAAGCCTGGACGCATCTGGATTCAGCAGCACGCATTGCGCTGGAGATGGTGAAGCGTGGCTTCACTGGCATGGCTAGCCCATTCCTGCTGAATGTAAATATTCCGAATTTGCCGTTTGATGAAATCAAGGGAGTGCGCAAGGCGCGCCTGGGCAAGCGCCATACCTCTGAACCTGTCATTCACATGACAGACCCGCATGGCAGGGATATTTACTGGATAGGCCCGCCTGGCGCAGCGCGGGATGCCAGTGCAGGAACAGATTTTGATACGACTGCCAGGCATTTTGTGTCGGTGACCCCTTTGCAAATAGATTTGACGAATACGCGTCAACTGGCTGATCTGGATATGGACTTTGCATGACGACCAAGGATAAGCGCTTTCCTTTACCGTTGTCTTCTGTGGTGAACCAAAAAGACAAAGCAGGTAGTGGGGTGGTACGACATACCGCCATGCCGCAAACTGCCATGCGCAATGCCGCACATCACTTAAGTGGGGTGGCTGCAGCAAAGGCCTCAAAATCGCAGCAAATGCATGTGCCGCAGGGCGCTGCGGGCACTTCGGCGGGTTTGTCACCATCCTTATTGTCAGGTCCCCTGGTGTCTGAAGGCGTCAGGCGGGCCATGGTTGTACGTGTCGCTCAACAAGGTGTCAAGGATGCGACAGTGCTGGCGGCTTTGCAGGCTGTGCCCAGGCATCTGTTTCTGGAGTCCGGCATGGCCAGCCAGGCCTATGTCGATGCGTCTTTGCCGATAGGTCATCACCAGACCATTTCGCAACCGTATATTGTGGCCCGTATGCTGGAAATCATGCGTAATGGTGGCAAGCTGGAGCGCGTGCTTGAGATTGGTACCGGCTGCGGCTATCAGGCAGCCGTCCTGTCTGTAATGGTCAAGGAAGTGTATTCCATTGAGCGTATCAAGGCCTTGCATGAGCTGGCCAAAAGCAATCTGCGCCCCATGCGCATCGCGAATATCCGGCTTTTATATGGTGATGGCATGCAGGGTTTGCCGGGTGAGGCCCCTTTTGACGGTATCATATTGGCAGCAGCGGGACTGGAAGTGCCTCAGGCCCTGCTAAAACAGTTACGGGTAGGTGGCAGGCTGGTTGCCCCTGTAGGGGGGCGTAATCAGGTATTGCAATTGATAGAACGTGTATCCAATTATGAATGGAAGAGTTCTGTGCTCGAATCCTGCCATTTTGTGCCTCTGCATCCCGGCGTAATTTAGCTTTGCCCGTGGCAACAATGAATTTGATAGATTAAAACAGAAATGAAGAAAATACAGCAAATACTACAAACTGGTTTGTCCATCACAGTCCTGGCGCTTGTGACTGCGTGTACCACCAATGTTCAGAATAAAGCGCCGGTCGTGGAGCGTGGTTTTGATCCCAGGCCAGTTGATCCTCCTCCTGTGGTTGAAGTTATCAAGCCAGCAGTTAAAGTGCCTGATAATACGCGCGGTACCTATGTCGTCAAGCGTGGTGATGGCCTGTATAGAATCGCCCTGGATCATGGGCAAAGCTATAGTGACCTGGTTGCCTGGAACGACCTGAAAAACCCGAATGACATCAAGGTAGGTCAGGTTCTGCGGGTTGCACCGCCAGATGCTGTTCAGGGAGTTCAGGCCACAAGCGTGGCACCGAACGCGGGCATTGAAGTCAAACCTTTGCCAGTGAATGCGGCTAACAACAAAAACAGCCCGCGCGGTGATAAACGTCCATATTCAGACGCTAATCTCGCCGAGTTGCAAAAAACGGATTCCACAGTGGTAGCTTCCGTCACACCGACAGTGCCAGTTATCAAGTCCGAAACTCCTGCGCCAGCCAAAGTCTCAGAATCAGCAACTGAGACTGAAAATGTTGACTGGATGTGGCCTGCTGACGGTAAAGTCCTGGCGACATTTGACGATGTTAAGAACAAGGGTTTCGATATTGCCGGCAAACTGGGGCAGGATGTATTGTCTGCTGGTGCTGGTAAAGTTTTGTATGCAGGTAGTGGCATCCGTGGTTATGGTAATCTGGTGATTATTAAACACACCAGTACTTTGTTGTCAGCCTATGCGCATAACAAGTCCATACTCGTCAAAGAGGGGCAGAGCATCACCAAAGGGCAAAAAATCGCTGAAATGGGAAATTCTGACAGTGATACGGTGAAGCTGCATTTTGAGATCAGGGTGCAGGGTAAACCGGTAGATCCAGCCAGATATCTGCCAGCCCGGTAAGTCGTTTTGTTGTGGCGATGCAGCAAGTATTGATGTTTTGCGCAAATTGACATTTTTTATGTAGGGTAATTCCAGAAAAACTGTATTGGTAAATTAATATTGTCATTTTCAACAATAATTTGTTCAAGCAAGACTCACTCACCGGATTCGCAAACCAGCTCAGATCATGCATAACAATTTAAGCACCTACAAGTTGGAAAATTCTGCCGCTGGCGATGAGCCGGACGGCGCTGATGTTGATGCGCATTCTGCCTCAGACAATGCGGATATGGATGATGCAGCGGATCTGACGCAAGAGGGGCAGGAAGAACAAAGTGAAGACCCTGCCACGCTCATTGTTGCGCCTATTGATGAATTGAAAAATGTTCTTGCTGCCGAGCTTTCTACAGATACCACGCAATACTATTTGAATCAGATAGGTACCCGGCCCTTATTCGCTTCTGCTGAAGAACTGCATTATGCAACCCTGGCCAAGCAAGGTAATTTTGAAGCCAGGCAAAAAATGATAGAACATAACCTGCGTCTGGTTGTGTCGATTGCCAAACACTATATCAACCGCGGCGTTGCTTTGCTCGACATGATAGAAGAGGGTAATCTGGGTCTCATGCATGCCATAGACAAGTTTGAGCCTGAGCGTGGTTTTCGCTTTTCAACTTATGCAACCTGGTGGATACGCCAGAGCATAGAGCGCGCCATCATGAATCAGGCCAGGACCATACGCCTGCCTGTACACATGGTGCGTGAACTGAATCAGATATTGCGGGCCAAGTACCACCTCGAATCGCAAAGGCGCGATGGCAGGGATGCTGCGCTGGAGGATATTGCCTTGCTGGTCGATAGGCCGGTCGATGAAGTGCAGGATATTCTGACCCTGTCTGAGCACGCAACTTCGCTGGATACGCCACTGGATAATGATCCCCAGTCCAGCCTGATGGATATGTTGCCAGGTGATAGTGATGATGCGCCAGACATTCGCGCCGAGCAGCATGAAATGACGATCCTGGTCAGGGACTGGTTGTCTAAATTGCCTGATAAACAACGTATTGTCATCGTGCGACGTTTTGGACTTGATAATGATGATCCGGCAACGCTGGAAACCCTGGCAGATGAAATGGGGATCACCCGTGAGCGCGTTCGCCAGATACAGCAAGAAGCCTTGATCAAGCTTAAGCGCTCATTTGCGTCCCGTGGTGTGGGGCGTGATTCGGTACTTTAATCCGGATTCGCTGAGCAATTTACATATTTCTTGAGGTGCGCGTCCGCGCATCTCTTATAATTCCGTCTTTTAAATCTCACTTCCCATCGGCGTGATGTGTTTTACGCCATCAATTTCCATGAATACAATAGAAATTCGCTCTTTAGATATGGACGCGCGTGGCGTCGGTAATTTGCAAAACGAAGATGGCAGCGCTGGCAAAGTGGTTTTTGTCGATGGTGCATTGCCGGGTGAGTTGGTCGAATTTAGCACTTACAAGAAAAAAGCCAGCTGGGAAGCTGCCACCATGATGAGTGTGGTGCGTGAGTCTTCACAAAGGGTGGAGCCCAAATGTGAATTTTTTGGTACTTGCGGCGGTTGCTCCATGCAACATCTGGATGCCAATGCCCAGGTGGCCATGAAGCAGCGCGTGCTGGAAGATAATCTGTGGCATATCAGCAAGGTTAAATCCGACATCATGTTGCGTCCTATCATCGGCCCTACTTGGGGTTATCGCTACCGCGCCCGTCTGTCAGTGCGTCATGTGATAAAAAAGGGTACGGTATTGGTTGGTTTTCATGAAAAAAAATCACGCTATGTCGCCAATATGGAGACCTGTGAGATATTGCCCGCACATGTCTCGGCCATGCTCATGCCTTTGCGTGGCTTGGTAGCTTCACTCTCCATTGTTGAGGCTTTGCCGCAAATCGAGTTGGCGATAGGTGAGGGTGTTACGGCCATGGTGTTGCGCATCATGGCGCCTTTGACCAAGGATGATGAATTCAAACTGAAAGCATTTGCGGATCAGTATCAGGTGCAATGGTGGTTGCAAACCAAGGGTCCCGATACTGCAGAACCTTATTATCCGGCGACCAATGATTTGCATTATTTGTTGCCAGAGTTTGGTGTCAAAATGCCTTTCAAGCCTACCGACTTTACCCAGGTGAATCATCATATCAACCGTGTTCTGGTGGCACGTGCTTTGCGCATGCTGGATGTGCAAAAAGATGAGCGCATAGCCGATCTGTTTTGTGGGCTGGGTAATTTTACTTTGCCTATCGCTACTCTTGCGAGGGAGGTGGTTGGTATAGAGGGTAGTGATACCCTGACTGAGCGCGCTTTGGAAAATGCCAGACACAATGGCCTGGCTGATAAAACATCCTTCAGCACCCGTAACCTCTTCGAAGTGACGGCGCAGGACTTCGTCAAGTTGGGTAAATTTGACCGCTTTTTGATTGATCCGCCACGTGATGGTGCCATGGCCGTCTGCCAGGCTTTGATTGATCTGGGTGAAATTGCTCCGGAATTAAAACCCAAGCGCCTGGTATATGTCTCATGCAGTCCATCAACGCTGGCCAGGGATGCTGGCATGCTGGTCAATCAGGCCGGTTATCGCCTTAGCAGTGCGGGCGTAGTCAATATGTTTCCGCACACTTCCCACGTGGAATCCATGGCAGTTTTTGATCTGATCTAGATTTTTGCGGCCGCAAATCCACCAATGCAACTGGCAGTCATTGCTGGCAATGGATAGTAGGTTTGCTTTGATGCAATGAAATCCCTGTTTTAGATAATAAAAATCCAATTGATCCAGTCTGCGACCAATTGTATTTCTTGAAAGACATATCTGGGATGGTGGTTTCATGGTAAAATCTAAGGTTAGATGAATTCTTGAAATTTTTCTTAACCCTTTCTTTTTATTGGAGTTTTTAGATGGCTATCGAACGTACATTGTCTATTATTAAGCCTGATGCTGTTGCAAAAAACGTCATCGGTCAAATTTACAGCCGCTTTGAAGGCGCTGGCTTGAAGGTAGTTGCTGCCCGTATGGCGCAATTGTCCCGTGCTGAAGCTGAAGGTTTCTACGCTGTTCACAGCGCACGTCCTTTCTTCAAGGATCTGGTTGATTTCATGATCTCCGGCCCAGTAATGATCCAGGTTCTGGAAGGCGAAGGCGCAATTTTGAAAAACCGTGACCTGATGGGTGCGACAGATCCTAAGAAAGCAGACGCTGGCACAATCCGCGCTGATTTCGCTGACTCTATCGATGCTAATGCTGTTCATGGTTCTGATGCTCCAGAAACAGCTGCTGTGGAAATCGCTTACTACTTCCCAGCGTTGAACGTTTATTCCCGTTAATTCAGACTTTGTCTGCATGTAACAGAATAAAGAATTAAGATATACGCCTCATACGGTCTGGTGCTGTATGAGGCGTGAAAGAGAAGATCATGACGGTACTCACAAATTTATTGGATCTGGATCCAGCGCAGCTCGTCGCATATTGCGGTGACTTGGGTGAGAAGCCGTTTCGTGCCAAGCAATTGCAACGCTGGATACACCAGTTTGGTGCCAGTTCGTTTGATGAAATGACAGACCTCGCGAAATCCCTGCGCGAGAAGCTCGCTACGCGGGCGATGATTGCCGCTCCCGCCGTAATCAGTGACCATACTTCCACAGATGGCACCAGAAAATGGCTGGTCGATGTCGGCCAGGGTAATGCGGTAGAGACTGTATTTATCCCTGAAGAAAACCGTGGCACCCTGTGTATTTCTACCCAGGCAGGCTGCGCAGTGAATTGCCGTTTTTGTTCCACTGGCAAACAGGGGTTTAACCGCAACCTGAGCGTAGGCGAAATCATAGGCCAGCTCTGGATGGCAGAATTTGAATTGCGCAAGACCAAAGGTATTGCTCCCGGCCCCAAGGGTGAACGTCAGATCACCAATGTGGTCATGATGGGTATGGGCGAGCCTTTGCTGAATTTTGAACCAACTGTGACTGCCTTGCGTCTCATGCTCGACGATAATGCCTATGGTTTGTCGCGTCGCCGTGTGACGCTATCTACCAGTGGTGTGGTTCCCATGATAGACAAGCTGTCGCAAGAATGCCCGGTGGCGTTGGCGGTGTCGCTTCATGCGTCGAATGATACTTTGCGTGACAGCCTGATACCACTGAATAAAAAGCACCCATTGAAAGAGTTGATGGCGGCTTGCAAGCGTTACCTTGAATTTGCGCCGCGCGACTTTGTCACGTTTGAATATTGCATGCTGGATGGCGTCAATGACACTGATGCGCATGCGCGGGAATTGATAGAACTGGTACGTGACGTATCGTGCAAGTTTAATCTGATTCCTTTTAATCCTTTCCCGGAATCTGGTTTGAAGCGCTCGGCCAATCCGCGCATTAAAGCATTTGCGCAGATTTTGCTGGATGCAGGCCTGGTGACAACCACACGTAAAACTCGTGGCGATGATATCGATGCGGCTTGCGGTCAATTGGCTGGTGAAGTGCAGGACAGAACCCGCGTGCAGGAGCGCATGCAAAAAATGGCGGAATATCAAAAGAAGTTTGGCGAAAATTTTGGCAAGATCGTGGAGATCACTCAGTGAAAATTTCTCAAGTGCGTCAATGTTTTTTGAGCGGGGCGCTGGTAGTGCTGGCACTGTCCTTGTCGGCATGTGCGTCCAAGAGTCTTGAGGGTGACAGGCCAGATCAGAACATGTCTGCTGAAAAGCAGGATGCGCGAAAACGTGCTTCCATACGCATGGAGTTGGCGGTTGGTTATTATCAGCAGGGGCAGCAGAAAGTTGCTCTCGAAGAGATTCGCCAGGCTTTACTGATTGCCCCTGATCTGGTTGATGCTTTTAGCCTGCGTGCACTTATATTCATGGATATGGGTGAGAAGCAGTTGGCGGAAGATAATTTTCAGCATGCACTGAAGCTCGCGCCAGGCAATAGTGATATTGGTAATAATTATGGCTGGTTCTTGTGCATGAATGGTCGCGAAAAACAGGGTTTGGTGTATCTTGAGAATGCGGTAAAGGATCCCACCTATAATGCGCCGGCCAAGGCGTTGAATAATGCTGGATTGTGCAGTTTGCGTATCAAGGATACGCTTGCTGCAGAGCGTTATTTCATGCAGGGTCTGCGTGAAGATGCGGGTAATCCGCAAATCAATGCGAATCTGGCTGATGTGCTTTACAAGCGCGGCGAATACAAGCAGGCGAAGTTCTATATTGGTCGTGTACTTAAGTTGGACGTGTTGGCAGCGAATGTGTTCTGGCTTGCTATCAAAATCGAAAGAAAACTGGGTGACGAGGCTGCGGTAAATAGTCTGGCGACGCAATTGCGTCGCCGTCATCCAAATTCAAATGAATTTTCTCTGTATCAACGTGGAGTGTTTGATGAGTGATGCGGGCGCGAATCTACCTGTAGAACCTTTGGCTTCTGAGATATCTGAGACTAAAGCGGTTTTGTCTGTTGTGCAGACTGCCGGTTCTCAATTGTCTGCTGCGCGCGTTCAACTTGGTTTGAGTGTGCAAGAGGTGGCGGATCAACTCAAATTGTCCCAGCGTCAGATACTTGCGCTGGAGAGTAATCAATTTGATGACTTGCCCAAGATGGTGATCGTGCGCGGTTTTGTGCGTTCTTATGCAAAGCTTCTCAAGCTTGATCCGGCGCCAGTGATCGACTGCCTGCCTGCAGAAAAGGGCTTGTCTGGACTGGATGCAGATTTGCGTCCTACCCTTGCAACACCTTTCATGGAGTCGCGTACGCCTTTCCTTGGACGTCAGGACAGCAATAATAATCGCAAGTACGTGATAGGTGCGATAGTGCTGGCCGCATGTGCGCTGATCTTTGTCGCGGTGCAAAAGCTGGAGCAAAACGATTACATCAAGAGCCTGATCTCAGGGCAGTCCACAAAAAAAACGACTGAAGCAGAGGTTGAAAAACCGGTTGAAAATCCAGAGGCTGCATCTGTCAAGCCAGAAGCTGACAAGCCTGCGGCATCGACTATCCCTACGGTGCTTGGTACGCTCAATGACGCAAAATCAGAAACCCAGGATGTTGCGCCACCTAAAGTGAATCAGGATGTGCAAACTCCTGTGTCAGCGCCAGCAGTGACGCAGCAAAGTACAATTCCGGTTCCTGCTCCGGGTCCTACTCCTGCTGCTGCGGTAGTCCCTGCTCCAGTGTCAACACCCGCTGCGCTTGCCGCGCCAGCTGTTGCGGAACCAGGAAATAATCAGCTGAAATTGAAATTCAAGCAGGATTCCTGGATACAGGTCAAACGTGAAAACGGTAGCGTTGTAACTTCTCATTTGGCAAAAGCTGGCACTGAAGAAGTGTTTGACATGAAAGAAGCCTTGCAGTTAAGAATAGGCAATGCTGCCGGTGTAGAAGGTTGGTTGCGCGGTAAGTCTATGGAAATTGCACCGGGCAAGGACAGTAATGTCATTAATTTGAGCGTGAAGTAAAGATGACAGATTTTTTATCAGAAATCGGTTCTGGTCCCAAGCTTAGACGTGCATCCCGTTCTGCCAAAGTTGTCTATGGCACTCGCGAAGTTCTGGTGGGTGGCGGTGCGCCTGTTGTAGTGCAGTCCATGACGAATACCGATACGGCAGATGCAATCGGCACGGCAATTCAAATCAAGGAATTGGCCAGAGCAGGTTCTGAGCTGGTGCGTATCACAGTCAATAATGCGGAAGCGGCGGCGGCAGTGCCGGCCATACGCGAGCAGCTGGACAGAATGGGCATAGATGTGCCGTTGGTAGGTGATTTTCACTACAATGGCCACACGCTGCTGAATGACTTTCCTGATTGCGCCAAAGCTTTGTCCAAGTACAGGATTAATCCTGGCAATGTAGGTAAGGGTGCCAAACGCGATACCCAGTTTGCCCAGATGATAGAGATGGCATGTCGCTACGATAAGCCAGTGCGCATCGGTGTTAACTGGGGCAGTCTCGATCAGGCTTTGCTGGCGCGCATCATGGACGATAATGCCAAACGCCCTGTGCCATGGAGCGTGCAGGCAGTCATGTATCAGGCACTGATCACGTCTGCGATTGAGAGTGCGCAAAAAGCTGAAGAATTGGGTTTGGCGGGTGACAAGATTATCCTGTCTTGCAAGGTCTCAGGTGTACAGGACTTGATCGCGGTTTACCGTGAGCTGGCAGCGCGTTGCGATTATCCCTTGCATCTTGGTCTGACCGAGGCAGGCATGGGTAGTAAAGGCATCGTGGCTTCGACTGCAGCATTGTCGGTATTGATGCAGGAAGGCATAGGCGACACCATACGCATATCCCTGACGCCAGAACCCGGCGGTGATCGCTGCAAAGAGGTCATCGTTGGTCAAGAGATTTTGCAAACCATGGGCTTGCGAAAATTCACACCCATGGTCATTGCCTGCCCCGGCTGTGGCAGGACTACCTCGACTGTGTTCCAGGAACTGGCTGATGATATCCAGAGCTTCCTGCGCAATCAAATGCCAGTCTGGAAGAGTCAGTATCCGGGCGTAGAGAATATGAATGTCGCCGTCATGGGTTGTATTGTTAATGGCCCAGGTGAATCCAAGCATGCCAACATCGGTATCAGTTTGCCAGGTACGGGCGAATCACCGGCTGCACCAGTTTTTATTGACGGTGCCAAGGCGCTCACCTTGCGTGGCGACCGTATTGCAGAAGAATTCCAGGAAATCGTGCTGGACTATGTCAAGAGTCACTATGCCCCGGTGCATGGCGTAACAAATAATTAAATCAGGTAGCAAGTATGTCGGAAATAAAAAAAGCAGAAAAAATCGCTGGTGTGAAAGGGATGAATGACCTTTTGCCGGATGACGCCCCGTTGTGGGAGTTGTTTGAAAATACTGTGCAATCTGTATTGAAGAGTTATGGCTTCCAGCAAGTCCGTACACCTATCGTTGAACCTACCAATCTGTTCGCACGTGGTTTGGGTGAAGTGACTGATGTCGTCGAAAAGGAAATGTATTCCTTTGAAGACTCCATGAATGGCGACAAGCTGACTTTGCGCCCGGAGGGTACGGCCGGTGTCGTACGTTCTGCGATTGAACATAATCTCATTTACGATGGTCCAAGACGCTTGTGGTATACCGGCCCGATGTTTCGTCATGAAAAACCGCAGCGTGGACGTTACCGTCAATTCCATCAGGTAGGTGCTGAGGCGCTGGGCTTTACTGGCCCGGATATTGATGCCGAGCTGATCATGATGTGCCAGCGTTTCTGGGACGATCTGGGCTTGCAGAATGTGCGGCTGGAATTGAATTCCATTGGCGATGCAGAGGAACGCAATCAACACAAGGCCGCGTTGATCGCTTATTTTGAACAACATCAGGACATTCTTGATGCTGAAGCAAAAAGGCGTTTGCTGACGAATCCCTTGCGTATTCTGGACACCAAGAATCCTGCGATGCAAGAGATGGTTAATGCGGCACCTAAATTGCTCGACTATCTTGGTGCAGAGTCACTGGCTCACTTTGAAGGCGTACAAAAGATTTTGCGTCACAACAGCATTATATTCACCATCAATCCTCGTCTGGTGCGTGGTCTTGATTACTATAACCGCACTGTCTTTGAATGGGTTACTGATGACCTGGGTTCCCAGGGGACAGTTTGTGCTGGTGGCCGTTATGATGCCTTGTTTGGTATTTTTGGTGGCAAGCCAACACCAGCCTGCGGTTTTGCCATGGGTATAGAGCGCCTGCTGGAATTGATGAAAGCCAATGGCGACGTACATCAACCTGCAATGTGCGATGCTTATCTGGTGCATCAGGGGGCAGAGGCGCAAATGCAGGCGATGGTATTAAGTGAGCGTTTGCGCGATGCAGGCCTGGATGTTGTGTTACATTGCGCAACTGCCAATGGCGTTGGCAGTTTCAAATCCCAGATGAAAAAGGCTGACGGCAGCGGTGCGGCTTATGCTGTCATCATCGGTGAAGATGAGGCAAATAATAATACAGTGAGTATCAAGGAATTGCGTGCGGCTGACGCTGAAAATAATCAGGTTAACGTGCCTTTCGATACTGCGGTGGATTATCTGGTTGATCAAATCGCCGGTAGTGCAGACGCAGATTGCTGTGATGACCCAAATCATCACCATGTACACCATTAATCCATATTAAAAATATTAATAACATTAATAAAATAGATAGATAAAGACATTATGGCATACGATTTAGAAGAACAAGAGCAGTTAGATAACCTCAAGGCAGCCTGGAAAAAATACGGCAATATGGCAACCTGGGGATTGATTGTTGCCCTGGCCGCTTATGCTGGCTGGACTGCATGGTCATCGCGTCAAAACACCCAAACATTGCAAGCTTCACAGTTGTATGAAGAAATGCAGAAATTGGTTGTCGCCAAAGACAATGCGAAGGTGCAGGCGGTCACGGAAGATTTGAAAGCCAAATTTGCCTCTACTTCATATGCGCCCATGGCTGCGCTGGTGGCCGCAAAGAGTGCATTTGATGCAAATGATCTGAAAGCGGCCAAGAGCCAGTTGCAATGGGTGGCAGATACTTCCAAGGCAGAAGAGTACAAGGCACTGGCAAGAATACGCCTGGCTGGCATTGCTCTGGACGAAAAAGCCTATGACGAAGCCTTGAAGCAATTGTCAGGTACTTTTCCCACACAGTTCGATGCTGATGTGCTGGATGCCAAAGGCGATGTCTATGTAGCGCAAAACAAGATAGAAGATGCGCGTACGGCGTATAAATCAGCGCTGGAAAAAATGGCAGATAAAAGTCCGGGTCGTCAGGCTTTGCAAATGAAGCTGGATGTCATTGGTGGTGTGGCAGATACTAAAGTTGTCAGTAAATAAGGGGAATCATACATGCAATTTTCTGCCAAACTGCTCGTTGCGTCATCTGTACTCGTGGCAATGACGGGCTGTTCTACGCTGTCTTCGCTGAATCCATTTTCATCTAAATCTGACGCAAAAAATCAGCCAGCAGTTTTGACTGAGATCAAGTCCAGCATGGCGATTAAACCCAGCTGGACAGTGGCAATTGGTACTGCGGGTAACTATGTCTTCAGTCCTGCTGCCTATGCACAAAATGTTTATGTAGCTGCGGCTGATGGCACGCTGGCACGTATAGAAGTGGCGACAGGCCGCACGGTATGGCGTATCAATGCCGGTACCCGTTTGACGGCAGGTGTGGGTGTTGATGGTACAACTATTGCTGTTGCGGGTGAAAAAGGCCAGGTATTGGCATTTGACCTAGACGGCAAGCTGCGCTGGAAAACCCAGGGTACAAATGAGATTTTATCTGCTCCGGCAGTTGGCCAGGGTCTGGTTGTGGTCCGTAGTATTGACAACAAGGTCAGTGCTTATGACCTGACTAATGGGGAACGTAAATGGTCCATAGAGCGCCCATTGCCTCCTTTGACTTTGCGCCTTGCACCTGGCATCGTGATACAGGGGCAGCAGGCCATTGTCGCCATGCCTGGTGGCCGTATGTCTTCACTGGCGCTGAATAATGGCGGTTTGCGCTGGGAGGCAACGGTCGGTGAACCTAAAGGTGCTACCGAACTTGAACGTGTCGCAGACGTTTCAGGTGCGCCAGTCGTCTTTGGCGGTGATATTTGCGCCAGTTCTTATCAGGGCAGGGTAGCTTGTTTTGATGTGGCTACTGGTGCTTTGCGCTGGGCCAAGCCTTTGTCCAGCGATGCTGGCGTCAGTGTTGATGAACGCTTTGTGTTCGCATCTGATGTCGCTGGCGCTGTGAATGCCTTTGCCCGCAATGGTGGTGCAAGTGCCTGGCGTAATGACAAGCTCAGCTACCGTCGTCTGTCAGCACCAATTTCATATGACCGTGCAGTTGCGGTCGGTGATTTCGCAGGTTATGTCCACTTCCTGTCAAGGGAAGATGGTTCTTTCATCGGACGTGTTACTACCGATGGTAGTCAGATTTTAGCAGCGCCTTTGGTGGTCGATGCTAAACTGATCGTTCAAACAAAATCAGGATCAGTGGTTGCTCTTGCAACCGAGTAATAATAATGAAGCCGGTTATCGCACTTATAGGCCGACCTAACGTCGGCAAATCCACGCTGTTCAATCGGCTCACCCGTTCACGCGACGCTTTGGTCGCAGATTTACCTGGCTTGACCAGGGACAGGCATTACGGCGAAGGCCGTGTTGGTGAACGCCCCTTTCTGGTCATTGATACAGGTGGTTTTGAGCCTGTCGCCAAAGAGGGCATCATGCATGAAATGGCCAAGCAGACAAAGCAGGCTGTGGCTGAAGCAGATGTCGTTGTATTTATCGTCGATGGCCGCCAGGGTTTGACACCACATGACAAGACCATCACAGATTTCCTGCGCAAATCAGGCCGTTCTGTGATGCTGGTCGTAAATAAGGCTGAAGGTATGAAATACTCTTCAGTCACTGCAGATTTTTACGAGCTGGGCATGGGCGATCCCTACGTGATCTCTGCTGCTCACGGTGATGGTGTGGCAGACCTGGTCGAAGAAATGGTTGATATCGCCTTCGCCCAGCGTCCTGAAGAAGTCGAAGAGCCTGAATCTAAGGTGCGCGGCATCAAAATCGCTATCGTTGGCCGTCCCAATGTTGGTAAATCGACGCTGGTGAATACTCTGCTGGGTGAAGAAAGGGTGATTGCCTTTGACATGCCCGGCACCACCCGTGATTCCATAGAAATACCATTCGAGCGTGATGGCGTTCACTATTCGTTGATTGATACTGCAGGTATCCGTCGCCGCGGCAAAGTGTTTGAAGCTATAGAAAAATTTTCTGTCGTTAAAACTTTGCAATCGGTGTCTGAAGCCAACGTAGTCTTGTTGTTACTGGATGCGCAACAGGATATTTCAGAGCAGGATGCCCATATCGCCGGTTTCATTCTGGAGTCTGGCCGCGCCCTGGTCGTGGGAGTTAATAAATGGGATGGTTTGCAAAGCGACAGGCGTGATGAAATCAAACTGGATATTGAGCGCAAACTGAATTTCCTGACGTTTGCCAAATTCCACTTTATTTCAGCGCTGAAATCGACTGGTATAGCTCCTCTTATGAAATCCATCGACTCCGCATATGCTGCAGCGATGGTCAACTTGTCCACGCCTAAACTGACGCGTGCCCTGATTGAAGCAGTAGAGCATCAACAGCCCAAACGCAAAGGGTCCATACGTCCCAAGTTGCGATATGCCCATCAGGGTGGACAAAATCCGCCTATTATTGTTATTCATGGTAATGCACTGGAAGCGGTGGGTGATGTGTATAAACGCTACCTTGAAAAGCATTTCCGTGAGACTTTCTCGCTGACCGGTACTCCTTTAAGAATAGAAATGCGTTCTGGCAAGAATCCGTTTGACAAGTCATCGAAGTAAGCTCGTTCAGGTAAGCCTGCACGCAAGTATCAAAATGTAAGAAAATGCTTGGTTGCTCTCCTTTTGCAGTGAAATTTAAGCAAGAGATATGCAATTAAGATGAAAATAGATTACATTACTTTGTAATCAACTTCTGGGAATACTTGTATTCTGATAAGTAGTCCCCAACTCCTAATCACAACAACACAATGGAGCTGTTATGAGCAATAAAGGGCAATTATTACAAGACCCATTTCTGAACGCTTTGCGTAAAGAACATATTCCTGTATCAATTTATCTGGTCAATGGCATCAAATTGCAGGGCCATATCGAATCTTTCGACCAGTATGTGGTTTTGCTGCGCAATACTGTGACGCAAATGGTTTACAAGCATGCTATTTCTACCGTAGTGCCAGCACGCGCAGTCAGCATCAACACTGAGCCAGAGGCAGAGTAATTTTTGAGTAATGAAATAAAAAAGCCGTCCATGCGCGCCGCTTTGGTCGGCGTCGATTTTGGTAAGGACGACTTTGCCGCCAGCCTGGAAGAGCTCTCTCTGCTTTCGCAATCTGCGGGAGCAGAGCCGGTTACAACCATCACTTGCAAACGATCAAGCCCTGACGCTGCTTTTTTTGTCGGTAGCGGCAAGGCTGATGAGATTGCACATGCTGTTGCCGATGCGGCGTTAGACATAGTCATTTTTAATCATGCACTCTCTCCGGCGCAACAGAGAAATCTGGAGCGCCACCTGAAGGTCAGGGTGGTTGACCGCACCAGTCTGATATTGGACATTTTTGCTCAGCGTGCCCAAAGTCATGAAGGTAAAGTCCAGGTGGAGTTGGCTCAGTTGCAACATCTGGCCACGCGCTTGATACGTGGTTGGACGCATCTGGAAAGACAAAAAGGTGGTATAGGTTTGCGTGGGCCAGGTGAGACGCAGCTTGAGACTGATCGCCGCTTGCTGGGTGAGCGTGTCAAAATGCTCAAGCAGAAGCTCGATAAGTTACATAAGCAAAGGGAAACCCAGAGACGTTCACGTGGACGTAGCAATACCTTGTCGGTTTCTTTGGTCGGTTATACCAATGCGGGCAAGTCCAGCCTGTTTAACACTATGACCAAGGCAGGTGCGTATGCCGCCAATCAATTATTTGCAACGCTGGATACGACTTCCCGCCGCTTGTACCTTGGTGATGCGGGTAATATTGTTATTTCTGATACCGTTGGTTTCATACGTGAATTGCCGCATCAACTCGTTGCAGCGTTCAGGGCAACATTGGAAGAAACCATACATGCAGATTTACTATTGCATGTCGTGGATGCAAGTAGCCCGGTAAGGTTTGATCAGATTCAACAGGTCAACCAGGTACTCGAGGAAATTGGTGCAGATCATATACCGCAGATACTGGTGTGGAATAAGATAGATCTTGCTGGCCTGGAGCCTTCGGTCGAGGTGGATGAGTGTGATAAAATTCAGAGGGTTTTTTTGAGTGCCCGCACCGGAGCAGGTATAGGTTTGTTACGCGAAGCTATCGCCGAATTCGCATTGGCAAAAACGTCTGGTATTGCACAAGTGGTAACGCCAGAGGCGGCTGATGCCCGCTTTGATTTTCAGTAGTCCAACCCACTATTCATTGGATAGCGACAGAATGCTTGTTTCATTTCTCAAAAGAATTGGTGTAACCATGTCCATAAATGATCCGCAATGGGGGCGTGGTTCGCAAAACAATAATCAAAATAACAATAAGCCTGATGGCAAAAAACCACCTGAAGGCCCACCTGATCTTGATCAGTTATGGAAAGACTTTACTCAGAAACTGGGGCGTCTGTTCGGGCAAAATGGTGGCGATAATAATGGTGGTAATTTTTCACCAGATTCGTCCGGCGCTAAAATTGGCGCATCCCTGATTGTTGCTGTAATTGCCTTGGTTTGGTTGTCGAGCGGCTTTTTTATCGTGCAAGAAGGGCAGACCGCTGTCATTACTACTTTTGGTAAATTCAGTCATCAAACTTCTGCCGGTTTTAACTGGCGTTGGCCTTACCCTGTCCAAGGACATGAGATAGTCAATCTGTCGCAAGTCAGAACAGTGGAGATAGGCTACAAAAAAGGCTCCAGAGAGCGCGAATCCCTGATGCTGACCGATGATGAAAATATTGTTGATATTCAGTTTGCTGTTCAATATAAATTAAATAATGCTGCTGACTGGTTGTATAACAACCGCGATCAGGAAGAGATGATACGTCAGGTCGCTGAAGCTGTCGTGCGTGAGATCGTCGGTAAAAGCACCATGGATTTTGTGTTGTATGAAGGCCGTGAAAAAATCGCTCTTGATGTGAATGCAGGCATGCAAAAAATCCTGGATGCTTATGGTTCAGGTGTGCAGGTCGCCCAGGTGACCATGCAAAACGTGCAGGCGCCTGAGCAGGTTCAGGCAGTCTTTGAGGACGCGCAAAAAGCCAAGCAAGATAAAGAACGTCTGAAAAATGAAGGTATAGCCTACGCCAATGACGTGATTCCCAAGGCGCGTGGTGAAGCTTCCCGCATGATACAAGAGGCAGAAGGCTATAAAGCCAGTGTTGTTGCCAATGCTCAGGGTAATGCATCGCGCTTCCAGCAAGTATTGACGGAATATCAAAAAGCACCAGCAGTGACCAGGGACAGGTTGTATATGGAGGCTATGCAACAAATATTCTCCAATACCAGCAAAGTGATGGTGGATACCAAAACTGGCAATAATATGATTTATTTGCCTCTGGATAAGATGATTAATCAGGCAGATCAATCCGCTGCAAAATCGCCTGCGCCAGCACAAATAACTGCACCGGCCGTGGAGCAGATACCTACTGTGGAAATGCGTTATGGCAAGGATGGAAGATCAAAAGATAATCGCGACACACGTGAGAGGGAGGGTAGATAATGAATAAACTAGCTACTTTCATTATTGCGCTCTGTGCAGCAATTCTGGTTGCGTATTCGACTATTTTTGTCGTTGATCAGCGTTCACATGCCATCGTATTTGCATTGGGTGAAGTCAAGTCTGTGATCAGTGAGCCAGGTTTGCACTTCAAGTTGCCTCCGCCATTCCAAAATGTGTTGTTTTTGGATAAACGTATTTTGACTATAGACACCAATTCGGCAGATCGTTTCGTAACCTCCGAAAAGAAAAATATTCTGGTTGATTCTTATGTCAAATGGCGTATCAAGGACCCACGTCTGTATTTCGTCAGTTTTAATGGCGAAGAGCGCAGGGCGCAGGATAGAATGTCGCAAATCATCAAAGCTGCCTTGAATGATGAAATAACCAAACGTAAAGTGGGTGAGGTGATCTCTACTCAGCGCGGTAAGGTGATGGATGCCATCAAGAAAAAAGTTTCTGATGAGACCAAGCATATTGGTGTTGAGATTATTGACGTTCGCCTCAAGCGTGTGGATTATGTCGAGCAGATCAATAACTCGGTATATGACCGTATGAAGGCAGAGCGTACCCGTGAAGCAAATGGCTTGCGTTCTACTGGTGCGGCAGAATCTGAAGAAATTCGTGCTGATGCTGACAAGCAAAGGCTGGTGATCAAGGCAGAAGCTAACCGTGATGCGCAAAAAATACGCGGCGCGGGTGATGCAGAGGCATCGCAGATTTATGCGCAAGCATACAGTCAAAGCCCTGAATTTTATAAGTTCTATCGCAGCCTGGAAGCGTATACTGCGTCATTCAAGAGCAAGAATGATGTTTTGGTCGTAGATCCAAATTCTGAGTTCTTTAAATATTTTAAAGGCCCATCCTCAGTAGGCGGCAGTGTTCCTGCAGTAAAGGGTAAGTAATAAGGGTGGGTAGGTGTAGGGGTAAGTGTAAATAGCACCCCGCTAAATAATTGTAGTGACCGACAGCGATCTGCGCAAATTTTGTGCAGATCGCTGTTTGTCGGATAGCCTAAACTAAATTGTTGTTTTTTTGATTGTTCTTCATGCCGAATTGGCTTTTACCTGAAAATATTGCTGATATTTTGCCGTCCGAAGCACGCAAGATAGAAGAGCTGCGCCGTGTTCTCCTGGACAATTTCAGACTGTATGGCTATGAGCTGGTCATGCCGCCTATGCTGGAATACATAGAATCCTTGCTGACCGGTGCTGGTCAGGATATGGATTTGCGTACCTTCAAACTGGTAGATCAAATCTCTGGCCGCACCATGGGGCTGCGTGCCGATATGACCACGCAAGTGGCCCGTATTGATGCGCATCTGTTAAACCGCCGTACTGTTACCCGTCTTTGCTATGCAGGCAGTGTCCTGCATACCAAGCCGTCTGGCCTGCACGCCACGCGCGAGCCTTTGCAAATCGGCGCAGAAATTTATGGTCATGCAGGCCTGGAAGCCGATGCTGAAATTCAGGAACTGGTATTAGCCTGCCTGGCCTTGGCGCATGTCAAAGATGTGCGGCTGGATATGTGTCACGTCGGAGTTTTGCGCGCCTTATTGGCTGCCGATCCGCTGGCCAAGGCAGAAGAAAATACTTTGTATGCCTTGCTTGAGTCCAAAGACTTGCCTAGCATAGATAAGCTCAGTCAGAATTTTTCACCCGAAGTGCGTGCCGCATTGATGGCTTTGCCAGGTTTATATGGCGATATTTCCATTATTCAAAAAGCACGTGCAGTATTGCCCGCATTTGAAGGTATACAAACGGCGCTGGACGAACTTGAGCATTTAGTGCGTTTGACAGGTGCGGCCCATGTCACGATAGATCTCGCTGATTTGCGTGGCTACCACTATCATAGTGGAGTGATGTTTAACGTATTTGTGCCTGGTTTGCCAAATGCGGTGGCGCGTGGTGGCCGTTACGACCATGTGGGCGAGGCTTTTGGTCGCTCACGTCCGGCTACTGGATTTTCCCTGGATTTGCGTGAGCTGGCGCGTCTGCTGCCTTCTGCTGAGAGGAAGGATGCGATTCGCGCTCCGTGGGGGAGTGACCCTGCATTGCGTGAAAAAATCGCAGAGTTGCGTGGCGAGGGTGAAATCGTGATTCAGAGCCTGCCAGGGCACGAGAACGAACAAGACGAATTTGATTGCAATCGCGCACTCACTTTCGATGCGGGTAAATGGATTCTTCAAAATGTAGGTTGAGTGATGACACAAACTAAAATTGCAAAAAACGTAGTCGTAATCGGTACCCAGTGGGGCGATGAAGGCAAGGGAAAAATCGTTGATTGGTTGACGGACCACGCCCAGGGCGTTGTCCGTTTTCAAGGTGGCCATAATGCTGGTCATACACTGGTAATCGGTGGCCAGAAAACGGCCTTGCAACTGATACCTTCCGGCATCATGCGCGCTGGTACGGCTTGCTACATCGGTAACGGTGTGGTTTTGTCTGTACCTGACCTCTTGCGTGAAATTGACAAGCTGCAGGCAAATGGCGTTGAAGTTGCTTCCCGTCTCAAAATTTCAGAAGCTTGCCCAGTTATTTTGCCGTATCACACTGCACTTGATGCAGCACGTGAAATTGCCCGTGGTGCCGCCAAGATTGGCACGACAGGCAAGGGCATAGGCCCGGCCTATGAAGACAAGGTTGCCCGCCGTGCGATCCGCGTAGCTGATTTGCTCAATGAAGAACGCTTTGCTGAAAAGCTGCGTGAAAATCTGGATTACCACAATTTTGTGTTGACCAATTACCTCAAGGCGCCTGCAGTCGAGTTCCAGAAAACCCTGGATGACACGTTGGCCAATGTGCCGCGTATCCGCCCTATGGTGGCAGACGTATCCAGTGCCTTGTATGCAGCACATAAAGCCGGTGCCAGCCTGTTGTTTGAAGGCGCGCAAGGCAGTTTGCTGGACGTTGATCATGGAACTTACCCCTTTGTTACCTCCAGCAATTGCGTGGCTGGCAATGCAGCGGCAGGTTCTGGTGTTGGTCCTAACATGTTGCATTACATCCTGGGTATCACCAAGGCGTACACGACACGTGTAGGTTCTGGCCCATTCCCATCTGAATTGCCAACTGATGCCGGCGTAGGCAAGCACCTGGCCAGCGTTGGTCATGAATTTGGTACGGTGACTGGCCGTGCCCGCCGTTGCGGCTGGTTCGATGCAGCTCTGTTGAAGCGTTCTGTGCAAATCAATGGCGTGTCTGGCATGTGCCTGACCAAGCTGGACGTGCTGGACGGTCTGGAAACATTGAAGCTGTGTACTGGCTACAAAATCGATGGCAAAGTCGTTGATATCTTCCCGGTTGGTGCTGAAGAAGCGGCGCGCTGCGAAGCCATTTATGAAGAAATGCCGGGCTGGTCTGAGACCACAGTTGGCGCGCAAAGCATGGATGCTCTGCCAGTCAATGCCCGCAATTACATCATGCGTATTCAGGAGCTGGTTGGTGTTCCTGTCGATATGGTCTCTACCGGACCAGATCGCGAAGAAACCATCGTGTTAAGGCACCCGTTTATTTAAGAAGGAAAAATAAAAATATGAATATGCCTGCATCTACAGACAAGGACTTATGGGTTTCATGGGAAGCCTATCATCGTTCCATCGAGCAGCTTGCGCTGAAAGTGCATGAGTCTGGCTGGAAGTTTGATCAAGTCCTGTGTCTTGCCCGTGGTGGCTTGCGTCCTGGTGATATTTTCTCCAGAATTTTTGATGTGCCGCTGGCGATTTTGTCGACCAGTTCATATCGCGAAGAGTCGGGCACAGTGCAGGGTACTCTGGATATAGGAAAGTATATTTCCATGACCAAGGGTGCGTTGCAAGGTAGGGTTTTGGTCGTCGATGATCTGGTTGATTCCGGCGTTACCCTGGAAAAAGTGCTCGTGCATCTGCGTGAAAACTTCCCGGCAGTGACAGAAGTAAAATCAGCCGTGATCTGGTACAAGGCATGCTCATCAGTGGCGCCAGACTATTATCTGGACCATCTGGCGAACAATCCATGGATACATCAGCCTTTTGAAGAGTATGACAGTATCAGGCCGCATCAGTTGAATGCCTGGTTGAAAAAGGGCGCAGCTTAATTGGCAGTCATGAAAACGGAAGCGATTTGCTTCCGTTTTTTTATGGCGACACTATGCGATTATCCGGTGCTTTATTGTGATGGGTGTCTCGTGTTTCACGGAAGAGTGGGGAGGGCTTGTTTGTTCCCGCCAGACTTCATTTGATTTGAATAATGCAGATATGACGCGGTTTGCGCTAATGAGGAAAGAAAATGAGGCAAATGTGGAATTGAAAAAGCCCGCTGACTTTCATCAGCGGGCTCTCAAATTTGTGGTGCCCACGGAGGGACTCGAACCCCCACATCCGAAGACACATGGACCTGAACCATGCGCGTCTACCAATTCCGCCACGTGGGCAACGGAAGGAATAATTATAGAGTATTTGACTGGCTTTGGGGAAATATTTCGGAGAAAATTTCGCATTATGGTGCTGGCAGCTAGAAAGTCGCCTGCAGCTTGGGCAGGAAGTGCGGAGTCAGGGGATTTCTTGCTTATACTTGCAAAACTGAATGTGTGGAATGTGAAATTCGAAGTGGAATTGAAAAAGCCCGCTGATTTTCATCAGCGGGCTCTCAAATTTTGGTGCCCACGGAGGGACTCGAACCCCCACACCCGAAGGCACATGGACCTGAACCATGCGCGTCTACCAATTCCGCCACGTGGGCAACGGAGAACAATATTATAAATTAATTGAAGCATTTGTCAAGGTGAGCCACCTTGCAGATACAAGAATTGTTAGGCGAAAGAGGTTTGCTACAGTAAACTATGGCCTGATAAGATTTTGGTGCGAGCCAAATTAACTTTTTTAAGAAAAAATACAAAATTTGAACAAGCATTTATACCCCATCCCCAGTCGCGAAGAGATACTGGGTGTTCTACGTACTAACACGGCAAAAATGACGGCTACTGCAATTGCAGATGCGTTGTCAGTAAAACCTGAGGAGTTAGATGGCATGACACGACGATTAAACGCGATGGAAAGAGATGGGCAAGTCAAAGTAGATAAGGGTGGAAATTATTCCATCGCCAATCAGGATAATTTCATCAGCGGCAAAGTCAGCAGTCATCGCGAAGGCTATGGTTTTCTGATCCCTGATGATGGTAGTGAAGACCTGTTTTTGCCTGAGCGCGAAATGCAGAAGGTCTTGCACGGTGACCGTGTCATGGCGCGTGTTGTTGGCACTGACAGGCGTGGTCGTCTTGAAGGCGGCATACTTGAGATACTGGACAGGGCCAATACCCATGTCATCGGGCGCCTGTTAAATGAAAACGGCGTCTGGATAGTCGCGCCTGAAGACAAGCGCTTCAGCCAGGATATTTTATTGACTGGCGCACCAGGCAAAGCCAAGGCTGGCCAGGTCGTCAGCGTTGAGTTGACTGAGCAGCCGACCCGTTATGCGCAGCCAGTTGGCAAGATCGTTGAAATACTGGGTGATGTCGATGATCCTGGTATGGAAATCGAAATCGCTGTCCGCAAATTTGGCGTACCACATGAGTTTTCTGAAGCGGTTAAAAAAGCCGCTGCCAAATTGCCGTCAGAAGTCAGGGAAAGTGATCTCACAGACCGCGTCGATCTGCGTGATATTCCACTGGTAACGATTGATGGCGAAGATGCCCGCGATTTTGATGATGCTGTGTACTGTGAACCAGTCAAGATAGGCCGCAGCAAAGGTCACAGGCTGATCGTTGCCATTGCCGATGTGAGCCACTACGTTCAACCTAATGATGTGCTTGATGAAGAGGCACTGTTGCGTAGCACGTCGGTGTATTTCCCGCGCAGGGTAATACCGATGTTGCCAGAACGCTTGTCGAATGGCCTGTGCTCGCTTAATCCTGATGTTGATCGCCTGACGCTGGTGTGCGATATGGTCATTACGCAAGACGGTGAAGTCACGGCTTACCAGTTTTATCCTGCGGTCATCCATTCTGCCGCACGCTTCACCTACACTGAAGTGGCAGCAATACTTGGTAATACCAAAGGGCCAGAAGCCGCCAAACGCCTGACCCTGGTACCGCATCTCTTGCATCTGTATGAAGTCTTCCAGTCTTTATTGAAGGCACGCCAGGTGCGTGGTGCCATCGACTTTGAAACGACAGAAACCTATATCGTTTGCAATCCATCTGGCAAGATAGAAAAAATATTGCCACGCACGCGTAATGATGCGCACAAGCTGATTGAAGAATGCATGCTGGCAGCCAATGTCTGCGCTGCAAATTTGCTGGAAACTTACAAGCATCCAGGCACATACCGTATCCATGCTGGCCCGACTAAAGAGAAACTGACCCAGGTCAGAAATTTCCTGAAGCAAGTTGGTCTGTTCCTTGGTGGTGGCGACAAGCCAGCAGCATCTGACTATGCCGAGTTGATGAAGAAGGTCAAAGGCAGGCCTGACGCAACGCTTTTGCAAACCATGTTATTGCGCTCCATGCAGCAGGCCGTTTACAGTCCGGATAATATAGGCCATTTTGGTTTGTCTTATGACGCTTATGCTCATTTCACCAGCCCGATACGCCGTTACCCTGACTTGCTGACGCACAGGGCGATCAAGGCGATTTTGCAGGGTCGTAAATATGAACCCAAGGGCATAGACCTGACGCTGTTGAATACTTCTGTATCAAACGCCACCAGAAAACAGCAGATTGCTGACAAGGCCGCAGGCAAGAAGAAGGAAGAAAAAGAACAGACTATCTGGGATGCGCTGGGTGTCCACTGTTCTGCTAATGAGCGTCGTGCTGATGAAGCTTCACGTGATGTCGAAGCCTGGCTCAAGTGCTACTTCATACGCAACAAGGTTGGTGAAGAATTCACCGGCATGATCACTGGCGTGACACAGTTTGGTATCTTTGTTCAGCTCGATGAAATTTTCATCGAAGGTCTGGTGCATATCACTGAGCTGGGTGCTGATTACTTCCAGTATGACGAGGCACGCCATGAGTTGCGCGGAGAACGTACCGGCAAACGCTATCAGTTGACAGATAAAGTCACGGTGCAAGTCAGCCGGGTTGATCTGGATGCACGCAAGATAGACTTGGCCATAGTCCAGCCTGTATCACCACGCTCAGTTGGGCTGGTGGATACACGTGGTACAGCCACGAATGAAAAAAACCGCAAAGGTGCTGCCAGTGCCAAGAAAGCCTTGCAGGTACCTGAAGAAAAAGCCGTGGCAAATTATGGCAGAGGTGGCAAAGCTGCCCCGGCCAAGAAAGTAAAAGAAGAAAGTTTTTCTGGCGGACGTCGCCAGAAATCTTCGCCTGCTGCTGCCAGTGCAAAGAAAAAAGCACCAGCTGCTGCTAGTAAGTCAGCGAAGAAAAGACGTTAGTACCTCAAAGTACCTCAAAGAAATGCATGTAAAGAAAAGAATGAAATGAAAAGTAAAATGATTTTTGGTTTCCATGCGGTGACCTCCCGGATCCGTCATGAAGCCTCTTCTGTCGAAGAAATCTATGTAGATTCTTCGCGTGTCGATGGTCGTATGAAAGACCTGTTGCAAGCAGCAAAAGCTGCTGGCGTGCGCATCATCCCGGCGGATGATCAGCGCCTCAGCAATATTGTCGGTACACGCCGCCATCAAGGTGTAGTGGCCAAAGCCAGTGAATTGTCACTGGCACGTAACCTCGATGAATTGTTGGATGCGATTGACGGTCCACCATTGTTGCTGGTGCTGGATGGTATTACTGACCCACATAACCTGGGTGCCTGCCTGCGGGTAGCCGACGGCGCGGGCGCGCACGCAGTTATCGCCCCCAAAGACAGGGCAGTGGGCTTGAATGCGACTGCAGCCAAGGTTGCCAGTGGCGCTGCTGAAACAGTGCCTTACATCACCGTCACCAATCTGGCGCGCACCCTGCGTGAATTGAAAGACCGTGATATCTGGCTGGTTGGTACCTCAGATGAAGTCGAAAAAAATATCTACGATGTGGATTTCAAAGTTGGTTGCGCCATCGTCATGGGTTCTGAAGGTGAGGGCATGCGCCGCCTGACCCGCGAAACCTGCGATATGCTGGTCAGTGTCCCCATGTTCGGTTCTGTAGAAAGCCTGAACGTCTCCGTGGCGTCAGGTGTTTGTCTGTACGAAGCCCGCCGCCAGCGTCTGTAAGCCATAGTTTCTGTAAACCTGTACGTCTGGTGCCCGGTGATTTGGGTAGCGGACGCAGCTTTTTCAGAAATACGCTACTATCTTATTCCCCTCCGTCATATCCATATAAAGTTCATGTTTAGCCGCCTGAGAGAAGATATAGCCAGTATTATCAAGAAAGATCCTGCCGCCCGTAATGCTTGGGAGGTGATCACTTGTTATCCTGGTTTTCAGGCGATTCTCATGCATGGTTGGGCGCAATGGTGCTGGAAGCGTGGTTTGAAATGGCTGGGTCGTTTCATCTCCCATATTGCCCGTGTATTGACAGGTATAGAAATCCACCCTGGTGCGACCATAGGCCGTAGAGTATTCATTGACCATGGCTTTGGCGTGGTCATTGGTGAAACGGCAGAAATCGGTGATGACTGCACGATCTATCAGGGCGTGACACTGGGTGGTACGTCCTTGTCGCGTGGTGCCAAGCGCCATCCAACCCTGGAAGCAGGCGTCATCGTCGGTGCCGGTGCCAAAGTGCTCGGCGGTTTTACTATTGGAGCAGGTGCCAAGATAGGGTCTAACTCCGTGGTGCTCAAGCCAGTGCCTGCTGGTGGTACAGCAGTTGGTAACCCTGCTCACGTCATCAAAAAAGAAGTCGCCTCGGCAGATTCAGAAACTGCGCATTTGTTCACCGCTTATGGCGTGACTCAAAACAGTGACGACCCGATTTCCAAAGTCCTTCACAAGCTGATTGATCATGCTGCTGCACAGCAAGAACAGATAGAAAAATTGTCTGCGGCTTTGGCGCAATCTGGCATCGTCTGTGATGCCCGCTCTGAAGTTGGTAAACTAATACCGGAACAGATTAATAGTCTGGTTGACTGATTCTTAATCCTTCAAAGAATTAGTCATCAGCTCTAGTCTGATAGGCCAATTGATTGATATGAAGCCGAATCTCTGGCAATAACTCACTGGCCGTCAAGCCTATCGGCCCTGTTCCACTTTTTACCAGTTCATCTGCTGCATGACCATGCACCCAGGTAGCTATTCTTGCTGTATCCATGCTATTGCCAAGCTGTGCCAGTAAGGCTCCTGCCACACCCGCCAATACATCACCAGTACCACCGCTGGCCAGGGCAGGGTTGCCAGTCGTATTGATAAACAACTTGCCACAAGGGCCGCAAATAATACTGCCGGAGCCCTTGAGTATTACTACTGCATTGAATCGACTTGCCAGTTCTTGCGCTGCAGGCAGACGATTATTCTGTATCTCGGCGACGCTCTTGTTCAATAGTCTCGCTGCTTCCAGTGGATGCGGCGTGAGTATGCATGGAGTACTTCTATTGCGTAATAAGGCCTGCAATTTGCTGTCTGCAGCAATCAGGTTCAAGGCGTCGGCATCAATGACCAGTGCCTGCGCAGTTTGAATTGCACTGCTGAGTAAGGCATGCGCAGCGTTTGACGTGCCCAGCCCTGGGCCTATGACCACAGTTGCCTCTGCCAGACTGATGTCCCCGGCATGACGAAACATGATTTCTGGGTGCAGACTATCGTAAGCGGGTGCTTCTGCCAGCATGCTGCAGTAAATCCTTCCGGCACCTGCATACTGCGCAGCCCTGGCCGCAAGGATGGCAGCGCCGGCCATGCCCTTGGCACCACCAAGTACGACAACGTCACCAAAACTGCCTTTATGACTGTTTTGCTTGCGAGGCTTTAGAATTTGCAGCAGGGAAGTGCGTTCATTCAGATAGCTGTGGCATGCAGGAAAAAAATCGTCAGAAATATTGAGTTGATTGACAATGACATGACCCGCATAGTCTTTACCTGATCCTGTATGCAAGCCAGGTTTGTTGGCTATAAAAGTAATAGTATGGCTGGCCTGAACAAGCGCGCTGTCTTGACTCACTGGCTGCCCGGTATCGGCATTCAAACCACTGGGAACATCAATCGCCAGTACCGGGATAGTCTTTTCAGATGCGAGCTGGTTGATAAAGTTGATTAGCTTGACGATGTCCGCTTCTGGTGCCCGTTTCAGACCTATGCCGAATAAGCCATCAATAATCAGGCCCCAGTTTTCTGACGGCGTATCGAGTAATGTGTGAAGCTCTGCAAACTCCATTCCAGAGCCCCGCGCTCTTTGCAGCGCAGCCTGTGCATCTGGAGGGTATTTCTCAAATGCCCCGCACATGAGACAAACAACTTTAAAGCTCTGTCTGGATAATTGATGTCCGGCTTCATAGGCATCCCCTCCGTTATTGCCTGGGCCTGCCAGTATCAATATGGGATATTGCTTGTTCACGCAAATTTTTGCTGCCAGTTCTGCCGTCGCCAGCCCGGCTTTTTGCATGAGCGTGACTTCGCCCTGGCCCTCTCCCTGATGTGCGAGTGCACGGGCCTCTATTTCACGTATCTGTTCTACGCTATATAGTCTGGCTTCCCCGGTAAATACCCCGCATGACATGACTTACCTCTTTATCGGGAGCGGCGTAGTCTGGCTTAAAGACTGTATCATCTCCAGTCCACTCTGGAACAAGTTTTGCAGTGGCAGCAGCAGGTAGGGCATGATCAGGGCGACCATCAAAAAACCTACACCTATGGTGATAGGAAAGCCTATACCAAACAAATTCAATTGAGGTGCCGCGCGCGTCAATATGCCGAGGGCGACGTTGGTCACCAGCAGGGCCGCAACAATGGGCAGCGAGAGATGCATGCCCACGCTAAAAATTTGCTCCCCCCAGATTGCCAGCTTTTGATAATTGAGACCAGATTGATAGGTGGTTGCAATGGGCATGGTATGGAAGCTCTCAACCAGCGCCGCCAGCATGGAGAGATGCACATTCAGCGTCAGCATCAGCAAAGTTGATGTCAGTACCAGAAATTGCGCAATCGCTGACGATCGTCCCTGGGTCTGTGGATCAAAAAAGGTCGCAAAGCCCAACCCCATGGTCAAGCCAGAAACCTCACCAGCCATCTCTATGGCAGAAAAGACGACGCGCATGACAAAGCCCATTGCAAATCCTATGATGAGCTGCTGTGCGAGTACCAAAATACCATTCAGTGAAACTGGATCAAGATTGGAAATGGCTGGCAGGGTAGGGGCCACGATCAGCGATAAAACCACTCCCAGCGCGATCTTGATTTGTACCGGCACAGTGTTATTGCCAAACGGCGGGGCAACCGCAATCAAGCCCAGTATCCTGGTCAGAGGCCAGATAAAGGAATTGATGAGTGCAATAAGTTCATTGCTGGAAAAAGAGATCATGGAATTGCGATGCTACGCAAATCAGGCTGCCATGGTGGCGATGCTGGAAAACATCTGGCGCATGTAATCCATCAGGACGGAAAGCATCCAGGGCCCTGCAATAATGAGTGTGACAAAGATGCCTATCAGCTTGGGAATAAAAGACAGGGTGGTTTCATTGATTTGCGTGGCTGCCTGGAAAATACTGACAATCAGGCCTATGCCCAGCGCCACCAGTAACAAGGGGGCAGACACCATTAAGGTGACTTCCATGGCCTGGCGGCCTAATGTCATTACGCTATCGGGTGTCATAGTGAGCCTCAGTAAAAACTTTGTGCGAGTGAACCTATCAACAACTGCCAGCCATCAACAAGCACAAAGAGCATGAGCTTGAAGGGCAGCGATACGATGGAAGGCGAGACCATCATCATACCCATGGACATCAGCACACTGGCAACCACCATGTCGATGATGAGGAAGGGAATGAAGATGGCAAAACTGATTTGAAAAGCAGTTTTCAGTTCACTGGTAATAAAGGCGGGGATCAAAATTCGCAAAGGTACGTCTTCCGGCCCTTGCAACTCAGGGGTATTGGATAATTTCACATACAGGGCAAGGTCAGTCTGCCTGGTTTGCTTCATCATGAATTGTTTCAACGGGGTTGCTCCCTTATCCAGAGCAACCTGCATGGTGATCTTGTTTTCAGTAAATGGCTGATAAGCTTCGGCATAGATTTTGTCAAACACAGGCCCCATGACGAACAGAGTCAGAAACAGGGACAAGCCCACCATCACCTGATTCGGTGGCGCAGACTGGGTACCCAAGGCTTGCCTGAGCAAAGACAAGACGATGATGATGCGGGTAAAACTGGTCATCATCAGCAAGGCCGCCGGCAAGAAGCTGAGTGCCGTCAGGAATAGCAGCGTCTGTATGCTGAGTGAATAGTTTTGTCCACCACCAGGTGCGGGCGTGCTGGTGATAGCTTGCAAGCCACCATTGGCCTGTGCCATGGCAGCTTCTGGCAAGGCCAGTCCGCACAACAAGAGAGCCAGCCAGATGAAGGGCAGATGAGAGCGCAAAATTTTCATGCGATGTAATTACCTGTTATCAGACGGCTCTGTAGATTGCTCAGGGGTTCGCCCAGCATTGCGTTTTTCCAGCGTGCGTTTGAGCCAGGCAGAAAAAGGATCATTTGCGGCTATTTGCGCTGATTGATTCAGCAATTCTTGCTGTTTGGGCATGCTGCCCAGATTACTGATATTGCTTGCGGTCACGCCAAGGATCAGCCATTGGTCGCCTACTTCAACTACCATCACCCGTTCGCGATTGCCTACGCTGATGCCGCCAATGATTTTGACCGGAATTTTATTTCCTGCATTCATGGGGCCCAGGCGGCGCATGAGCCAGGCGGCCATGACCACCAATCCCAGTACTAAAAGTAATGCTGTTGCAATTTGCAAAAAACCACCGCTAGGTGACACTGGAGCAGTCTCGGCAGCAACAGCAGAGCTGCCAAGTGTGGCTAATATTAGCGGTACAAAATAAGACAATTTCATCCTCATTTGTTGAGCTTGCGTATGCGTTCTGCAGGCGTCACGATATCGGTCAGGCGAATACCAAACTTGTCGTTGACCACAACTACCTCGCCCTGGGCAATCAGGCAGCCATTGACCAGCACATCCATAGGCTCACCCGCCAGGCCATCAAGTTCTACTACAGAACCCTGTGCCAGTTGCAGCAGGTTTTTGATGGCAATCTTGGTTCTGCCCAACTCTACCGTCAGTTGAACCGGGATATCCAGAATGAAGTCGATGTCATTATGAGTTTCAGGTGCGTTACTGCTCTTGCCGCTGAACTCTTTAAAAATGGCAGCACTGGCCGGTGGTGCCTCAGCCTTTTCGGCTGCCGCAGCTTCGGCTCTTTCCTGCTCTGCAATTGCAGCGCCCCAATCATCTTCACTGATGGGTGAATCGCCGTTGTCATCCATGATTTTCTCCTTGTGCTACTTCCTGTACGCTGGAGCTGATCAGCTTCTCCACACGCAAGGCATATTGCCCGTTAAACACGCCGTATTTACACTCCATGACTGGAGTGCCATCGACTTTTGCTGAAATAATTTCTGGTACTGAAAGCGGAATGATATCGCCTTCCTTCATATTCAGTATATCGCCCAGAGTGACGCGCGTGGTGCCCAGATCTGCAACTATTTCAACTTCTGCTATCTGTATCTGTTGCGTCATCAGACGCACCCAGCGTTTATCCACCTCCAGGGTTTCGCCTTGCAGGCTACTGGTCAGGATATCGCGTATGGGCTCTATGGTGGAATAGGGCATGCATAAATGCATTTCACCACTGACTGGCCCCAGTTCTATCGTGAAGGTGGTGGATACCACGACTTCATTCGGAGTCGCAATATTGGCGAACTGGGTATTCATTTCTGAGCGTATATATTCAAACTCGATGGGATAGACAGGTTCCCAGGATTTGGAATAGGTTTCAAAAATGATTTCAAGGATGCGGTGAATGATACGTTGCTCAGTCTGGGTGAAATCGCGACCTTCAACACGGGTATGGAATCGGCCATCACCACCAAACAGATTATCCACCAGCAAAAATACCAGGCCAGGATCAAGCACGATCAGGGAAGTGCCGCGCAAGGGCTTCATGTGCACCAGATTCAGATTCGTCGGTACCACCAGGTTACGGATGAATTCACTGTACTTTGATACTCGGACAGTACCAACTGATACCTCGGCACTGCGGCGCAGAAAATTGAACAAACCTATGCGCAACAAGCGGGCAAAACGTTCATTGATAATTTCCAGCGTTGGCATACGTCCACGGACGATACGCTCTTGCGTGGCAAGATTGTAGGGCCGGACACCTGAGGTATCCTCCAGGGATTGCGAGTCGTCCTGATCTCCCGTGACACCCTTCAAAAGGGCATCAACTTCTTCCTGGGAGAGAAAATTATCTGACATGATTTTATTGGACTACAAAAGACGTAAAGAAAACACCACTGACTTTTTGTGGCTCTCCCTTGGCGGTAAATGGCTGGGCAACTTTTTCGATAATGTCATTGACCAGTTTTTCCTTGCCTTCGGACGATAAAATTTCAGATGCATCCTTGCTTGACAGCAGGAGCAATAGTCGGCTGCGCACTTGCGGCATATTGGCCTTGATCAGATTGACCTGTTCTTCATCCTGCACTTGCAGTGTCATGCTGATTTGCAGGTATTTGTCGCCATCGTTTGATTGCAGGTTGACTGTAAATGGTTCGAGAGCAAGAAATACCGGGGCTTTGGCTGGTTCTGCCTTATGTTCTTTTTCTTTGTTGGCAGGGGCTTTTTTAGTCAGGAAAAAAGCTGCGCCGCCACCTGCTGCGACCAGTAAGACGACAACCGCGGCGATGATGATCAGGAGCTTTTTCTTCGACTTTCCTGCTGGAGCATCACTTGCTTCCGCTGCTTTGGCTGGTGCTTTCGCCATGGTTTTCCTCTCTGTAGGCAATAAATGCCATGATTTTTACGTATTATGCTTGATGGCAGGCATTTAACATCCGGGAAAAAGAGGGCGTATTTCAGCTTATCTCTGATGTTTGCAAATGAGTGAACTCACTGCATTGCCTGGATCAGCCTGTTCATGATCATTCTACATGCATGTACCAAGTTTTTTCCAGAGAGTAGAAGCTGATGTTGCTGCGTATGAGCAATACTTTTGTGTCAGAGCGTGAAATAAGGGCTGCAACAATGGGCCGGTGTGCAAATCCGGCCACCATTGCATGGCTTTAGCTCAAGAAAGAGTGTTACTGGCAAACATTCAGGCAAAGGTATCTACCAAGCCGTTATTTGTCTGTATCCTGGCCGGCGCTGTACTTGTTGTGCTGATTGTATTGTCTGGCAAGTCAACGCCAGTTCTTGCTGAGCCCAGGCTGCGTGGCTGTTGTTGCGCGAAATTTTGTCCCTGGCCTGCCGCCTGTGAATTAACAGAGAAACCTGTCAACTGTACGCCCGCATCGCTGAGCATTTGTTTTAAGCGCGGCAGGGCTGCTTCCAGTGCTTCCCTGACTTCTGGCTGGGCAGAAGAAAAGCTGGCGCTGGCTTGTTCATTGCTGACCTTCAGCACGACCTGCAAGGGGCCGAGGTCCGGCGGGTTCAATGTTAACTCCGCTGATTGCAAGCCTTCACCCACCATCCAGACAACTTTTTGGCCTACTGCTTTATCCCAGCCATTGCTGCCTACACGCGGTGCAATTTGCTCTGCTGCCAGCACTGCGGCATTGAATTGCGTACTACTGACTGCATTGGCTGCAATCGCAGGTGGTGCCATGACTTGCTGGGCGTCTTTGGCAGTTGCACCCGTTTTGACTTCAGATATACGTTCTGCCATGGCATTTTTTGCCTGTGCAATATCAGTGGCAAACGATTTTGGTGTGTCCGCCGCGCTTGCTACAGTGCGGGCTTCCCCAGTTTTGTCGTTGGTGGCTTTAGCCAAACTCAGGTCGCTGATCTTGGCATCACTAACTGCCGTTTCAGAAGGCGTGTTTGCGCTGACTGTAGTTGCGCCCTTGCTTGTCAATGCATCTTTTGGTGCGGGAGAGGTGAGTTCCGCCGCGCGGCTAATGGCATCCGTCAATTTGCCGGCCTCTTTATCGAGAGGTGAAACTACCGCAGTTTGCCCATTCTCTGCGAGTCTGGTCGTGGTTTTGCCATCAGCCTTGCTGGCAATCATTTGCGCAGCAATTGCTGCGACATCAGCTTTGCTGGCAGGGTCCTCAGGCTTGATCTGTTCCTTGCCCGTTGATTTGCCATCAAGCTGGGGAGCAGCCAAATCTTGATTTTCTGTGCCTGATTTTGTCAGGTTGGCGACCGTATTACTGTCGATCAGATCGCTTGCAGTTACCGCTGCGTCTGCGCTGGCGACGGCTGCAAGACTATCATTTTTACTGGTATCAACATCGCTGGCAACAGGCTTTTTGGCTATATCAGCAGCCACAGGAGCAGGATTGAGGTTGCCTACCAAGGCGAGAATTTGTTCGCTGATACTGAGTTCATCTTCTTTTTTGACATCAGTCTCGTCTTCTTTGCTGACTGTGCCATCAGTACTTGCCGCGTCTGTTTTTGCTGCACCGGGATTGTCAGGTACATTATCGTCATTCTTTGCCAACTTATTGCCGGCATTCGCCTGGTTATTGGCGTTGCCGTTGTTGTTAACGTTATTGCTGGCGTTGTTATTTGTCGCGTTATTGTTGTTCTTGTTCGTCTGGGTAGATTTGTTAGCGCTGTTGGCATTGGCAGGGCGCGGCGCCTCCATCTCTGGTCTTTTTGATCCTGAGATTTCTTTATTCAGCATTTGATTGAAGCTGTTTTCGGCATTGCCAGACGAGTTGTTTTTGCTCGTTTTGGTGGCCGCAGCAGTTTTGTCTGTCGCTGTCAGTAGTGGATTAGCTTGCATTTGCGGTACCTGTAGATAAATTAGCGCTTATAAAAGAGGGCGCGCACTGCCATTTCATCGGTTTGCTTCTGATCTCGTTTCGCTTCTTTCTTTTGTTGCGCCGTTTGTGCCCGGTTTTGCAAAGTATCATAAGAAAGGCGTTTTTTTTCGCTTGCCTGCCATTCGGTTTTTGCCATGACGATGCGATGTTCTGCATCCATGACAACTTTCTTTTGTCCGTCTATGGCTGAGTCCAGCTTGGCCAGGAAGGACAAAAAATTTGTATATTGCGACACAGTCAGGCCTTTTGCTGCACCATCCTGCAATCTTTGCGCGTAATCATCGCGGTATTGCTGCAGCAAACTCAGTTTTTTCTCAGTGTCTTCATGCGCGCGTATGGCCTTACCCAGAAGTTTGGCGGCATCGTCAACTTCTCTTTCTGTAATTTCTATCAGTGTGCTAATTGGTGATTTCAACGCCATGGTGATTTAAGTATAGTCGTTGGCAGGATTTTCTATCCGCTGAATAGAGCCTGAAGTTGGCTCAAGCTTTCTGGAATGCTGCATTTTTCGGCGATATCTTGTTGCAAAAAGGCAACTATTCGCCCATTCAGGCGAATTGCCTCATCCAGCAAAGGGTCAGAGCCAGGAGAATAAGCACCGACGCTGATCAAATCCCGGCTACGTTCATAGCGTGAATATAATTGTTTCAGTCTTCTGGCCAGAGCCTGATGTTCAGGCGTGGTGATGCCATGCATGGCGCGGCTGATCGATTGCTCAATATCGATGGCCGGGTAGTGGCCGCTCTCCGCCAGGGTGCGGTTCAGGACAATATGGCCATCCAGGATAGCCCTGGCAGAATCTGCGATAGGATCTTGCTGGTCATCACCCTCGGTCAGGACTGTATAAAAGGCCGTAATTGAACCCCCACCAGATTTGCCGTTACCGGCACGTTCAACTAACACTGGCAATTTGGCAAATACAGACGGCGGGTAGCCTTTGGTTGCCGGCGGTTCACCGATTGCCAGGGCAATTTCCCTTTGCGCCATCGCATAACGGGTCAAAGAATCCATGATCAGCAGTACGCTGCGTCCCTGATCGCGGAAATACTCGGCAATGGTGGTTGCATAGGCCGCGCCTTGCAGACGCATCAAGGGTGGGGCATCAGCAGGTGCGGCCACCACGACAGAGCGGGCCAGGCCTTCAGTGCCGAGAATTTGCTCAATAAATTCTTTCACTTCACGTCCCCGTTCACCGATCAGGCCGACGACGATAATATCAGCGGCCGTATAGCGCGCCATCATGCCCAGCAAGACACTCTTACCGACGCCTGAGCCGGCAAACAGGCCCAACCTTTGTCCCTTGCCCACACTCAGCATGCTGTTGATGGCCCGCACACCCACATCCAGAGTATCGACGATAGGCGCGCGTTCAAGCGGGTTATAGATGCGTGCGCCCAAGGGGGCAGATTCATGCGTGCCAAGCGGCCCCAGGGTATCGAGAGGGCGGCCATTACCATCCAGGACGCGGCCCAGCAATTCATAGCCTACTGGCAGATGCCGGCTTCTGTCACTGGGGCGGCGGCGTGGGTGATTGGCAATTTCATGTGCTTCAGGCTCTGCCGGGAAAACCGGCGAACCAGGTGTCACGCCGTCAAGATCACTGTGCGGCATTAAAAACAGCCTGTCACCATCAAAGCCGACCACCTCGGCTTCTATTTTTGCACCACTTTGCAGATGAATGCTGCAGGCACTGCCGACTGGCAGGCGCAAACCTACTGCCTCCATCACCAGGCCAGTGACGCGGGTGACTCTGCCTGACATGGACGTGGTCTGCACATGAGAAACCTGCTCACGACCGAGATTGAGCTTGGATTTCCAGTCGTTGATGAAGGTATCAGACATGTGCGTCAGCCTTCTTTACGATCACTGATTTGCATGCTGTCCAGCAGTTTTTGCCAGCGGCTTGGATAACTGGCATCGACAAGATTATGCTGGGTTTCGAGTTTACAGCCGCCGCGTGCCATACTGGGGTCGACGATGATGCGCCAGCCATCTTCACTCAGTGTCTCACCGAGCTGATTTTTAACCATGGCTGCGTCTTCAGGGTTCAATAAAATATGCGCTGGTTGTTGTACGTTCGCCAGTTGTGCAATGGCATCTTCAACGATAGGTAATATGACAGTCGGGTCGCTATCAAGTTTGGCCTTGAGCATGGTTTTTGCCATGTCCAGCGCAAGATACATTAATTCACTGCCCATTTGCTGGGATGCAGAATGCAATTGCTCGGAGAATGCCTGCGCCAAAACTTGCAAAGAGTGGATTTCAGTTTGCACTTGCTCCATCGTTTCAGCATACGCGGTTTCTTGGCCATCTTTAAGGCCACGCTCGTACGCTTCTTTGTAACCCGCCGCAAAACCTTCCTGCTTCGCTGCTTCCCTTGCTCTGTCGGCTTCCATCCGGCTCTGAGCAGCCAGATTTGCATTGGCCACTCTGACTTCTTCTACCTGGGCAGGCCGGTTGTCCCCAAAAGATGCCATTTCCCAGCGCTGGAATGCGGTCATGTCAGCTTTGCGGGGCGTATTATTAGACATAGGCATCTTCGCCTTTTGCACCTAACATGATCTGGCCTTCGTCTGCCAGGCGTCTGACGATGAGCAGGATTTGCTTTTGCTGCGCTTCCACTTCAGAAAGGCGTACCGGGCCTTTGGATTCCAGATCCTCGCGCATCATTTCTGCAGCGCGTTGCGACATATTCTTGAAGATTTTTTCGCGCATATCCTGATTTGCACCTTTCAGGGCGACGATCAGCGAATCAGACTGTACTTCTCTCAACAGCAACTGTATGCCCTTGTCATCAATTTCAAGGATGTTATCAAAGACAAACATCTCATCCATGATTTTTTCTGCCATGTCGCCATCGTATTTGCGCAGGTTATCCATGACAGAGGCTTCATTCTCACCACTCATGAAGTTCAGGATTTCTGCAGCAGCACGCACGCCACCGATGGATTTTTTCTTCAGGCTTTCGTTACCTGTTAACAGCTTGGTCAGCACATCATTCAGTTCACGCAGGGCGGTAGGCTGGATACCATCAAGCGTCGCGATACGCAGCACGATGTCATTGCGCAGGCGTTCAGTAAACTGGTTCAGGATTTCGCAAGCCTGATCACTTTCCAGGTGGACCAGGATGGTAGCGATAATCTGCGGATGTTCGTTCTTGATCAGCTCTGCAACTGAGGGCGAATCCATCCATTTCAGGCTCTCTATCCCACTGGCATCTTTGCCGCCCAAAATACGGTTCAATAAAGAAGCTGCCTTGTCGTCGCCCAGGGCTTTGGTCAGCACATTGCGGATGTATTCATCCGAATCCAGGCCCACCGAAGAACTGAGGTCGGCGGCTGACTTGAATTCTTCCAGAACCTTGGCGATGGCCTCATGCGGGATGGCACCGATGGCAGCCATTGCTGCACCGATTTTTTGCACTTCACGTGGGCCAAGATATTTCATGACCTCGGCAGCACCATCTTCACCCAGTGCCAACATCAGGGTGGCGGCTTTTTGGACTCCATCTTCACTCATTGCTGACCCATGCCTTTACTACGTTAGCTACAATACGGGGATCGTCTTTTGCCAGTTGTTTTGCCATTTCCAGATTCATTTCATAGCTGGAACCATGTCTCGTGTTTTGCAATTCTGCTTCTTTCGACAAATTCACAATGGCAGCATCTTCTTCCTCTTTTTCTGCTTCTTCCTGAGCGCGTTTCTCGGCTTCGATGGCTTCCAGAGTTTCTTTGTCTTTACCCATCATCTTAAGTAACATGGGTTTCAGGAAGCCAAAAAACAAGTAGGCAAGGACGATGGCAACGCCTATGTATTTGGCGATTTCCTTAGCCATTTGCAATACATCGGGTTGCTTCCACAGTGGTAAATCTACTATAGGCTCTTTTTCAGGGCTGGCAAAGGGGCTGTTGACCACGTTCAAGGTATCGCCACGGTCTTTGTTGAAACCCATGGCTTCTCTGGTCAGATCAGTGATCTGGGTTTTTTCTATATCAGTCAGAGGGCGTGTCGTGGTTTTGCCGTTTTTATCTGTTTCTGTTTTGTAATTGATGACCACCGCGACAGAAAGGCGTTTCACCCCGCCCATGGGTTGCTGCGTATAGCGTATGGTCTTATCGACTTCAAAATTCATCGTGGAGTCTTTTTGCATCAGGCCAGCGTTGGAGGCCGCAGTTTGCGTATTGGCGGCACCGCTGGCAACGATAGGTGCTGTTGCCGGAACAGGTGGCTGATTGCTCAGTGCTCCTGGTATGCCGGATGGATTGCCCGCCTTGTTGTACGACTCGCTGGTTTGCTGGCTGCGTATGGCAGAAGCTTCAGGTGGGGAATTGGGCTTGTACGTTTCAGCAGCCTGTTCAGAGCGTGAGAAATCGATGTCTGCAGTTGCTTCAGCGCGCACATTATTGGCACCAACGATAGGTGAAATAATCGACTCTATGCGTTTGATAATGTTTTGCTGATATTCCTGCACATACTTAAGTTGTGAGGGATCAAGGCTGTTGTTCGCCATCTGCTTGGTCGGATCTGACAGCAGATTGCCATTTTGATCGACGATGGTGACGTTCTTGGCAGATAACTCAGGCACGCTGCTGGCAACCAGATGAATGATGGCGCTGACTTGCTGTTGATCCAGCACACGGCTGGGGTAAAGATTCAATAAGACCGAGGCAGTCGGTTTTTGCTGATCGCGTATGAATACCTGTGATTTGGGAATGGCCAGATGTACACGTGCAGTCTGGACTGCTGAGACGGCCTGGATGGAGCGCGCCAGTTCGCCTTCCAGCGCACGTTGAAAATTCACTTGTTCCAGAAACTGTGAGATACCCAGCTTCTGGTTTTCCATCAATTCAAATCCGACATTGCCGCCCTTGGGCAGGCCCTGTGAGGCCAGTTTCAGGCGTGCATCATGCACCTGGTTGGCGGGTACGAGGATGGCATTGCCGCCTTCAGAGTATTTGTAAGGAATGTTTAACTGTTGCAACGAGGCAACGATGGCGCCGCCATCCCTGTCATTAAAGTTGGAAAACAAGACTTTGTAATCAGGTTGCTGGCTCCATAGCCATACACCCACCATGATGGCAATGGTAATTGCCGCACCGACTGACAGCATGATGTTGCGCATGGTTGGCGTCTGCGGCAAGCCAAATATGCCCGGCAGGGCAGGTCCAGGCGGGGCAATTGCTATATTTTCTGCGGTTGCCATAGTTCACCTTGTGCTAAGTAATGTGTCAGTGGATTGCATGCTTGCTGTTCCAGATATGGTTTTTTCCTTGATAGCGATTTTCCACTTAATTACCAAAATCAAACGCAGGAAAAACGATGCCTTTACAGTTCTTTTCCAAGCTCCCATTTGCCATCTGGCTGTTAATGTAGCAAATGTGAAAGTCCACAAGATAGGTGATCAAATGAAAATGGGGGGCATAGACTCCAGCCGCATAGAAGCCATGGTTGCACAATTAAAGGCAACTGCGGCGAGGATGGAGGCAAGTTCAGGCCTGGGAGTAAGCCAGGCAGATAGCGCAGCACCGCCTGGCAGGCTGGATTTCGCAGAGGCATTAAAGGCTTCGCTGGAAAGTGTGAATCAGTCGCAGGTCAGTTCACAGCAACTGGGGCAAAAGTTTGCCATGGGCGATGATAAAGTCAGTTTGTCCGATGTCATGATTTCCATGCAAAAAGCCAATATCTCATTCCAGACCACCGTGCAGGTCAGGAATAAGCTGGTATCGGCGTATCATGACATCATGAATATGCAGATATAGCTTCCTGGCAAGACTTGCAGCAGACTAGTCCCTGACGCTTGTATCTGCATGGATTTAAAAAAATAAAGCCCGATTGTTGGAAATCGGGCCTTGTTTTTGCAATTATCTGGCTAACTATTTAGCTTATTTTTTAGCGTATGCCAGTCAACTTGGCATTGCGTTCCCGCTCCAGCTTCATGATATAGCGCTGTACGCTTGCCAGGACGCTATTTGACATGTTAATGAACTGGCAGCCCAAGCGCCGGTTAGACTTGCCATTCAACAGGACCAGATCCTGAGAATTGCGGATTTGCAATATCACATCCACCAGGCCTATAGTTGGCAAATCCAGTTTGCTATGCTCATAAATGGTGCCTATGGTGCTATCAAGGACTTTTCTTTCATCCAGTATGGCTATGCCACCACAACTGATATCTACCAGGGCAAGTTTCAATGTTTCCTGCCGTTCTTCCAGATGCACTGGTATCAGCGCCCGGATAGGCGTGGATAGCGGGGTGTTGATGCGATAATATTCTCGCCTTTGCAGGCGTATCATCGTTGTCGGGATCTCAAACTGCAGTGCAGGACGGTCTTCAAATTCTATGCGTTCAAGATTCGATGCAGAAAACTGTATGCTGATCCTGTCTAGCAGGCCTTCAAACGACACCCTGGGTGCTTCAATGATGCGTTGATTTGCCAATTGACCAGGAGCGCTGTCTATGGTCACCAGATTGCTGCTGTCATCGACGTCAAGTATGGAGGTAATGAATACTTCCGAGCCACTATTGATCAACATACTGATCAATTGCTTGCTTTCTTTCAGGCCGCGCAACAAACCGATGATTTCCCGGCGGGAATCAACTTGAAACGGGCTTTGATTTTCTGTACCCAGACTCGGAGGTGTCGATGGCATATTTTTATAGTCGTATTTAAAATGGGGGCTGTTATTTTATTGTCGCCCTGAAGTCTCCGAAATTGTCTCAGACTTTTCCGTATCAATATGGTAAAGCCAAGCGAGCAGTTCTGCAACTGCCCGATACAGGGCTGGAGGAATATCTCTGTCAAGATCGACTTTCATGAGCAAAGAAACCAGCTCTTTGGACTGATGCACATGCACCCCATGCTCTTTTGCCCTGGCAATGATTTCTTCGGCAATCAAACCTTTGCCCTTGGCAACTACTTTAGGCGCTGCATCACCATTCTGGTAAGCCAGCGCAACGGCATTTTGTACTGGTTTGACTGGAGGATCAGCTGCGCTCATTTTTATTCACCACAAAAGACATCAGCGGTGAACCGGCCACCTGCATGGCAGCTGCCAGTTCACTCGCGTGATCCTTCAGGGCGGAGACAGTGCTACTTTGCTCAGCCCGTAAGGACAGGCCCAGATTACTTGACTGCAGATTGATAGTGGCCGTCACTGGCCCAAGATTGGGCAGATCAAAGCGAACCACCGATTGCCAGTTTACATTCTCAATTTCCTGCTGATGCTGATTGCCCTGGCTTTCCTTTTTTATTTCCCATTCGATTTTTTGCCCGGGGAAAAGCTCTCCTTGCCATCGTACGATATTTTGCTCCAGAACATTTAATTGCTGGTGAATTATTTGGCCCATTTCTTTGTTGAGCTGGCCTGAAGCTGTAGCGGAGTTGCCGGCAGTGATGTCTGTGGAGCCAATTTGCGCTTGGGGCTCAGCCTTGATGTCGTTGATAGGCCGTTTGCCCTGTGCCCATTCTGCAACATGGGACTCATAAAAAAGTCCGCTGGTGTTGATCTGATGTTGAAGCTTGGTGGCTGTAGTAGCGGTGTCTTTTAATTCTGCTGGTGCTGCAAGCACTGGTGTCTGGCTTGCAATGCTCAGTTTCTCGCCCTGATTTGGGGCGGTTTGCAAAATTTGTGTAATGAATTTGCCTGTGCTGCTTAATGATGTCGGTGCGCTGCTCAGATGATCAGGTGTCGTATCAATGACATTATTGTTATTGATAATGGACTTGGAATTGACTTCAGCCGATTTGGCTGTGGCTACGTCCTGGATACCGATTTTGGGCGCGCTGACACCGGTGTCATTGGTGATTTTCTTACCTGCATCATTGACCGATAAGTTGACTATACTGGCCGTATCGGCTTTACTACCGGGTTCGGTGAGGACCGTTCTGTTGGCGGTTTGGGGCGTCGGTGTCTTAACTTCGTCCGTTGCTGCGCCAAGATAATTGTTTGCAGGCAGTTGTGGACGTTTTTCTGTGCCTGCCGCGTAATTTTGCGGGAGAGGGGCAGGGAAGTGTGGATCTGCATCACGTTCCAGCAGGAAGGTCGGACGAGGTTCGGTCGCTATGAGACGCAAAGGAATCTGGTCGCCCGTCTTGCTTCCTTCCGGCAGCATCATCTTGGCAGTAATTCCTGCTACCCGCACAGTAAAGCTGCCATCCATCAACTTCGACAAAACCTCACCCTTAAGTAGCTGCCCCGTGACTAGCTGCGCAAGCTTGGGAGTGATGTCCTGTCTGGTTTCGCTAATTGATAGTGCAGCGGTAGGTGCCTCGATATTGGCGACTTGTTTTGACAGACTATCGAGTGGGGTAGCCATAAAAATCAGGCTGTATTACCTGCACCATAAGCATTGGATAGTTTTCTGTTGGTGCTGGAGTTCTTCATCAGATCAGACAACTGCGCCATCCAAGGTTCGGTAATGTCGCGAATTTCTTTGTCATCAGCAAGGATTTGCTTGATGATGCGAATTTTTTTGTCGCGCATATCAGCAGGCAAGTCAAAAGGGATTTCGCTCTCACGTATGGTTTGGACACGTGTAGAACAGTCATTTTCCAGTTTTTCCAATAACTCCCAGTCGCCTGAGCGAGCTGCTTCCAGCATGTCGCCAGTAATGGTAGCGACATTTTCATACAATGAGATTAGTTCCAGACTATTCATCTTGATTCAAGCCTCAACAAAGTTGGCAGGACGAGGGGACAATGGGTCCATATTCATTTTCGGTGCTTCTGCGACAGCTTCATTGTTTGGGGCAATGGCTTCCCATGAAGTTTTTAAATCTCGCAAGAGGTTTTTTACTTCATTGAGCATGTCTTCGTTATTATCCAGATTGGCACGGATTAAACGGGCACTCATATATTCGTAAAGGGCATCAAGATTATTGGCTATTTCACCACCGGCTTTTTTGTCCAGGCTCGCACGCAGTCCATTTTCAATAATGGCAATTGCTTTGGAAATTGACTGACCTTTTGAGGCTATTTCACCATTGCTTAAGTGCTGCGATGCATTGGAGATCGCTACGATTGCTCCTTCAAAAAGCATCACGATCAATTTATGGGGACTGGCAGCAATCACGCCAGTCTCTATGCCTACTTTTGCGTAGGCATTTGCACCACGTACTTGAGATGAGCCAAACATAGCGATTAATCCTCTCTGATATTATTGATACTGCTAACTACATTCACTTCGTACTTGACGTCAGTGCTGCCAGTTGTTGTGAAAGAAATGAACTTGTATTATTCAAACTGCTTACAATAGAGTCCAGGGCTGTAAATTGCGCCCGGTAGCGTGCTTCTGTATCGAACAGGCGGCTATTCAAAATATCTCTTTGTTTGCCTATGTCCTTGATACTGCGGTTGATACCATCTGTAGCACTCGATATCGAGCCGGAAGTGCCAACCACAGTAGATAGCAAAGACGATACCTGGGATGCGTAACCCCTGGAAAAATTCACTGTTCCGCGGGCTCCCAGAGAGCCGCCACTGACCAATATTTTCAAGCCCTCGGTATCAGAGCCAGTGGCGCCTGTCAGGAACTGACCACTGCCAGCCGCTGTAATGCCATTCAATTTGCCCGCCACATCCACGCCAGCCGAGCCGTTGAGGACGGTGCCGGTAAAACTGGCTGCACCAGTACCGGTGCCATCTGCCAGACTTACATTCGAAGCACTGCCATACTTGGTTGATTGCAATTGCAACTTGCCGCCGCTGTTAATGGTGGCGGTGACAGTTGAACCATTGTCTTTGAAAGTAGAGTTTCCGTTGATTGAGGTTTGCAGCAAGGTTGCCAGCGAAGACGCTGTGTAAGTGCCAGCGGCCAGTGACACAAGAGATGTTTTCCCATCCAGGGTGACATTGATGGCAGTGCTGGCTGCAATAGTTGTGTTGCCGGTACTCAGGTCCAGATCGCCTTGCAAGCCACCTTGCGTAGCAATGGCCGTGATTTCCAGGCCATAAGCACCTTGCTTGGTTGCACTGGTAGAGCTGCTGTAACTGACCAGGCTGTCCGTCGCTTTACCAACGGAGGCAAACAAACCGCTGATTTCATTGTAGTTCGTCGATAAGGCAGCACTGAGTTTCGTCGAATCGACCGAAAGTGTGCCATCTTTTTGAAAATTGATGCCTATGCTGGCAAGGCTGGTGATATTCCCACCCAGGCCGTTGACAGCTGTGCTGAGTGTCGATCTGACCTGGCTTTGTACGTTCCTGGCGGTAGAGTCGCCAATCAGAATGCCACCTTTTTTGGTGCTGGCATCGTAACCGGTCAAGGTTTTTAACGTTGCCTGAAAGTCATTGTAACCTTTGACAAAGCCGTTAATGGCAGATTGTATGCCACTGGTATTGGCACTCAGGCCAAGGCTGGTCGTACCTACTTTACTCAGGTTCAGGGTAGTACCCTGTATGGCACCCGTTACTGCGTTGGACGTGCTGGAAATCGCAATACCATTGACTGTCAGTGCCGCATTCTGGGCAGTGGTGGTTTCAGTAAGATTTTGTGTGCCGGCAGGGTCGTAATTAACCAGACTCTGGATGGCGGCATCGCCCGTTGCAGAAATTTTAAGGCTGGAGGTCGCTCCAGTTTTGGCAGAAGTGAGCACCAGATGGTAAGGTGTGGCACTACCGTCACCAACAATGGCGGCAGTTGCGCCTACCTTTGCGGCATTAATTGCATCACGGATGCCTTGCAAAGAATTGTTGGCACCATCAATAGTGACTGTGCCGATTGACTGCGTCGCATCCTGGGTAAAGGTAGAGCCCGTATACACACCATTAGCAGAAGTGCCGCCAGCAATGGTGCCAAATTCAAAGTTGATGGTCGTGCTGGTGCCACTTCCTATACTGGCCGTGGAACTGAGCTGACCAGCGCTGGAAATGGTTTGCGCCTGTGCCAGCTTGGTGACATTGACGTTATAGCTACCTTGAGTAGAAACGCTGGTGGTGGTGGCAGACAAAATTGAGCTGTCGCCTGCAGAAGCAGTAAGCGACTGAAAAGTGCCTAGATTGCTGAGACCGGTAACATTGGACTGAAAAACGCTGAGCGCGCTGTTAAGCGTGCCATAAGCAGACAGCTTTGCCTGAAAACTGGCTTCTTTCTTCGCCAGTGTAGTCAGAGGCTGACTCTCCACCTGCATTAATTTGGTAATGAGACCGTTGACGTCCAGATTGGCGCCTAAGCCTGTCGATTGTATGCCCACATTGTTCCCCTTGTCAGACCGTACTGTACTAAATTATCGGCAAAGACAAACCAGACTTTAGAGGGGAATTTACATGCCAATTTAAAACTTAGATGCAGGACTGACTATATGATTAGCTAATTACGCTTGTTGTTTGATCAGTAAACCCTGTAGTTTATCCAGAGAGCGCGAGATTTCAAGGGCTTCCTCGGACGGAATCTGGCGTAAAACTTCTTTGGTTTGCAGATCAACCACCTTCACGACGACTTTATTACTATGTTCTTCCACACTGAATTCGAGTGATTGTGACAGAGACTGGATTGTCTTGTTGATATCATCGACAGCTTTAGTCACTTTATCGAATTCTGGCGGTGCGGATGCAGAAGAGGTTGCCTTGACGGCATCAATGGTTTGCGTTGACGTTGCGGCAGACCTTGAAACGGGGGAGCTGGTATCGGGGCCTACTGCACGGTCAGTGATCAGTTGTCCTGATGGAGATGCACTCCCTATCGACCGGATGTCCATGATCTTTTCCTTCAAGAAAAATACCCCTGATCAAACAAATGACCAGGGGGACATGCTTTATGCTTTAAGTATAGACCTAATTTACATAAGCCTACTTCTATTAGCCACGCAACAGGGCCAGAACGCCGTTTGGTAAGCCATTAGCCTGAGCCAAAATCGCTGTACCAGCTTGTTGCAACACTTGACCACGTGTCAGAGACGCTGTTTCTTGGGCGAAATCTGCATCACGGATACGGCTGCGGGATGCTGTCAAGTTTTCAGAGTTAGTCTGCAAACTTTCGATCGCGGAAGAGAAACGGTTTTGATACGCACCCAGAGAAGCGCGGGAACTATTGATAGACTGCAAGGCCGCATCAATGGTCGTCAGCGCGGCGGTGGCCCCGGCAGCTGTACCCAGGTTCAGAGAGGAAACACCTGCACCAACGGTCACCGAAGCAGAAGTAAAGGCACCTGTCAGATTGGCAGCTGTCAAACCAGTACCAGTACCGTTAGCCAGAGTGATACCAGCAGAACTAGTGGAGGTCAGGGACAGTGTTGAAGTGCTTACGTCAGTTGCACCTGTTGCAGATACGGTAATACCTGTATTTGCAGCGGCAGCGGCAGCGTTTGTGCTGGCTGTTACAGTGATGTTACGGCCATCGGCAGCAGCCAGTGCAACTGCACCAGTTGATGTGTTGAATGTTGCTGTAACGCCTGTTTGTGTGCTGATTGCATTAACTGCAGCAGCTACTTGAGCACCACGTTGTGCGCCGGAAGTAGATGCATTCAAGGCACCCAGATTTACGCCGTTAATAGTAATGTCGCCAGAAGCAATGGCTGTTGCGGAAGTGCTTGCAGTACCTGCAATAGTTGTTGAACCAACAGTTGCTGTAACACCTGTGCTGCCGCTGATTGCATTGATTGCTGCTGCTTTGGAGATGCCGCTAGCTGTAGAGTTGGAGAAAGAAACACCATCTGCTGCAGAGGCGCCAACTTGGTAGCCATTGATGGACAAGTCACCAGCAGCCAGGGCTGTAGTAGTCACTGCACCGGCACCGGCAACTGTTGTTGCGTAGCTGGAAGATGCACCAACACCCAGGGCGCTCGATTTTGCGCTGGAGATGGAAGCGATACTGATTTGATCGTTTGCTGTACCGTTGGCACCGACTTGGAAAGTTTGTGCAGAGAAGCTACCGTCAAGCAGGTTCACGCCGTTGAAGTTAGTACTGCTGGCAACGCGGTTGATCTCAGAAATCAGCTGACTTGCTTCGTTGTTCAGAGCGGCACGATCAGAAACGCTGTTGGAGCCGTTGGCAGATTGTACGGCCAGATCACGGATACGTTGCAAGTTGGAACCGATTTGTTGTAATGCGCCCTCAGCGGTTTGCGCCAGGGAGATACCGTCGTTCGCATTACGTGCAGCTTGATTCAAGCCGCCGATTTGAGAAGACAGACGTTCGGAAATAGCCAGACCAGCAGCATCATCTTTAGCGCTATTAATACGCAGACCGGAAGACAGACGTTGCAGGGATGTGTTCAGCGCAGATTGCGATGTAGTCAAGTTACGTTGTGCATTCAGCGATGCAATATTGGTATTAATAACAGCCATGGTAATTCTCCCTAAGTTATTCAAATTGGCGTAGTAGCCTGAAACTTTGGTCTTTCGTGCTGACTATTGGACCGCCGTTGTAAAGGGTATCGGTAGAGACTAAAAAAGTTTTAGCGTGTTTCTGAAAATAAATCTTATTTTTTTCGCTCAAGTTTTTTTAGCCATTCCGCTTGTCGGCGCTTTTTTAAAATACTTTAGGGTCTAATTTGATTTAGTTTTGGGGCTTTATTTAACACATGGAAACAAAATCATTGGCTATAAAATAAGCCTGAGCATGGTGGTTTCTGGTATTTTCCAGTCTGGACATGCAGTTTTAATCATTTTGCTTACTTAATTTGTAAGTCAGATGAGGCAATTGTAAAAAAGTTTAATGATAAAAAGCTGACCTGGGGACTGGACATGGCAAAAACGAGTTTTGATGCGCGAAAAGCAATGCGCGATGTTCATCGACTTTTCGATGCTGGTTCTGTATCCGATGCCAGGCAAGGCTGCCTGACTATCATCAGGCATTTTCCGCGCCACGCGGAAGCCCTATATGCCCTGGCCAGAATGGCTGGTGACGCGGATCAGAGTGACGAAGCCATGGGATATCTGAAGCTGGCTTTTGACGTCATGCCTCATTTTCCTGACAACAGGAAGATTGCTTTCGGCATATTCAATAAATACTTACTGGCGAAACAGTACCCCCAATTGGAAGAGGCCGGCCTTTGGCTATCAACTTATTTGCCACGGGACGGTATCGTTTGGGACTATATAGGTGTAGCCAGGATAGAGCAGGCCAAGTTTCCGCAAGCACTTGACGTGTTAAGCAAGGCTATTACCTTGTTACCAAATAACCCACACATACTTGCCAATATGGGCAACGTGCTGATTGCTCTTGAGCGTTGTTCTGATGCCATCGTGTATCTGGAGAAAGCACTGGCAATTCAGCCAGAGATGGTTGTTGGCCTCAATAATCTGGGAAATGCACTGCGTTTCATAGGCAAGACAGAGGAGGCAATAGCGAGTATATCGAAAGCAGTTCAATTAGACCCAGGTTTGCCCTATCTGTACAATAATCTTGGCCTCGCTTATCGCGAGCACGGTATGTATAGCGTTGCCATCACACAATACCGGTACGCCTTGCAACTGCAGCCAGAGCTGGTGCAGGTTTATCCTAATCTGATTGATGCACTGCGTCAGAACGGGCAAGTGCAGGAGTCCATAGAGTGCGGGCAGCATGCGCTGACGCTGACCCACGATATTCCTGAAATCTGGGGGGCTTATGGTGACACCTTGCGCGAGGCAAACCACTTGGATGCGGCGATCGAAGCTTATATCAAGGCCCTGTCTTTCAAGCAGGATAGCCTGTCTTCTTTCAATCGGAAAATATACACGAACCTGTTATTTTGTCTGAATTACCATCCGGATTTAACGCCTGAGGTGATTTATAACGCTTATCATGAATTTGATTTGCGTTTTACTGCGCCGCTCAAGGCAACATGGAAGAAATTTGAAAATGCCCGAGTGCCGGGTAGGCGTCTCAAGGTAGGTTATGTGACGCAAGCTTTTTATAATCATGTTTGCAAGTATTTCCTGCTGCCGCTGATAGAAGCGCATGACAAGGATCAGGTTGAGGTCTATGCCTATGCAAATCCACCTTTCGAGGATGAGGTGACTGATTACTATAAGAAGCAGGTAGATCACTGGGTGCCAACCCGGGATTTGACGGATGAGGCGCTGGCCGAGCGTATTCGTGCCGATGGTATTGATGTTCTGGTGGATGTGGCAGGCCATACCAATGGCAATCGTTTACCGGTCTTTGCGCGCAAACCAGCTCCTGTTTCCTTGCACTGGCTGGAATATGGTTATACAACTGGCTTGAGTGCGATCGATTATTACTTGACTGACAAGCCCACAATTACGGACAATTGCGCCCATTTATTTTCAGAGAAAGTATGGTGTCTGGATGGTCCTGCCTATGTATACAGGCCCGACACGCGCAAGGCAGAACTGACACCTTCGCCTTTTGAACAGACCGGCATGGTTACCTTTGGCAGTTTGTCACGTTCCACCAGGATTAATCACCGTGTTGTGCGTGTTTGGGCAACCATATTGGATGCGATGCCCAATTCCCAATTGATTATCAATAGTGGCGACTTTAAAGATCCTCAGGTGCAGGATGAAATGGCGTCACGGTTCATGCGTTATGGTATTGAACGCTCACGTTTGCACATAGGGTTCACCACGCCCTCCTGGGAAGTGCTGAAACATATAGATATCAGTCTCGATTGTTTCCCGCATAATTCAGGAACGACCTTGCTGGAGTCCTTATATATGGGCATTCCATTCATCTCGCTGGCAGACCGGCCTTCTGTTGGCCGTATCGGTGCAAGTATTCTGACTGCGATTGGTCATGAAGAATGGCAAGCGTATACTGAAGATGAATATGCGCAAAAAGCAATTATTCTGGCGCACGACCTGGATCGTTTGCGTAGCTTAAGAGCTGGTTTGCGCCAGGAAATGGAGCAATCCTTGCTCATGAACGAACCGGCATTCGCTCGTTCAGTCGAAAAAGCTTATCGCCAGATGTGGCAAATTTATTGTGAAGGACAGTAAGAGTGAAGGCAGTTATCTTAGCCGGTGGTCTTGGTACCCGTATTTCAGAGGAAACCCACCTCAAGCCCAAGCCCATGATAGAAATTGGCGGGCACCCCATACTCTGGCACATCATGAAGTCGTACTCGGCGCATGGTGTGAATGAATTCGTCATCTGTTGTGGCTACAAGGGTTATCTGATCAAGGAATATTTCGCCAATTATTTCCTGCACATGTCAGATGTCACCTTCGATATGCAGAATAATAGTATGGAAGTGCATGAGCACCATGCTGAACCCTGGAAGGTAACCTTGGTAGATACTGGGGAAGACACCATGACCGGTGGCCGTCTCAAGCGCGTCGCCCGTTATTTGCAGGGCGAGGAAGCTTTTTGCTTTACCTATGGTGATGGCGTTGCAGATCTGGATATTGCTGCTTCCATCGCATTCCATAAGCAGCACGGCAAGCTGGCTACCGTTACAGCAGTTCTTCCGCCAGGACGCTATGGCGCACTGGAACGTGACGGCAATCAGGTTGCCGGTTTTATCGAAAAGCCGCGTGGTGATGGCGGCTGGATCAACGGCGGATATTTCGTGCTGTCTCCCAAAGTACTGGATTTTATCGATAATGATGGCGTTAGCTGGGAAGCAGCGCCACTTGCCGAATTGGCAAAGCGACAGGAATTAATGGCATTCGAGCACAGTGGATTCTGGCAGCCCATGGATACCCTGCGTGAAAAAAATCTGCTGGAAGACTTGTGGCAATCTGGAAAAGCACCTTGGCGAGTATGGTAAATCACCCCACACAAACAAGCATCGTTGAGCCCGCCTTCTGGCGCGGGCGCCGTATCTTGCTGACCGGGCACACTGGTTTTAAGGGAGCCTGGCTGGCACACTGGCTATCTGGCATGGGTGCCGTGGTACATGGTCTGGCTTTGGCTCCGGCAACCGAACCCAATCTGTTCGATTTGCTGAAGATTGAAGACAAGGTCTGCAGTCACATTGGCGATATACGCGATATTCATGCTGTGACTGCAGCGGTGAATGCATGTCAGCCAGAGTTTATATTTCATCTGGCTGCGCAGGCCCTGGTGCGAGCTAGTTACCGTGAACCCTTGGCGACTTTTGCCAGCAATATCATGGGCACCGCCAATCTGTTGGAGGCAATCAGGGGGCGCATCGATGTAAAACTTGCACTGATCGTAACGACAGATAAAGTTTATCGCAATCTTGAGCAGATCCATCCCTATCCAGAAACCGCTGAATTAGGTGGCCATGATCCTTATAGTGCGAGCAAGGCTGCAGCAGAGCTGGTGCTGGCAAGCTATCGCGCTTCATTTCTGGCCGGGCAGGGCACTGCCGTGTTGGCAGCCAGGGCCGGGAATGTGATAGGTGGGGGTGACTGGTCTGAAGACAGATTGCTGCCAGATGCCGTAAAAGCCTGGCAAAGCGGGCAGACTTTGCAGATTCGCCGCCCCGACTCTGTCCGGCCATGGCAACATGTACTGGAACCGCTGTCAGCATATCTGTGTCTTGCCCAGTACGCCCATGCTAATCCACAGGCCAGCCATGCCTGGAACATAGGCCCCGATGATGCTGCAAGTGTCAGAACAGTGGTAGAGCTGGCTCAGGCTGCTTACGGCAGTGGGCAGACTGAATTTGCCACTGATATTGTTGGCCCGCATGAAGCGGGCTTATTGGCATTGGATGCCAGCAAATTGAGGCAGACTCTGGGAATTGTCCCTCGCTGGAATCTTGAGCAGGCGGTCAGTCGCAGCATGCACTGGTACCGTGATTTTGCGCAAGGCCAGCCTGCGGCAGAATTATGTGACCAGGATATCGCCGCTTTCATGGCAGGTAATGCATGATGAAAATCTCAGCCTCAGGCCGTTTTGAAATTTTATCGACGCCTCTGGATAGCCTGTACCTGTTACAAAGAAAAGTGCTGGGTGATCAGCGCGGCTATTTTCAGCGCATGTTTTGTGCAACAGATTTGGCTGAATTGGGCTGGCATGAACCTATAGCGCAGGTAAATCATACCTATACTTCGGTGAAGGGGTCGATACGCGGCATGCACCTGCAATTGCCCCCCAGTGCAGAAATGAAATTAATTACCTGCATGAAAGGCGAGGTCTTGGATGTCGCTGTAGATTTGCGCGCTGACTCAGCCACTTTCTTGCAATGGCATGCTGTGTTGTTGTCACAAGCGAATCAGCGCTCGTTTTTGATACCTGCCGGTTTCGCCCATGGTTTTCAAACCATGTCGGATGAGGTTGAAATGCTATATTGTCATAGCAAGCCGTATGTATCGGCAGATGAAATGGGATTAAATCCATTTGATGCCCGGTTGGCAATAGAGTGGCCTTTTGGGGTAACCGAGATGTCGGATAAAGACCGTAACTGGCCCATGTTAAGCAAAGAATTTCAAGGAGTGATTGTATGAAGTGCCGGCATTGCGCGCATGAATTGACGCAAACCTTTCTCGATCTTGGTTCAGCACCACCATCGAATGCCTATTTAAAACCAGAAGCCCTGAGCCAGGCTGAAATCTGGCTGCCTTTGAAAGTAATGGTTTGTGATGCTTGCTGGCTGGCACAAACCCTGGATTTTACCGGGCGTGAAAATTTATTCGATGCCGACTACGCCTATTTCAGTTCATTTTCTTCCAGTTGGCTGGCCCATGCGAAGAAATTTGTTGAAACGATGCATCAGGATTTGAGCTTGAATTCGCAAAGCCTTGTGATGGAAGTTGCGGCAAATGACGGGTATTTATTGCAGTACGTACAGGAGGCTGGCATCCCGTGTTTTGGTGTGGAACCAACTGCCAGCACCGCCGCGGCAGCAAGGGAAAAAGGCATCAATGTCATAGAGCGCTTCTTTGGTGTGGAGTTGGCGAAGGAGATATTGGCACGTGGTCAGCGCGTTGATTTATCGGTGGCAAATAATGTATTGGCGCATGTGCCTGACATTAATGATTTTGTCGCTGGCTTTAGCTTGCTCTTAAGCGAGCAAGGTGTCGCCAGTTTTGAATTCCCACATTTGTTGAATATGGTGGAGCAAAACCAGTTTGATACTGCTTACCATGAACATTATTCTTATCTGTCACTGCATGCGGTAAGGACAGTGTTTACAAAAAATGGTTTGCATGTATTCGATGTGCAGGAGTGGCCAACGCATGGCGGCAGCCTGCGTGTACTTGCGCAGAGAATGGACATCAGATATCGAGAAGAAAAAGCCAGTGTCACGCAAATACTGCAAGCAGAGCAGGCAGCGGGTATTCTCAGTACCGGCTTTTATGAGGCAGCACAGGAAAAGGCGGAATCTGCCAAGTTTGCATTGCTGGAGTTTTTGCTCAATGCAAAACGCAATGGCAAGCGCATAGCAGCTTATGGTGCAGCGGCCAAAGGTAATACTCTGCTCAATTTTTCTGGTGTCAGGCCTGATCTCTTGCCGTATGTTGTAGATATCAACACCCATAAGCAAGGTAAATTCATGCCTGGCAGCCATATACCTATTGTTGATATTCAGCATTTGCTGGCAGATAAACCAGATTTCATCCTTATTTTGCCCTGGAATTTGCAGGCAGAAATCATGCAAGACCTGGCCCAGGCAAAAAGCTGGGGGGCGCAATTCGTCGTTGCGATTCCTCAATTAACGGTGTTGTAAGAGCTCAGCATGATAGAGATACATCCAGATGCGCGAATTTCCAAATTGGCTGATATTGAAGATTCAGTCAGGGGGACGCGCATTATCATAGGTGCTTTTTCCAGCATAGACAGCTTTGTCAAATTCAAGCCTGCCGGTGGCGTGGCTGATGTTGTGATTGGTGAGCGCAGTGTCATCAATTCTGGTTGCGTCCTGTATACGGGCAACGGCATCGTGATAGGAAATGACGTCGCGATTGCCGCCAATTGTACTTTTGCGCCAGTCAATCATGCCTATCACGACAAAAGCCGGCGCATCAATCAACAAGGGTTCTTGCCTGGCAAAGGCGGTATAGTCATTGAAGACGATGTCTGGATAGGGGCAAATTGCGTGATACTTGATGGCGCCATTTTAAGGCAGGGCTGCGTCATAGGCGCAGGTTCTATCGTCCGCTCTGAGGTTGCTGCGTACTCCATTAATGTTGGCAACCCCTTGCAACAAATCGGGATGCGCAAATGAGCGAGGCTTTGCGCGCAACCCTGATAGGTGGCAAGGGTTTTGTCGGGCGGCATCTGCACCAGGCTTTGCAAGCAAAGGGGTGGAACAGTTATGTCGCAGAACGTGATGATCCGCGGCTGACGACGGATGACCTCGGTCATGTTTTTTATTGCGCTGGCCTGACGGCCGATTTCCGGCAACGCCCCTATGCGACAGTAGATGCTCATGTGCATTTGCTATCAAGTATTTTGCAACAAGCCAAGTTTGCAAGTCTGACTTATTTGTCGAGTACCCGTGTTTATGCTGGCGCTACGAATACGCAAGAAGACGCCGCATTGACCGTCCGCTCTCACTTGTCTGGCGATTTATATAATATTTCCAAGCTTATGGGTGAAAGCCTGTGCCTGCATGGTGGTCGCAATGTGCGGGTAGTTCGTTTATCGAATGTGTACGGAACAGGGATGCCAGAGCAGAATTTCCTGGCAGATATCTTGAATGCTGCAACAAAAACCAAACGGGTGGTATTTCGCAGCAGCCCTGATTCAGAAAAAGATTACATTTCCATCACAGATGTCGTGCGTTTTTTACCCATAATTGCCACACAAGGTGAGATTGGCATATACAATTTAGCCAGGGGCAGGAATACTACGCATGCCAGAATCGCAGCATTGCTGGAACAGTTCGGCGTCAGTTGTGAATTCGAAAATCATGCGCCATGCATCAGTTTCCCGCCTATTTCCACATTAAAGCTGGAGTCCTTGTCCGGGCAGCCGGAATTGGATATAACAAGTGAATTACCAGCGCTTTTTAATCATTACACAAAAAAACCATGAATCCGATTAAACAATTTGAAGCAGAACGCGATGCCCGCATAGAGCAATTGGGCAAAGACCTTGAGTTCCAGGCGCAGTCCCGCGATTGGCTGGAGCAGAGCATGCGTCGTCAGTATGTTTATAACTTTTCATGGTTGGGCCGACCGATCATACAAAACCCGATAGACATGATGGCGATGCAAGAGCTGATCTGGACGGTGCAGCCTGATCTCATCATAGAAACCGGTATTGCTCATGGCGGTTCTATTATTTACTCCGCTTCATTGCTGGAGTTAAATGCGGCTTGCGGCGGTAATCCTGATGCTAAAGTTATTGGTATTGATATTGATATTCGCGAGCACAATAAAGAAGCAATTCTGCAACACCCTATGTCCAGGCGTATACAGATGTTGCAGGGGTCAAGCGTCGCTACCGAGATTGTGGATCAGGTGAAGGCAATTGCACAAGGCAAGCAAAAAGTCTTGGTATTCCTGGATTCCAACCACACTCACGAACATGTATTGGCTGAGCTGCAGGCTTACGCACCGCTGGTAACGAAAGACAGTTATTGCGTCGTATTTGATACTTTTGTAGAAGATGTGCCGGCAGATGTCTTTGATAACCGTCCGTGGCAGCCTGGTAATAGCCCAAAGACTGCCGTTTTCGAATATCTGAAAACCCATCCTGAATTTGTGATCGACAAGGCCATGGATTATAAATTGCAGATTACCGTTGCACCTGACGGCTTCCTTAAGCGGGTCAGCTAGAAATAAAGCTCAAAAAACACGGAGAACATCGTTTTGTCCTCCGTGTTTTTTTTGTATCCGCTTTTACTCTTTTACTGATACTGATCAGCGATATATTTCTCCTGATTTGCTGATTGCAGATATCTTGATATCAGGCCGCCTTGATGACGCGGTTTTTGCCAGACTGTTTTGCCTCGTACATGGCCTTGTCGGCACGTTTAATCGTTTCTTCTTGCAGCTCACGTGGATTGCGTAAGGCAACACCCGCACTGAAAGTAATGAACAAGCGCTGATCGTTGGCCGTGAAGAAGTGTTTGGTCAATTCTCTTTGTACGCGCATCATGGCCTGGGCAGCTTCTTCCAGCTGCGTTTCTGGCATGATGATGACAAATTCTTCGCCACCGTATCGTGCTACTACGTCTATGGATCTCAGGGTTTGCTTGACGATACGTACCAGGTGAACCAGCGCCTCATCACCAGCAGCGTGGCCGTGAGTGTCGTTGAGCTTCTTGAAGTTATCAAGATCCAGCAGGGCTACGCAAAGTGGTGTGTTACGACGGTCAGACCTGTCGGCTTCACGTTCAAATACATCGTCCATGCCCCTGCGGTTCAGGCTGCCTGTCAGTTGGTCTTCCCTGACCAGTTCGCTCATGTGGGCAAGCTTGTTTTCCAGTTCCTTGATGCGTGCTTCTGCTTCGCTGACCTCTTTTTGGGCGGCGACTATCATGTCACGCGAACGCAGGGTTTCGCTCTGGACTTCCTTGGTTTCGTTGAGGATATTCCTGATCAGGTCGCTGACCTCAGAAACATTCTTGGCTGAACTCAGTTGTTGTGAGTAGGTGCCCATTTTGTGCTGATAAGCCCCAGTGCTGTCTGCCATGGCATTCAATCTGTCGATAAACGCCGTCATCATGTTCTTGACTGAGGTTTTTGACTCGTCAATACTGGTTTTTAGCACACCTTGCTTGTAGATGACATCTTTCAGGCTACGCGTGGCTTCTTGCAGTGCACGGTGATCAATCGGGCCAGCGATAAGATTTTGTACTACCTCGATCTGGCCACGTAACCAGTTATCGTTGTCGAGCAGATCGTGGATATTGGTCAGCAGCAGATCAAACAGACGCAGCAGCAATTCCTGTTGTTCAGCGCTGTCACCACTTTGCAGTTCAATCTGAAAGCACAATTGCTTGAGCCTGCCAGCAATCAGGTTCAGCTCACCTTCATTGCCAGCAACCTTGACTGCCGTGCCCAGGCTTTCCGACTCTTCGGCAAGTTGCGGGCTAGGTTTCAACAGTGAGGTGAGGGCAAGTGTCAGGGTGCGGTACAGCAAGTCCTTAAGTATGCGCAATCTGCCATCTTCAACCGGGCCATCATCAACCAGAGAGATGCTTTTGCTGGCAACAGGCGTTGGCAGCGGATCGACGAGACTGATGTTACTGGACGGTGCTGGCGGCGGTGCTGTAATACGTTCAGCGAGTTGAGTCAGGCCCCGGCCATAATCTTGCCAGTTGCCAGTTTTGATGGCACGGCTGAAGCGTTGCCCAAAAGTGGACATCTCACCTGTCGAAATCTGCAGGCTGTTGGCAAAATTGGCCAGCAAAATCTCGGCTGGCGGAATGACCGGCGCTGCCTCCACTTCAGGCGGGGCTTCTACCGGAGTATCTGGAATGCCAGCAATGTCGTTGTATAGCTTGCGGTAGGCTTCGGGTGTTGGCGCAATACGCTGTATCGCCAATTGTTTGAATGTCTCGCGCGCAATATCTGTGGGACTTTTAAACTGCGAATTATTTGGAGTTTTCGACATTTTGCTTTGCCAATGACCTTGCTAACAAGAGTATTGCCTACGACATTAATAGTGTCGTTTAATCTACAAGCTGATTTTTTATTGCATAGTGCGTTAATTCAGCATTGTGCCGCAATTTCATCTTCAATAGAATTCTTGACCTGTATTCACTAATGGTTTTTACAGAAAGTGACAATTCTTTTGCTATATCGCTGACGGACTTGCCAGACGCAATCAGGGTCATGGTTTGGAACTCACGGTCAGACAGGGTTTTGTGCAGCGCATCTTCATGTTCCTGGTTCAGGTTGTTTGCCAGTTCCTGGGCAAGTTGCGTGCTGAGGTATTTCAAACCTCTGGCTACCTGCCGTATCGCTTCCAGGATTTGCGCGCTGCTGCATTGCTTGTTCAGAAAACCAGAGGCGCCGGCTTTCAAGGCCCGTACTGCATACTGATCTTCTCTGTGGATGGAGAACATCAGGACTGCGATATGTGGTTTTTCGGACTTGATTTGCTTTAAAACCTCGATGCCATTTCTGTCTGGCAGGGCAATGTCCAGCAACAAGACCTCAAAATCGAGCTGACGGCTCAGGCGTATCGCCTCCAGGCCTGTTTCTGCCTCTGCGATGATCGCCATATCTGTTGTGGTTGAGATAATGCTCTTTATCCCTTCCCTGACCACGGCATGATCATCGACGACGAGTACATTGATTGCTGCTTTTTCTGTCATGCAAAATCCATTTTCTTATTCAGGTAACCCGGCATTAGCAAACATCCTATCAGTACTGATATTGAATGCTAACGGCAAGCAAACTATTCTTCTATTTTATAAGCTAAGTGTGGGCTTTCGGTGCCACAAAGAAAATTATTTTGATCAACTCCATTACAATGCAGGCATGAGCAAAGCATTTATGAAAGAAGCAGACCCTGACGACGAAGAGGAATTCGGTGCGCCAGCTATTCCTGCGGGTGTAAAAAACTATATGACGCCTCAGGGGCATCAGCGTATGAAGGACGAGTTTTTACATCTCATGGACGTGGAACGGCCCGAGATTGTCAATATCGTGCACTGGGCGGCCTCCAATGGTGACCGTTCTGAGAATGGCGACTATATCTATGGCAAAAAGCGTTTGCGTGAAATTGACAGGCGCATACGGTTTTTAACCAAACGCCTTGATATTGCAGAAGTCTTCGATCCGCGTATTCATCACGGTTCTGATCAAATCTATTTTGGTGCCACTGTCACCTATGAAAACCAGCATGGTGAAGCGCATACTGTAACGATAGTCGGTGTTGATGAATTTGACCCCCTGCAAGGCAAGATCAGCTGGATTTCCCCGGTGGCCAGAGCACTTATCAAGGCCAGGGTAGATGATACGGTGACATTGCGTACGCCAGGAGGGGTAGAGGAGTTGACCATACTTGAGGTCAATTACCCGGCATAAGATTTTTAATTTCCCTTTGAATCCACATGTCCCTTGCTTACTCCAAACTTAACCATCCTTTGCGTGTACCCTTGGCAGCGGAGGTGCATTCCAGGCCTTCATTACGCTTGCATGCCCCAGAGACGCTGACCCATCTGGCGATTTTTGCCAGGAATGATGCCCATCTGGGTGGTGACAACCTGCTGACGCAACAAGTCATACTGGGCGACTTTTGCCGTCATTTTGCGGTGGCTAGCCCCTCAGGTGATGCCAAGTATTTCTTCCATGATTTTGGTCGTTTCCGCCTTAAATGGGAATGCCATACAGAGTTTGCCACCTATACCTTTGTCGAAAACCAGGCAGAGCCGCAGGATAGCGCTCCGCATGAAACCGAATTGGCACAGGTATTTGCCAATGCCCCCATCCGTCATTTGCCTCAGCAGTGGCTGTTTGAATTGCAAGAAAAGGTCATGGTTGCCACCCATGTTGCCCTTATCCCTGCAGCCCAGGAGTTTCATCCACCTTCGCCGGTAAAGCAGATATTTGAGGGTGGGGTGGCGGTAGGCAGTGAAGTCTTGAGCCGTGGTGAAGTATGGACAGATTTTCTGATACAGGCAGATGGCTTTAGCCGCTTCGTCGTCAAGGACAATGGTTTTCTGGATCAGCAGGCGGGGCGCACGGTACAGCGGCTGCTGGAGATTGAGACCTACAGGATGATGGCACTGCTGGGTTTGCCGCATGCGCAAAATGCTTCTTTTGTGTTGAACGATATAGAGAGGGAACTGGTGACCCTGACAGCAGCGATGACCATGGCGGGCAATGGTCAGGGTGAAGCAAATTCGACAGACGCTGAACAAAGCTTGCTGCGGCAAATTATTGACCTGGCTGCCCGCACTGAAAAACTGGCGCTGGAAAACAGTTATCGCTTCGCGGCATCCAAGGCTTATTTTAAGCTGGTGCAGTCGCGTATCGCCGAATTGCGTGAGTTCAGGATAGAGGGGGTGCCCACGATAGGTGAATTTATGGACAGGCGCTTGGCACCCGCCATGAATACCTGCGAAGCCATTGTGCGCAGACAGGAAACGCTGGCAGAGCGCATTGCCAATACCAATGACTTGTTACGCACCAGGGTAGGCATCGTACAGGAGCAGCAAAACCGCAAGATATTGCAAAGCATGAATGCCAGGGCGGGTCAGCAATTACGCTTGCAGCAAGCGGTCGAGGGTTTGTCTGTCGTGGCAATCAGCTATTACATGACAGGCCTGGTCTATTATGCGGGTAAGGGCCTGAAGGCGATGGGTTTGCCTATCAATCCAGATATGCTGGCAGGCTTGTCTTTACCTGTGATTGCTGGCGTGGTCTGGTGGGGCTTGCGCAAGATGCACAAGACCATACACTAGCGATAAGTGTTAGCCGTGTTCTCTGGTAATGCGGGTAACACCATTCAAATGCTTGATGTTGCGCATGATTTTTGCGAGATGAGTGCGGTCTTCGATTTGTATCGTGAAATGAATATTAGTCATGTCATTGGCATCGCCATCTTCCATATTGACATGGCTGATATTCGCATCTGATTCACCTATCTCTGCAGCGATGCGGGCGAGGGCACCACGTTCATTGGTCACCGTTACGGCGATGCGGCAATCAAAACGGCGGTTCAGGTCTTCACCCCAGTTGACGTCGATCCAGCGGTCCGGTTCTTTGATATGCAGGCGCTTGGCATGCTCGCAATCATCTGTATGCACAACCAGGCCCTGGTCGCGCTTGAGCTGACCAACTATGCCATCACCAGGTATGGGCAGGCAACACGGTGCCAATTGCACCGACAAACCCTCACTGCCATAAATAATAACGGGGTCGCGCTTGTTGTTGATCTTGTCGCCAAATTGCTGGAAGGGGATGGACGGTGAGTCATCTTCCACCAGGTCCAGTATATGCCTTGCCACCAAAGCAGCCATGCGCTTGCCTATGCCAATATCGGTATGAATTTCATCCAGTGATTTTGCGCTGGATTCATTGAGCAATTTATCGACCAGGCTATCTGGCAGGTCGGGATTCAGGTTGACCGACACCAGGGCTTGCGCCAGCAATTGTTTGCCCAGTTCTGTCGATTCATTCAGGTTGATCGTACGCAGGTAATGGCGTATTGCCGACCTGGCCTTGCCAGTACGCACATAAGTCAGCCAGTTTGGCGTAGGGCGCGAATTGGGTGAAGTGATGATTTCGACGATATCACCATTCTTCAATTCAGAACGCAGTGGCACTGGTTCGTGATTGATGCGTGTGGCAATCGCCTGATCACCAATATCGGTATGGATGGTGTAAGCAAAGTCCAAAGCTGTTGCTCCGCGGGGCAGGGCAATAATTTTGGATTTTGGCGTGAACACATAAACAGAGTCAGGGAACAAGTCAATTTTGACATGTTCGAGAAACTCGGCAGAATCACCAGTCTGTTTTTGTATGTCCAGCAAAGATTGCAGCCAGGCGTGCGTGCGCTGTTGCAAGTCAGTCAGGCTGCCTTCTTCGTTCTTGTACAGCCAGTGCGCAGCAACACCCGATTCTGCGACATGATGCATGTCACGCGTGCGTATCTGGAATTCGACTGGCGTACCGTAAGGGCCAATCAGTGTCGTATGCAAGGATTGATAGCCATTGGTCTTGGGAATGGCAATATAGTCCTTGAACTTGCCCGGCATGGGCTTGTACAGAGCATGCAAACTACCTAGCGCATAATAACTGTCACGGAAATCACTGACCACAATACGGAAGCCATACACATCCAGCACCTGGGAAAAACTCAGGTGCTTGTCATGCATCTTGCGGTAAATACCGTACAGGGTTTTTTCGCGGCCATATACTTCAGCCTTAAGGCCAGCTTCGGACAGAGCCGTCTTTACCGCATCCATGATCTTGTTGACGACTTCACGGCGATTGCCACGTGCAGCTTTGACCGCTTTGGACAAGGTACGGTAACGCATAGGGTAAAGATGCGAAAACGCCAGATCCTGTAACTCACGGTAGATATTATTCAGGCCCAGCCTGTGTGCGATAGGCACATACACGTCCATGGTCTCACGCGAGATGCGGCGTTTCTTTTCCGCAGACATGAAGTCCAGTGTACGCATGTTGTGCAAGCGATCGGCCAGCTTGACCAGGATAACGCGCACATCTCGGGCCATGGCGAGCAACATCTTGCGGAAGTTTTCTGCCTGTGCCTCGATCTGGCTCTGGAATTCTATTTTTTCCAGCTTGGAGAGACCATCAACCAAGGTAGCGACTGGAGCGCCAAAGCGCTCGATCAACTCGTCTTTTTTAACGTCCTGATCTTCCATCACGTCATGCAAGAGCGCAGCCATGATGGCTTGTACATCAAGCTTCCACTCTGCGCAGATTTCTGCAACAGCAATGGGGTGGGAGATATAGGGTTCGCCAGACTTGCGTACCTGTCCCAGATGCATTTCATCAGAAAAGCGATAGGCTTCCTTGACCAGCTTCAATTCACTGGCCGACATGTATTCGCTGATGCGGTTGGTTAATGCAGTAATGGAAGCGACACCAGTATTCGTTGACGATGCACGAATATGGTCTATTTCATCCAGATGGGAATTATGTTTGTTGATGGTGTTAATGCTGCCAGGGGTATTAACCAGAGTCGCAGGGCTGCGTACAGCAGCCAGCGCGACTGAGCTTGAATCGGCCGGTTTGTTTTCCAGAGATGAATGACTATCATTGAGGTTCATTCTGTAATTCCCGGCCGGATAAGGCGTGAAGAAGGAGCGGCTAAGAATGCAGATGCGGCGGTTTACACCGGCACTTTTTTCAACATTTCTATACCGATTTTACCTTCAGCGATTTCACGCAGGGCAATGACCGTTGGTTTGTCTTTAGAGTCAACTTTAGGCGTGTGACCTTGCAGCAATTGGCGCGCGCGATAAGTGGCGCACAGTGTCAATTGAAAGCGATTAGGGATTTGTTTCAATGCATCTTCAATGGTAATACGTGCCATATTTTTTCCTTAATACTAAAATTCACTAAATTGGGTTTGCGAATTAATTCGCATTGGCGTGAATGCCAAGTTGGGTGAACAGCTCGTAGTGGCGTGTTGCCTGTTGTGCAAATCGGCAGCGCGTGGCTTTCACAATTGCATTCAATTCTGACAAGGCTGTTGCAAAGTCTTGATTAATAATAACATATTCGAACTCTGGAGAGTGCGCCATTTCACCGCCAGCAGCCAAAATGCGCTTGGTAATGACATGGGGCTCATCCTGGCCGCGCTTCCTCAGGCGTTCTTCGAGTGCAGGTATCGATGGTGGCAAGATAAAAATGCCAACTGCACCTGGGAATTGTTTCCTGACTTGCTGCGCGCCTTGCCAGTCTATTTCTAGCAAAACATCGGTGCCTGAACGCATCTGGTCTTCTATGGTAATGCGTGAAGTGCCGTAGTAATTACCAAATACTTCTGCGGATTCGAGAAATTCACCCTGCGCCTTACGCGCCAGAAAATCTTCCGGCGTTGTGAAATGGTATTCCCGGCCATCTTGCTCGCCCGGGCGCGGTGCGCGGGTTGTGTAAGAGATTGATAATTTGATCGCAGGTTCTTGCGCCAGCAGGGCATTGACCAGTGAAGACTTGCCTGCACCGGAGGGGGCTGCGACCACAAAAAGACTGCCTGCAGTCGTATTATTGGTTTTCATGGCATTCCTCCGGTAGGTTTAATTCAGGTCATCTCAAGTCATCAACAAGACAAATTTGAGCCGATACTTCCAGCCATTTATTGTCCCGCAACATTTCCCAAGAAAAAGAGTGCGGGAGTATAAGCAAATGCGCCTGTTTATTCAAGGTTTTGCACTTGTTCGCGCATTTGCTCTATGAATAACTTCAATTCCATGGATGCATCCGACAATTCTTTGGATGCTGCTTTTGAACCAAGGGTGTTCGCTTCGCGGTTCAATTCCTGCATCATGAAATCCAATCTTTTGCCAACCTGACCACCTTTTTTCAGGATATGTCTGGTTTCTGTCAGATGGGCTGACAGGCGCGCCAGTTCTTCTGCCACATCCACACGTATGCCATACATCGTCACTTCCTGGCGGATACGGTCCAGCGCTTCTTCGCGCGTGATTGTCTGGCCAGCATTGGTGCCGCTGGACTGCAAAGCCAGGCCCAAAGCTTCTTCCAGCCTGGTAGTAGCTTTTTGCTGGAATTGCTGAACAATTTGCGGCATCAGAGGCGTGATGCGGGTGACAATTTCTTCCATCGCAGCGATGCGGCTCAGCAGTACCTGTTCCAGCGCCGCACCTTCACGTTCACGGCTGATGATAAATGCATCCAGCGTCTTGTTGATGGTGTCATTGATAGCCGCCTGCAAAGATTCTGCATTGATTTCGCTTTCTTCTATGACGCCAGGCCAGCGCAGGATTTCATTGGTGCTCAGTGCCGCCGCGTCAGGGAACTGCTGCTTCAGATTGACCTGGAAGCTGGCAAGCTGCTCAAGCAAACTGGTGTTGAGGCTTTTATTATGTGTTTCTGTCAGTTTTTTACCAAAGCTGAAGCGGCATTCCACTTTGCCGCGTGCCAGCTTACGCGTTAATGCCTCGCGAAATTGTGATTCAACTGAGCGAAACTCGTCATTAATGCGAAATTGCAGGTCCAAAAAGCGGGAATTGACGCTTTTGATCTCTATGGTAATGGTGCCGGCATCTGTTTCATTGGTGCTGCTGGCATAACCTGTCATGCTGAAAATGCTCAAGGTAATTCCTTAAAAAGGCGTGAACTGTGTATTACTGTGCATTGGATTGGCTAAATTGTGCATTAGACACTAGGATATTCTTTACAAATACCGCAATAATCAACACAATCCGTTTTGTATAGTGAATTGGACGATTGATGGCCGCACAAAATAACGCACCTCTGCCAGATGGACTGGAAATTGCCGGATACCGCATTGTAAAGAAAATTGCGTCCGGTGGCTTTAGTATTGTATATCTGGCTTCTGATGAAGATGGCAACGCAGTTGCAATTAAAGAGTATTTACCCAGCTCACTGGCCTTACGCCAGCAAGGTGAGCTGGTGCCAGCAATCTCGAATGAGAATCTGCCGATTTACCGCATAGGATTGAAGTGTTTTTTTGAAGAAGGCCGCGCCCTGGCGCGCATCTCGCATCCGAATGTGGTCAGCGTTATCAATTTCTTCCGCGCCAATGAGACTGTCTATATGGTCATGGCCTATGAATCTGGCCGCTCATTGCAGGAACATATCCTGCGCCGTCGTGACAAGGGTGAAAAGCCGTTGGTATCAGAGCGCTTTATCCGCCGTATGTTCAATCAGGTCATGAATGGCTTGCGCGAAGTGCATACCAATAAGTTGCTGCATCTGGATTTGAAGCCGGCCAATATCTACCTGCGCCTGGATGGTACGCCGATCTTGCTGGACTTTGGTGCAGCCCGCCAAACCCTCAAAACTGACATACCCAAGCTCTACCCAATGTATACTCCGGGTTTTGCTGCGCCAGAGTTGTATTTGAAGAACGGCAATCTGGGTCCCTGGACTGATATTTACAGTATCGGTGCTTCAATTTTTGCCTGTATGGTAGGTGCACCGCCGCAGCCGTCAGACCAGCGCAAGACCAGTGACAAGATGGAAGGACACTACCGCAAGCTGGAGGGTTTATACTCTTCAGAATTGATAGAAGTAGTGCGCTGGTGTTTGCAACTGGATCCGCTGGAGCGGCCGCAAAGTGTGTTTGCCCTGCAAAAAGCCCTGGCGATTCAGGCACAACCGCAGCGAGAACTGACCTTTATGGAAAAAATGACATTAAAGTTCAAGACGCTGATTGCTGGAAGAAGAAAAAAAGTCGAAAGCGACCATACGACCATACAGGAAAGCACCCTGAATTAAAGCTGAACTAAGGCTGCATTAAGCTGGTGAGGCTGTTTTGGCTGTGCATGTTCGTCTGTTCGTCGCTGGCCAGGCTCTGGAGCAAATGTATGCGCTCCCAGGCCTGTTTGTATCAATAACCATTATAAAGTTTTAAAAATCTCATGCGTTTTTCCGTTTATCAAGAAAGTCATATTGGTGGCCGCAAGGTCAACCAGGATCGTATGGGTTACAGCTTTACCCGCGATTCGATTTTGCTTTTGCTGGCGGACGGCATGGGTGGTCACATCATGGGCGAAATGGCAGCAGCCATTGCCATGCAAACCATAGGTAACCTGTTCCAGCAACAGGCTCACCCTATGATAGGGCGACCTGAACGCTTCATGGAAGACAGCTTCCTGGCGGCCCATCAAGAGATACATCGCTACCGCGCCATCAATAATTTGCCAGAAACACCACGTACGACTATCGTTGCCTGCCTGATACAAAATGGTTATGCCTATTGGGCGCACTGTGGTGATTCACGTTTGTACTGGATGCGCCAAGGCCAGATTTTACTGCGCACCAAAGATCACTCCCGTCTGGAAACCCTGATTGCCCAGGGAAAGGTCGATCCGGCAGAAAGACATACCCATCCTGATCGTAACAAGTTGTTTAACTGCCTGGGCGCACCCAATGCACCTATCGTTGAACTGTCTCGCCGTGCAGTGTTGCAGCCTGGCGATTTGCTGTTACTGTGTTCTGATGGACTGTGGTCAGTCTTGCCCGATCATATGCTGGCGCAGCGCCTGCATGATCACACCATCGTGCGTGCCGTGCCTGAGTTGATACGCTCAGCCGTTGATATCGCTGGCAAGCAAAGTGACAATGTCACAGCGCTGGCCATGATGTGGGAAGGTGACGACCGCATGGATAATTCCACCATTATCTCTACCAATACCTTGCCTATAGGATCGGTCACGACCACCATACAGGCACCAGTCGATGCAGAAATTGAAACCACCGATGGTGATGTATTCAATGACGCCGAAATTGAAAAAGCCATAGCAGAAATTCGCAACGCGATACACAAATCATCACGTATTACTTCTAAGAACTAAATCATGTCAAACTCATTTCGCCCTAGCGGGCGTTCACCGGACGCACTGCGTCCGGTGGTTATCAGCCGCCATTTCACCAAGCATGCAGAAGGTTCTGTCCTCATCGAATTTGGTGACACCCGTGTTATCTGTACAGCGAGTATAGAAGACAAGGTGCCAGGCTTTTTGAAAGGCAAAGGGCAGGGCTGGATGACTGCAGAATATGGCATGCTGCCACGCTCCACCCATAGCCGTATGGACAGGGAGGCTGCCAAGGGCAAGCAATCTGGCCGCACCCAGGAAATCCAGCGCCTCATAGGCCGCTCCCTGCGCTCTGCCTTTGACCTGGAGGCCTTTGGTGAACGTACCCTGCATATCGATTGCGACGTGATCCAGGCTGATGGTGGTACCCGTACCGCTTCCATCACCGGTGCCATGGTCGCTGCCTATGATGCATTTGCCAAACTGGTAGAGCGCGAAGTCATCCCCGCCGTACCACTCCGCCATTTTGTGGCAGCCATCTCGGTTGGAGTGTATCAGTCTCAACCCGTACTGGATCTGGATTATCCAGAAGATTCACAATGCGACACTGACATGAATGTCGTCATGACTGAACATGGCCACTTTGTTGAAGTGCAGGGCACGGCAGAAGGTGAAGCATTTGACCGCATGACCATGAATGCCTTGCTGAATCTGGCACATGACGGGATTGCCGATCTGATCGCCTTGCAAAAAGAAGTATTGGGTTTGCAGGTCAGTTGATTGGAAGTATGAGTATAAGAGTAGATGAATATGAGCAAAAACCAGAAAATAGTCCTGGCCTCGAATAATCAGGGCAAGCTCAAAGAGTTTTACCAGATACTGTCACCGCTGGGTATAGACCTCAGGGCACAATCTGAATTTGAGGTGCCTGAAGCTGAGGAGCCTTATCCCAGCTTTGTCGAGAATGCCCTGACCAAGGCCAGGCATGCATCACGCCTGACGGGTTTGCCAGCGCTGGCCGATGATTCCGGCATCTGCGTGAATGCCTTGCAAGGTGCGCCTGGTGTGCTGTCTGCCCGCTTTGCAGGTGAGCCAAAATCTGATGTGCGCAACAACCAAAAACTCATCGCAGATTTGGCTGGCATGGCAGACAAGTCCGCCTATTATTACTGTGTGCTGGTTTTCGTGCGTTCAGAATCTGACCCGCAACCGGTCATTGCTGATGGCGTCTGGGCAGGAAAAATCATTGCCGATGCCCGTGGTGAAAACGGTTTTGGCTATGACCCACATTTCTTTATTCCGAGTTTGAATAAGACCGTGGCTGAACTTGCTGCAGCAGAAAAGAATCAATTGTCGCACCGTGGGCAAGCCTTGCGCGCCCTTGTAGAAAAATTGAAATGATACCCATCAAGCCCATAGCGGCAAGCCAGCCTGTACAAAAAAAATCACCGGACTTATCGAACATACCCGGTGACGTGGCCAGCCAGTATCTTGCACCAGGCAGCCTCAATCTGACGCAATTACCGCCGCTATCGCTGTACATTCATTTCCCCTGGTGCGTACGCAAATGCCCTTATTGCGATTTCAATTCGCATGAAGTTAAAGGCAGCTTTGATGAGTTAGCTTATCTGGATGCCATGCGTGCTGATCTGGAAGCGGCCTTGCCATTGATTTGGGGCCGCAAGATATACACCATCTTCATCGGTGGTGGCACCCCCAGCCTGATGTCAGCAGCAGGCCTGGATAGATTGCTTTCTGACGTGCGTACGCTGTTGCCACTGGACGGCAATGCAGAGATCACCATGGAAGCCAATCCCGGTACGTTTGAAGCAGAAAAATTTCGCTCTTATCGCCAAAGCGGCATCAACCGATTGTCGATAGGCATACAAAGTTTCAACTCCAAACACCTGGCAGCCTTGGGCCGTATCCATGATGGTGACGAGGCACGCAGGGCCATAGAAATCGCGCAGGCAAATTTTGACAACTTCAATCTTGACCTGATGTTTGCCTTGCCAGGCCAGACCATGAATGAAGTCAGAGAAGATGTGGAAACAGCCATTTCTTTCGCACCGCCACATCTGTCGCTATACCACCTGACGCTGGAACCCAATACCTACTTCGCCAAGTTCCCGCCAGCCATACCCGATGACGACCTCAGCGCAGAAATGCAAGACCTCATCCACGGGCGCATGGCAGCAGCAGGTTACGGCAATTATGAAGTCTCTGCCTATGCGCAAGCGGGCAGGGCATCAAAACACAATCTCAATTACTGGAACTTTGGTGATTACCTCGGCATAGGTGCCGGTGCGCATTCAAAAATATCCTTCCCACACCGGGTAGTGCGCCAGGCGCGTTACAAGCAACCCAAGGCTTATATGGACGCCATGGCTGCAGGTAATTGTGTGCAAGAGTCGCATGAAATCTCTGTGGATGAAATGGGTTTTGAATTCATGTTGAACGCGCTACGCTTGCAACAAGGGTTCAAGGTCAATTTGTTCCAGGAGCGCACCGGTATGCTGCTCAACAGCATAGAAAAAGAATTGCTGATTGCTGAGAATAAAGGTCTGCTTTACCGCGACCATGAAATCATTTGCCCCACGCCGCTGGGCAAGCAATTTTTGAATGACCTGCAACAGATTTTTCTCGGCAGCGAATAATTTATTTGTCTGATGAGAGTCAGACGCGGCCCTGATGCGAGCCCAATAAGGCATGGGATTTTTACCACATGCTTTATTGGTGAAATCTAAAATATCTCCTATCCTGATAGCTGAGTATCAGCACCCATATGCCTGTTGAAAAATCAACAGCCAGGCAGTTTTAAGCTGGAATTCTGGTAATTGTGTCAGATTGCACTCATCAAGTATCAAAATACCTCACCTGTCGCTTTAAATTGTGTTGCAATTGGTTAAGTCCCAAACTAATATCTCTACCAATTTTTGTAACATTTGACGTCCTTCTTTATGACTCTGGCTCGTGGAATAGGCACTTTATTGCCCGTGATGAATAGCAAGCAACAGTTGCTTGCACTTCAAGCTGATTTTGGCGCTTTGCCAATTGGCGATGTCATTGCTTTGCTCCAGTTTTTGCATGAAAAAGAAATCTTTTCCAGACTCTCTGGCATTTCTGTTCTAGTCAAAATTGCAGACCCTCTGCTGGTCCCGGCAGACATCGATACGCGCTTGCCACTGGCGCGTATCGTCCTTGGTGTACCTGCAAAATCCGCAGAAGACAAGGAAGTGCAAACCAGACTCAAGTATTTCAACTCACATGGCGCACGCGTCATCATTGATGATTTGCAGGCGCACGACAATGCGATATGGGAAGGCGCAAAGAAAATCAGTGTCGATTGCAGCAAGGACATTCCTGCCCACATCAAACCCTTGCTGTTACGCCTGCATGGCGGAGACCACCTGGCGCAGCATCTGCCCCATGCAGCCTTGCAAGAGCAGGCGCATGAAGCCGGGTTTAAATGGTTCTCTGGCGATTATGCTTTTCACCCACCCCTCAGCAACAAGGCAGCAGATGCCACTGCCAGAACGCGCTTGTTGAAATTGCTGGGCCTGGTCGCCCGCGATGCAGAATCGCGTGAACTGGAAGAATTATTCAAGCAAGATGCAACCCTGTCCTTCATGCTGTTCAAGCTCGTCAGTTCTGCCGCCTTTGCGCAAACCGTGCGGGTGTCCAGCTTTGGCCAGGCCATTAACCTGCTGGGGCGCAGGCAGTTGCAAAGATGGCTGCAATTATTACTGTATGCGCGCCAGCAAGATCGCAGCGGCAGCCTGAACCCCTTGATGCCGCGTGCCGCATTTCGTGCAAGCCTGATGGAGGCAATTTGTCTCAAACGTGGCGGCAGCAAGGATGAGCTCGATTGTGCCTTCATGGTTGGCATGTTTTCTTTGCTCGACAAACTATTCGGCAATCCCCTGGTCGAGGTGCTGCAACCTTTAAACCTGCATACAGAAGTGCTCGATGCTTTGTTGCACAAATCAGGTGCGCTAGGTAAAAGCCTGGATCTGGTAGAAAGGGCAGACCGTCCTCTCAAAGACTTTGATTCTGGCCTGATAGAAGAATTGGGCTTGAGTGCCGATGATTATTACGACTGCATGATCACTGCATATACATGGGTGAATCAGGTTTGCCAGGATATGTAGCCAATGACCAGGCAAGCTGCGATAGACGAACTCGAAGTCGGTGCCAGTCTCGGAGAGGCTGTCTTGTGCCTGCAAGGCCAGGAGCTTGATGCTGCTTTAAATCGCATAGTCAAAGAAGTTTTTCGTGACGCCAATGCGGCATTCCGCCGTGGCAAACTCGATGAACAAAAAACACAGGCTGATGTGCTGTGCATGGCGTCACCCGAAACCTATTACATCCTGTCCGGTAAAAAAGGGCAGATCAACGAACCTGACCTGGCAAAATTGAATACCCTTGCCAGTCTCACGGCCAAGCTGTTTTCCAAACGCGCAAAGCTGGACCAGGAGTTACAGGCATCCGCCCAGGCACAATGGCAACAGACCCAGATCATTGACCAGATTCATGAGTCCGTCGTTACCATGGATCTGGCAGGCTTCATCCTCAGCTGGAACGGTGGCGCAGAAAAGCTCTTTGGCTATGCGGCGCAAGAAGTCATAGGAAAAAACATCCTGTTCCTATACGACGATGAGGGTGAGTCGGATACGCATTTGTATGACAGCTTTCTGGAGCACGGTGGCCGCGAAATGGAAGTGCGCCGCAAGAAAAAATCGGGTGAAGTATTCTGGGCCAGTCTCAGCCTGTCACCATTGTGTGATGCCCAGGGCCTGCCCATAGGCATCATAGGCTATCTCAGCGATATCACTGCCCGCAAAGAAGCAGAACAAAAAATCAATCACCTCGCTTACTACGATGCGCTGACCAATCTGCCCAATCGCAGCCTGTTCCGGCAACTCGTCGATAATGCACTGTTGCACTCACAAAGAAACAGCAGCAGCGCTGCGATTATCTTTCCTGACCTGAACCGTTTCAAACTCATCAATGACACCCTTGGTCACGACATAGGCAATGAGTTGTTGCGCCAGGTCGCAGCCCGGTTCTTGTTAACCCTGCGCGAGAATGACATCGTAGCCCGCCTCGGCAGCGACGAATTCGCCATCGCCGTACTCGACATCAACCAGCATTTCCATGCCAGTCTCGTTGTGCAAAAACTCTTGCAGGCATTGAATGACGCCTTCATCGTCTCTGGCCACGAATTGCGCGTTGGCGCCAGCATAGGCATCAGCGTCTTTCCGCAAGACGGCAATGACGCCAATGCCTTGCTGCAAAAAGCCGACATCGCCATGTACAAGGCCAAGCGCAGCGCCGGCAATGTATCCGGCAGCTTTGTGTTCTACAGCGACAGCATGAACCAGAGCATCGCTGGCAGGCTGTATCTTGAATCCAGCATGCGCAAGGCACTGGAAAACCAGGAATTCTATTTGCAGTACCAGCCCAAGGTTGATATCAAAAGCGGCAAAATCATTGGAGCAGAAGCCTTGCTGCGCTGGCAACATCCAGAAAAAGGCCTGATCTCGCCAGCAGAATTCATCCCCGTTGCAGAAGAAACCGGCCTGATCCTGCAAATCGACGCCTGGGTACTCGAAACCGCCTGCGCCCAGGCCAGGGAATGGCAAGACAGCGGCATAGCGCCGTTCCGCATCGCGGTCAATGTCACAGCGAGAGAATTTACCAACAGCCTGCCACTGCGCGTTAAAGAGGCCCTGCAACGCTACCAGATATCACCACTATGGCTGGAACTCGAAATCACCGAGAGCATGCTCATGCACAGCACCGAGAGCGTCATCGCCATCATGGAGCAAATCACCGCCCAGGACGTCGTGCTGGCCCTTGATGATTTTGGCACAGGATATTCCAGCCTCTCATACCTCAAGCGTTTCCCGATAGATACGCTAAAGATAGACCGCTCCTTCATCCTCAACATTCCCACAGACCAGAACGACTGTGCCATCGCCAGCGCCATCATCATGATGGCCAAGCAACTCAAGCACAAAGTCATCGCAGAAGGTGTAGAAACCCGCGAACAACTGGCCTTCCTCATCAACGCCGGTTGCGACGAAGTGCAGGGCTTCCTCTACTCCAGACCCGTCAGCCCCCAGCAATTTCTTGCTTTGCTAGATAAAAATTTCCATTTCGAAATTTGATCCTTGCCCAAGCCCGCCACTCAGGTTATACTGTGCGGCTCGGAAGCTTGGCAGAGCGGTTGAATGCACCAGTCTTGAAAACTGGCGAGGTGTTATAGCCTTCGTGAGTTCGAATCTCACAGCTTCCGCCAACGAATACGAAAAAGCCCTTGATAATCAAGGGCTTTTTTATTTGTCTGATAGTTTTGATCTTATATAAGAAACTACAAGAAACGGCAAAAAAAGGCTTAGTTGCGGAAGCTACTTCCGCAACCCCCATATTTAACGGGTGGGTTTTACCTCTTCACCAAGCCTGCGATAGACCTTTTTAGTGATTTCCTGCTCAGTATGTCCAAGTAATTTACTTGCGTCACTGATATCTGCGATTTCGGTGGCGGCCTTGGCGCGGATATCGCGAAATTGAAAATTTGATATTCGTGTTGATAAAGCAATATCGCCATCCGAAGCAGCCTTTTGCACTGCGTTTGACCTGGCGGCCTCAAATCTAAGCCTTAAAGTGCCTTTGTTCAAGGGTTGACCATTTGGCAGTGTCACCAGGGCGGCCACCCGCATTTCTCGCGCATTTGACATCAAGCGCTCAAGAATGGCACCTAACTGTGACTGTTTTTCATCAGCGCCAAGCACAATGCGCAAATATTTCTTTGTTTTCCCCTGGCGAATTTCAAGAGCGCCGTTCCTGACATCAGATGTTTTCATCTTCAGCACGTCTGCAGGTCGCTGGCCCGTTAAATATGCCAGATCCATCAAATCCCTAAGCTCTGGCACTGCTTGCGCGCATACGGCCGCCCAGACATCCTCATCAGCATAATAGTCCCTGGGCGACTCCTTGTTTTTTCTCACGCCACGGCAAGGGTTTTCTTTTTGAGTGAAGCCCCATTCCCGCGCCATGTTGAAAATATGAGATAGAAGGGCAATCTCGCGATTAGCGCGCACTTTTGCAGACCGGGTGTCCCTGTACCGAGCAATGATGTGCGGCGTTACTGCATCAATCGGCGCGTCGTTAAACACCTTGCGCAATTGCTTCAGTGAGTCCAGATTATCTTTCTGCGTGCTGTACGCCTTCCCAGGCAAGATATCTTTCTCATACTGGTCAAATACGTGCTTCATCAGGCTTGTATCAAGAGGCGGCTCCACGCATTCCAGCTCTGCCCACTTTCGTTTTGCAGCATTCAAGTCAGTGCCCAAGGGTATTTCCTTGCGCGCACCAAGCTCGTCATAGCCGTTGTAAAAATAAGACGTCCATTGTTTGTCTGATGTTTTTGATTTTCTGACGCGCCTTATCATCTTGGGCGGTAAATCGCGTGACGTGGTTTTTGGTCTCATAGTTTAAATCAAGATAATTTAGAAAAGTCCGGCGTCCATGGTGCCGCCGGTGCGAAATCTTTAGGGTTGACGCCAGCCAGTTTCAGCCTGGCATACAACCTACCGATGACTGGCTCCCCATTGCGCTTGAGGTGATAGACCCAGCCATTACTTTTAAGCCACACGATCTGGTCATGCCTGCGCGGGCAGCCTGTAATACTGGCCAGCTCGTCACTGGTCAGTGTTTCAGACTCCACTTTTGTTTCAAAAATTGAACTCATATAAATCAATCAGCGTGGTGCAAAGCCATTATCAGCAAGGCCATCAGCAACTTTTAACGCACCTTCCTGCATCAAATAGGCCTCATCGATAGTTGCAGCAAGCTGTTTAAATTCTGAAAATCCGACACGCTTAAAAAATTGCGCCAAAGCCTGGGCCTGATCAGCACTCATGTACGAAGTAATTTTTACTATTCTCATTTCACTGTTCTCCCACGGTCTCATTCACGATTTGCGCCACTGTTTCAGCATCAATTCCCAGCTTTTCAGCCACTTCCCTACAGCGGGCCGCGTTAGCCTTGCCAGGTGCGTAAGTGACGACATAGGCCTGCAAAATCCGATGTTTAGCAACGATCATTTGCCACCTCTTATCGGGTTCACAGTGACACCACAAGCACCGAAAAAATCATAGGCGGCATCGAAAACAGCACCGGCCTCCTGGGCGATGGCGAAGTATTCAAACTTGCCCAGGTCAGTTTTTACTTTGACTTGAAAGCTCATTATTTCAGTCCTTTCGTGGTTATTTTTCACGCTGGAAAACCCAGCACTTAACAGAAGAAGAGGGCGTGGCAACCGGCGATTGTGCGCAGCGCAGGACGCTGTTAACCACCTTGTTAGCCTCGATAAACTTGCGGCGGCTGCTCGTTTTGAGTACCTTTTTCAGGTCGCGCAAGGGCGGCACCTGCTGGCGGCGCTCTGTGGCCACCTGCAAGAAATGATTTAAATTGACGGCGATCTGGTTAGAGTCGCGTGAATGATTCAGCACCGACATATCTCCGGCGTCCAGGTAGTCAAAGGCCTCCCAGAATTCCTGCACCAGTACATGGTCGTTATTGATAACCTGCTGGCGTTCCTCTGCCATGGTCACGATCTGGGCTTTTAAGGCGGCCTGCTGTGATTCAGACAGCTTCACCACCAGCGCCAGGGCATCTGCCAGCGCCAGCATCTGCGCGTGAGTTTCCACCAGGCGCGGCATCTTGATATTCTTGTTTTGGCGCAGCTCTTTGAGGTAGGCGGGTGTATTGGTGCCCACCAGCTCCATGATGGCTTTCTCGCGCTTGGTGGCAGCCAGGATGAAGCCTGAAACCTGTTCCACAGACATATACTTCAGCTTGTCCGCCGCCTCTCCGGACGCGGCCGTTTGTGTAGAGCGGTCAAAATACAAATGGACAATGCGCGACAGAATCGCCTCAGACGCATTCACCGGGTTGTTTTGGGATATCACGATAGAACCCCGGAAAGGCGGCTCGTAAGTCTCGTTGCCACCCGTCGCCATGCCCCTGGCGCGTGTGCTGCGGCCGTTGTAGGCGGTTTTCAGCTCGTCCCAATCAAATGACTTCACATGGCTTTTTTCGTCGCCCATGCGTTCCCGGTCAGATTCAATCAGCACCACCGGCAAGCCAGATACCTGGCTGAAATTACGTGCGCGGGCGGCCAGGCTCGATTTGCTAGGGTCAAAACCTTCATAGGCGTTGCGGCCAAACAGTTTCCAAAGGAATTCAATCAGCGTCGATTTGCCCGCGCCAGCTTCGCCCACCACCTCAAGAAAGGGGTATGACGATTGCTTAGACCTGATTTGCTCCGCAAACAGCGATCCAAACCAAAAGGTGAGGGCCACCAGCCCCTTGGCACCAAAAGCCGTCCAAATCAATTCCAGCCAGTCAGTGCGGTAATCATTGCGGTCGCGGTTGATCGTCAGGTGCACCGATTTATTCAAAGACTTGATCGACAGCTTGCCAATATCAAAAAAGTCTTCGCCGTTCACTTCATTCAATACGCCGTCTTTCATCGCCACGTCACCCAGCACATAGCAGCCATGCTCAAGGCTGTAGCCAATGTAATCAATCGTGTCCACGCGCTTGATGTTGTAAAGCTGGTCCGCAAGGATGCGGTCAAGCTGCTGGCTGCTGCCGCTAAACATCGCGCCTGCAGCCATACCCAACAGACGCTTTTTAAACTCTGCTGAACTCGCTATCTGCGCGGCCGTGAACGTGTTCTTAACCGGCTTACCGTCATGCGGGAAAGACACCCGGAAGTAGTACCAGCTCTCGTTAGTGATCAGGTTTTCTTGAAAATACAGCGCCCTGGGCAAGCAATTGGCAATTTGCCGCACCATGCTCGATGTCACCAGCGCCTGGTCGCGCAGGGCATACTCTGAAAGGCTTTTTGCCTCTTCGCTGTTGTCTTGCTGCTCCCTGGCCTTGTTATACCGCTCCAGATCGAGGCGGAACCAAAACAGCCGGTTACCAAAATCAAAATAGAATTCTGTCTGGTCGCCGTCATGCTTATAGATCAGCAAGGCTTTTTCTGTCGGCGTCCTGGCTAGCAGCAAATCACCGTGATAGCGGTATTCCTCAAAATCATCATCAGTCAGCAAGCCGCGCTGGTGCGCGTCATTCCAGTCCAGCTTGCCTTTTCCTTTTTGCGGGATCTGGGCGGCCTGGCACGTCCAGCCAGATGCCTGCGCCTTTTCAACATGCTTCTTGCTAAAGCTGCGTCCGGCGTTGTCACCATCCAAAGCCCACACCAGCGTGCAGTTCTGATCGCCGCGAGATACAGCCAAATTGCGTAAAGACTCGTCAGGGTAGTTATTGCAACTGCCCAGGGCAACGGCCGCTATGCCGTGATGCATCAGCGCCAAGGCGTCAAAAACACCCTCTACGAGCCACAATTCATCCTTGCCCTCAAGCACCACATTGTCAGGCTTCCACCACAGGCCGTAATACTTAGAACCAAACTTAAAATGCGCCTTCTTTTTGCCAAAGCGGTGCGGCTGATCGATGATCCTTTCCCAATAGCCATTCGCAAACGGAAAACGCACCGTCGCGCTACCTATCTTCAATTCCTGGTCAAAGTAATACTCCTGCGTATACATCCCCTGAACCTTGGCCAACTCAAAGCCACGGCCGTGCTGCATATAAGCGTCGGCCGCAATATTCGGGTTTTGGTTCTGTGGCGTCGGCTTATAACGGTCAGACCAGTTATCAAACAGATCCGCATACAACTCTTTGACATGGAAGGTTTCGCCGCAATTGTTCAGGCGACCGCAACGTAATACCCAGGGATGCTCTGCATTCGTGTACAGCTCTTTTTTCTTGCATGCCGGGCATTCGCCGCCGCGTAGCATGCCGCTTGAGCCTGGCTTGAATTTAAATTCAGCCAGGCGCAACGTAATTTCATGATGAAGTGATGAATCCATACGATCTATTCAAAGTCGCCAGCAGCGCGGCGTTTAAAGTCAGGCACGTTGGCCTTAAGTGGTTTAGAAGAGGGCACAGCAACAGGCTTGCCAAATAAATGCGCCGGAATTTGGCCGCACCAGCAGTGCGCAACCATTTCTAAGTAGTGTCGAATAAATGGCGACATCTGCTCAAATGGCACCGAAACATGCAAAGCGGTGTGCACCTGGCGTAACTCGTCATCTGTAGGTTTGGGTATAGGCATGATTTTTTGTGACGCGTCACGAAAATTTGTGCTGTTCTTCAATCAGCAACTGGCGGCCTTCTTGCAGCAGCCGCACATTGCGTGAATATTCCTGCTCGGCCTCCACGTCCCCCAAACGCTCTGCAATTCCCTGCAGGCGTTCGTTTTCTGTGACGCCCAGGCTGATGGCACCCATCAGGGCGACGTACACTTCATTAGGCAATCTCATTACGCTGCCCCCTTAAAAAGTTGAATTTCTGTTCCCGCTGACGGTCGCGATATTCTTTGGCGCGCTGGGCTGCACTTTTGGCATTTGGCTTGCGTGGGCGGCCCCGGCCGGGCTTGTTAAAAATGTCGCGGGTAAAATCATCACCAGGCTGTTGCATGCTCACCACTCCCCGGCAAGACCGCCCAGATCGTGGATAACTTCCCCTATCAGGCTGCGGTTATACAAACGGCTCATCGTTGGGCCGCGACGAGATGACGCCAGCAGCTTGTGTATCTCTCGCGCCAATACAAAACGGGTTGCAAATGTCAAACGCATGGTGGCCTCCAAAAGTTTTAGGCAAAAAAAGTCCCTCACGCCTGAAAACAGGCATGTTCATTCATCAAAAACGGGTTAGGGTAGGGCGGCTAGATTAGCGTCACCCGACAGATAAATTCAATGACAACTGATTCAAGGCAGACTGTCTGGCATGCCTTGAAATAGGTATCCTGACCTTATAGTCAGGCGTGGCCGACAGTGACAAGGTACGCAATACCTCTAGGCCAGCCACAAAAACATGGCCGCAATCCACGTTATTGCAGCGATACGTGATTTCTTTAAACATAGGTGACATCGTGCGGCTTTTGATGGCGCGTACACCCTGGGCGCAATGAGGGCAAGGCAAACCGATTACTCTCATTCTGTCGTCCTTTCAAAATCTTCAAGTGAAACTAAATTCATGGCGCGGCCACTGCCGGTCATTCTCTGCATACCCATGCGCAAAAAACGCTTAGCCAAAAATTCAGCCGTTTCATCAAGGTCACGCAGCCCCCATTGAACACGCACTTTTTCAAGTATTTCTAATTCAGCGTCCGTGAAATCGGTATGGAGTGAAGGCATCTTCTTGTTTCGTCTACTTCAAAATGACCTGATGGTGTCTGTCAAAGTAATTACTTTGCAGATAAGATTTCTGGGACTTGCTCACCCAGTAAAGCGATGGCTTCGCGCAAGACCAGCTCACGCATGAAGGCAGCAGGTTGATCGCCCTGATAAGCGGCCATGGCTTTGATTAACTCAAATTCATAGTCATCGAAGCGGATCATCATTTTATTGGTCTTGATGCGTCTTTTATCTGCGTACATGGCGGCCTCGCTTATTTGGATTTGGCAAGTTCACGCTCGTAGTCTGCAAGGCCGCGCAAATAAACCATGCGCGCAAAAGCAGAACGGGACCGTACTTCCAGGGCGGCGTATTTGTCTGTCTTTGCCATTTCTTCAGCAGACAGCCGCAAAGCGAGAGGGAGAGCCAAAGGAATTTTTGGCGCACGACTAGCAATAGAGGGCAGGCTCATAATGTATTATTAAGAGTAGTTACAGGGTGTAGCTACTATAGTAAAGAATAATTTACATGTCAACAGATAAAAATAAAGAATTATTTGGTTTTGGGGCTAGGCTCATAGAGGAGCGTCTAAAACTTGGCTTCACGCAGAAGGCGCTCGCCGCTGTTCTCGAAAAAACTTCTATGACTCAAATTAAATATGAGTCCGAGGAAACTAAACCTGATTTATTGTATTTGGCCGGGTTGCATAAACTCGGTGCAGATATCTATTACATCGTTACGGGGATTAGATCAGCGAACGCTATTGCAAAAGACGAGATAGAAGTTTTGGATGGCTACCGAGCGCTTGATATCAGAGGAAAAGCTGGAGTGTTGGGAATGATCACTGGTTTAAGTGCTCCCCAGGCTATCAGCGGAGTCAGTAATCTAGGCAAAGTTGGGCAGCAAATTGTTGGCGATATCACAGGGTCACAGGCTGTCAATCTGATAGGGAAAAAAACAAAGAAGTAGAAGCCGATAACAGCCAGACGATAGACATAGAAGCGAGTGTCGGCCAAGCAGTTTTAGGCCAATTCAATGAGGCGCCACGATTTACAACTATCCTGCATGTCAATGTTGACTCAGAAGAAGAGTCAGCGAAGCTACAAGTCCAGGCGAAAGGTGAAAGAACAGACATTACTGTCACCGCCCCACTTGTGGTTCACAATGTCGTCTGCAATAAGAAGGTAGTACAAGATTGTGACCGGTGCCAGCCGAGGGGAGTAAAACCGGGAATTTCAAAGCAAGGCCGGACGTATTTGATAGGGTTGTGTTCAGGAATACTTTTTACTTTGATAGAAATTGCTGTTATGCCGACTTTAGCTGAGCCTAAAGAAGAAAATCAACTATTAGACAGTTGCTACATCGACGATAGCCAATATTCAATCGGTAGTGTTGAAAAAATGAAAGATGGACAATATAAAGAATGCTCTGTAGAACCAAACCAAGCACCACTCTGGCGCACAATAAAATATAACCGATTGCATTGATCTATTCCATTTTGAGCAAATATGAAACTATTTAATTTTGATCATGGGTTTTCGCAACCAATTACATTAAAAATTGGACCATTTAATATTCAAATTTCGGAAATTCATTGCGACAACTTAAAACGATTACCGAAACGTGCCATTCGTAAATTAACACACGATGACCAATGGAATAGAAAAATGGAAACTGTCCCGCGCGCTCGAGGTGAATTTGTTGAGACCGCTGTGTTGCTAGATGTCCCTGATTCGCATTCTTTATTATTTCCAAATCCAATTGGACCAACACTAATTTATGATTTAAAAATCTTCCTTTCATTTCTGACTGGTCGTCGAGTGTACACCGAGGACGAATTGGAATGGGATCCGCGTCGTGAGTATGCTGATCCGTTAATGTTACCAGAAGAAATTTTTGGACAGGCAAATATGGCTTGGAAGAAAATAGCTGAATTTTCGGAGAAAGGATTTTCAGATGCAATTTTCTGCATCGTGCAAGCAAGTTATATGACTGACGTAATAGGTAAAGGGGCATATCTAAATGCAGCATTTGAAACCTTTTGTACATCCTGGGCGAAAGAAAATCGTAAAACGACTTTTCAAGATAGGAAGCTTCAGGAGACTGCTATGCAAAAAGTTGTCTCAAAAATTGACAATTCAATGCTGAATAAGGCGAGAAATTTAATGGTTAAATTTTTCCGTATTGAGGGTGTTTCTAATGACGTTACTGATGACATATTGGCTCGTTTTAAAAGTAGCGGGGCACCATCTGCTATCTTGAAGATGACCTGGTTTTTGCAAGAGTTGGAAATGTTTCCTAAAAAACCTACTGCTGAGCAAGAAAAACGGTTGCGAAGATTAAACACTATAAGAAACTCTATCGCACATAGCGGCACAATTCGACCTGAAAATGGACTCAGTCAAGAAGTAAATCTCAGAATCAGTGGAGCCTCGGTTCTTTTGATTATGGATATTGTGAGCTTTTATTTAGCCAATAATATCTTCGGGTTTCGATCAAGAATGCTTAACGATACTCATAACGATATCAAAATATTTTTTGAGAATGGTATTTTTAGAAATCAAGAAATTATTTCTGAAGATTTCGGTGCGTACTTAGATCGAGTTGAAACGCAATGGGTTGAAGAAGGTAAAGCGATTTGGTAATCGCTTTACCTATCATTACACTTTACCGTTGGTATAGTAAAAATGAATTACTTTTCAGACTCGGGATTTACGAAAACCCAATTTTGAGGAATTTTATGATCTTCACATCTTTCACATGTGAAAGTGCCGGAAATTAAACTGAATGATAAATAGATATTTAATTCCTTAACTCTTATTTTCGTCACAGCAAAGCCTTTTCTTTGCGGGAAGTCTGGCATCTTTATATCGGTAAGGTTGTAAATCGTTTCGTTTTGTTTATTGTTGGTTTTAGCGAATCGAAGGGTTCCTGTTGATCCGTGGATTTCAATTTTCCCTATGGTATTAGAATCCGTTGTATTTAAAACGTATGTGTCCTCTTTTTCACATCCCGCAATTGTAATTACGCATGCGATGCAAAGAAGTTTGAGAAATTTCATTTTTTGCCTTTCTATTATGTTGAAATTTTTAGTGAGGTAATATCGGCAATAAATATATTGCCAGGAGAGCCTTAGTTAGGTCTAACACTCATACATTTCTAATGTTCATTGGTGATTACACACTGCTAATATCCTACGCATTGAGAATTTATTAGAATCTGCAATTCTTCAATGGTTTTCCATGGACGTATTCGGTGCAGCATGCGATGGCAATTGGCACAAACCATTGCCAGGTCATCTAACTTAGTGTTTTTAGACTCAACCAAAGTTGATAGCGCACGACGATGGTGGCACTCTATAAAACCGTCGCCAAGCGGGCCATAAAAGCGCATGAAATCAAAACCACAGCCTTCACAAGCTAGCTTGCCAGTAGCCTTTAACACGCTTTCTTTCTTTTTCTTGATTAATTTTGCATTGCGTTCACGGCGCGTATGCATTTTTGTGATGATCCGACCTTCAGGAAATTCATCAATTTTTTCTTCTGTTTCTTCTTCGATGCTCGCTGGCCTGGATATTGTCTTAGCCCCCGCAATAATTGCCTACGCCGCCTGGGTCAATAAAGTTCTGTTTGATGCAAATTCATCCCAGATTATTTTCTCTAACTTCCCACCTCGCTGAAGTCCTGTACCTGTGTAATCAGGATCAAACCGCAGGTAATTGCAGAGCTTCATATAAACGCCATTGGCGTTTCTAAAACCATGTACCTGTGATGTCGCGGCATGTATCGGCAGCAAATTTAAGACTTCACTCAAAGCATGTACTTCTGGATTGGTGTCAGATTGTAGTGGTCTAATAATAACGGACACCGAGATAGGTGGGATAATTGACCTATTGAGGAAGAAGAAATGAAAGCCAAGAGAAGAACATTCGAGATTGCATTTAAGTTGCAAGTAGTACGCATGGTGACAGAACAGGGCTTAAGCGTGGGTCAGGTGTGCAAGGAATTCGATTTGGGTGAGACAGCGGTACGTCGCTGGCTAAGTCAGATTAATGTACAGAAACTTGATCAGGTTGGTGTGGGCAAGTCTTTAACACCAGAGCAGCTACGCATACGTGAACTGGAAGCCCAGAACCGGCAGCTTCAACAGGATGTTGATATTTTAAAAAAAGCGTCGGCCTTCTTTGCCAAAGAACTGAAATGAAATATCAGATCATCCATCAGTTGCAACAGAAGGCCATCTCGATACAAGCTGCATGCAAGGCAATGGAAGTGTCACGGTCAGGCTATTACGCCCATTTGAGGAGCCAGAAAAGCGACCCGCTAATTTGCACGACCAGTGTGCATCTGAAGGCCGTATTTGAAGTCAGTGGTGGGACCTATGGCAGTCGCCGGTTGCAAACCAGCCTGCAGAACAAAGGAGTAAAGGTGGGGCGTCACCGGATACGCACTCTCATGAAACGGCATCAAATGCAGGTAGTCTGGAAACGTAAATTCATTCACACCACCAACAGCAGGCATGATTTACCGATAGCGCCAAACCAGTTGAATCGGCAGTTTGAACAGAATGAACCGAACCGTGCTTGGGTAGCTGATATCACCTATATCCGTACCCGAAGCGGATGGCTGTATCTGGCGGCAGTACTAGACCTGCATTCACGCAAGATCGTTGGCTGGGCGATGGCACCGCATATGCATGCAGAACTCGTTTGTGATGCCTTGCAAATGGCACTGATTCAACGTGCACCTGCCACGGGACTGATCATGCATTCAGACAGAGGAAGCCAGTACGCCAGCGCCTCCTATCAACGCTTGCTGAAGGAGTATGGATGTATTTGCAGCATGAGCAGAAAAGGGAATTGCTGGGACAACGCCGTCATGGAGCGATTCTTTCTGAGCTTAAAGATGGAGCGCGTTTGGCGAAAAAATTATGCCAATCACACCGAAGCAATGCATGACATTGCAGACTATATCGTGAGCTTTTACAACAACGTCCGATTGCATTCTACCCTGGGTAATCTGCCACCCAGTGTCTATGAGCAAAAAATGGCAGGAAAAGAACCTATCCCAGTGTCCGAAAATACTTGACCACTGCAGATGTGTGAATTGGATTTACCCGGAAATAGAGTTCAAGAGCAAGTATAAGTTCGTCTCTCGACCAGTTCGGATTTTTCATTGTTTGCTAACAAATTTAATTTAACGAGTCTATGTTCTTTATATTGTTTATCAAAGAATACTTCTCAATCACTTTACTTAAAGCAATTTTCCTTTGTGCTTCTGAAGAATTTTTGACGCTTGAATCATATAATATTTGTGCTGCCATATTGTCATATGGAATCGCAAATCCTCCTTCAAGAACATCAACTACACAACGTAAGTACGGTTTCAATTTGCTGAAATCAATTTTTTCATTTATCCCTGACCTATCAAAGGTCTCATAAAGTTCAAACATTTTTGTTTTGAGCAAATAATCGGTATATAGCCTATCAGAGGGGGAAATTTTAGAAATGATATCAATATCTATTTTTTGTTCGTCTAAATAAAAACTTCCAGGAACCAATCCAGACGGGCGAAGAACAGATTCAAAAAAGGATTCAATATTTCCCCTTTTCTCAATATCTGCGATTTCTTTCTCGGCATTCTCTTTATTCGAAGATTTATAAAAGCTCTTAACTATTTCCTCTAGTTTCTCGCTCGACGAACTCAACTTTTCGATTAAATTGTTTGTCGCGTCGATCTGCGCGCTTACTCCACGGGACTTTAAAAGATGAAAAATCAGTCCTGCCCATTGCTTCCTAAGATGATCTTCAATGTCTTGAAAAACATTAAAACCCTCGACCGCATTGTTTTTCATGGATCTGTGTACGTCGTCCACAAAATTAAAAATATCGATAGCATGCATTTGCTTTTCTATCGAAGGGTATTCGATATCAGAAACAAATTCTTTTTTTTTGTTTTGAGAGTAAAGATGTCTATCTGATATTACATTATTTTTTACATAAGTAAATATTGGAATCCCATGGTGCCTAGCCGCTTCATATTCGGCATTTGTAATAGACTTTTTTTTATCTTGAGTGTACGACCCACCGAAACGCCCCCCAATAATTAATATGAAAAGCTGACAATGCGAAATTTCGTGAATACAAGATTCATGCGTATGAAGTTCAGGATGATAAAAAACGTCGCCGTTTTCGCTAAGAACGGGATCGAATCCATATGAGCGAATGAAACGTTTCAGTTGCTCGCGAATCTCTCCTAAATCGAAGCACGTAGAGCTAACAAATACTTTTGGAATAGCCATGAGCATCGTCCCTGAAATTAATAATTAATCATGTATTTATTAATTCTAGCGGACTTATTTGATTTGCATGTTAATTTTATTCAGCTTTTATGTTCTCTGTGTCGTCAACTTGAGTCTTTTTGGTCTCCATCTCCAATTGCGTAGTAAACCCCTGCGCCGTGACGCTGTGTGTAGTTTTGACGATGATCCAGTCCGTATCCCCGATAGGCGCTTTTAAGCTGGGGATGCGCACGCCCATCATGGGCGTAATGTCAGGTCTGCCTAGGGCCAGGTTAAATTGCAGGGTGGCTTTGCCACGCTTTACCCGGTTCATTTCTGCTTTTGCTGCTTGTTCGGCCGCTTCTTGATTGGGGTAGGTGTGTCGCAAGCGTTTGGGGTTGTCGTCTTCGCCTATCAGTTCGCTTTTTTCCTTCGCGTCGTTGGGGTCGTGCCATTGGGCGCGCACGCCGCTGTAGGCGTCGCGGCTGGCGGTGTGGTAGCGGTGTTTGTCGCCGTCGCGGCGTTCCAGGGTGATGGTTGGCAGGCTTTCTCCTTTGCTGTTGCTACCCTCATCGATGGGCAAGAATAGCAAGGCATCTTTTTTGACGGTGGCGACTGCATCAAATCGTTTGCCCAGCCGGTTTAAAAAATTGATGTCTGATTCATTTGTCTGATCTATGTGGTCGATGATTTTACTTTGCAGGCTTTGGCTGACCTTGGGTGTTAAACCATTGTCCTTGGCAATCTGCCCCACGATATCAGCAACGGTCTTTTGATCAAAGCTGCGGTCTTTGCGGGTGCGTACGGGCTTTGCCATCTCGGCACTGCGGGCGCGTAGGACCAGCATGTCTGGTGCGCCTTCGTGTTCAACTTCATCCACCACGAAGGTGCCTTTGTCCACCATCGTGCTGCCGTGCCAGCCCAGCTGCAAAGTGATCTTGACGCCTTTACGCGGTATCGCCACGCGGCCGTCGCTGTCGTCTATGGTGATGTTGAGTTCATCAACGGCGTTTTCTCTGGCCTCGGTTAGTGTTAGGCTCACCAGGCGTGGGTAGATTTTGCTGGTAATGTCCTGGCCGTCCAGGGTGATGGCAAAGGCTGGTTTGTTGTGGCTCATTCTAAATCTACCTCTTCCCATTCAATCACGTCATCGCCCAGATCCGGGTCACCTGTGTGCGGGCCTACCTGGTCGCCCAGGTCCACCCGTTTCAAGCTGATAGAAAAATCTATCCTCTGTGGTGTACCGTCATCCAGAAAGATGGTTCTTACCTTCGTCAGATTGGTCAATAAAAATTGCCCATAGATACGCCCGGTGCCTTCCACCAGCACATAGGCGTCCCCAGCGTCGCCCATTTCTTCCAGGTCATCCAAAGACGCCGGGTCACCGGCAAAGGCTGGGGCCATCCAGCCGCTTAGGGTGATGGTGTTATCACCTGGGCCAAGGTACTGGTGCGCGTCACGCTCGCCCACGCGACTGGTGTTGGGGTGCTTCCATTCGATTTGTTGCTGGAATTCTTGGTACGCGGCGGTGGACAGGCTGAATACAAACTGGCCTAAACTCATCATCATGGTGCTTCGTCCTTTCTATGATTCATCATAGTCATGCATGGCAGACCGGCGTTGTTGTGCCTGGTGGCGCTCGCGCCTGTCCAGCTCGGCGGCCACTGCCTTGGCTATGGCTTGCGGGTCTGTGCCTGCAGCCGGGTTAATCACAATCTGGATATTGCTGGCGGCTGGTGCCGCGTTATTGCCTGCGCTGGCAGTGTTGCTGCCTTGGCTCTGCACCGGTGGGCGGCTGTCAAACTTGATAGGCTCGGCCAGGTGCGGCGGCTGTGGCTGTTGCGCTGCAAACTGCACCAGGGCGACTTGTTGAGGATTAAACAGAGGCGGCGGCACCTGCGCGAATGCCGGGTTAATTGCCGCGCTAAAGGCCAAGCCGGTGCCAATGGCCGACATTTGTTTTGTTACTCCTTGCAGCTTGTCCAATGGCAGCGCCTGGGCTTTCTCAATGCCGATAGACAAGCCTTGCATGGTGAATTGCCCCAGCTCGGCGAAGACCACGCTGGGCGAATGAATACCGAGCTTTTCTTTAAACCATGAGACAACGTTATCCGCCATGTTGCTGATGGTATCGCGCACAGTGCTGGCCGCGCTAGTGATGCCGTTCACCAGGCCGTGCATCATGAAGCTACCAAACTCGGTGAACTTGGCCGGGATGTCGATACCAAAATATCCCAGCACGCCCGCCATGGCGCGGTGGAACAGGCCTAAAGGGCTCCAGTTCAACAGCAGCGCACCCACGCCCGCTATGCCACCGTTAAAGGCCTGCTTGACCTCGCCCCATAGGCCCATGAAGAATGCGCTTACCCTGGACCAATTGCGATAGATCAGATACGCGGCCACAGCAATGGCCGTAATCGCCAGGCCTATAGGGTTCATGAGCAAAAAGCGGCCAGCCACCAGAAAGGCACGGCCCAGCCACATGACTGCATTGCCAGCCAGGCGCAAGGCGGGCAGCAATCCGCGCAGCCAGCCACCTACGCGGGCAAGGAAGGGGCCAATACGCGCAAATGCCGCACCCAGCCGGGCAAAGGTGCCAGCGAGTAAGCCACCTCTTATACCCAGCATGACCATGCCAAAGCGCAGAATGGCAAACGGGCCTATCAGGGCGGCCAAGCCCAGCGTAGCTGTACCCATTACCAGCAATACTGCTGCCAGGCCAGCAAAAGTGATAGTCAGGGCTTTGGCTACGCCCTGGTGGCGGTCAAAGAATCCCGTCAGGCTTTGTATGGTGCTGGTCAGCATTTCCAGCCCTTTATTGACCAGCGGCAGCAGGTGTTCACCTAATTGCTGTTCCAGCGTGTTGCGGCGGGCGACCAGGGCGAGGTATTGGCCGTTGACGCCACTGCCTGATTCTTTGTTTAACTGGTCAATGCCATAGGCACCTTTTGCGGCGTCACGGTGTTTTTGTATGTTGGCCCGTTCCAAATACATGGATGACATCAGGTTTGCTGCATTCCTGCTTGAGAACAAGGTCGTGATTTTGCTGATGACCTGGTTATCTGTCATGCCGGGTTTTTGGATTTTGGGTAACACATCTTCCATCAAGTATTTGAAGGGGTCAGATTTGTATTTATCAGCATTCAGCAAGGCGTCTGGTCGCATTTTGGTGATGTGGCCCGTTTTGCCGTACTTGATTGCATCCGGGTCTATCAGGCCATCTTTGTGCAGTTCTTCCGCTGTTTGCTGGGTAGTGCGGCCCACGGCCCAATTCTGATAGGCGCTCATCAAGGCGGTGCCGGTGCGGTCGCCGCCCATCTCTTGTATGTTGTGCAGCATGCCAAAGAAAAAGCTGTCATCTGATAATTGCTTGGCCGCTACGCCGCCCGTCTTGATCATGTTGAGCAGGTCTTCCGGCTTGACCAAGCCGCCCGAGGCTACATAAGCCTTGGTCGAAAAGTCCAGTACGCGCTTGAAGGTGTCCATGTCTTTTAACGCACCGCGTAGCTCTGCGACTTTGATCAGGTCCATGAACATGCGTTCTGCCGCTTCGCCGTGACCCTCGCCACCGCCACGCTGCTGCATGACGCCCTCGATACCAAACTTCATCTTTGCCAGCAGGGGCGTGACCTCTTGCGCGTGGTGGAAGTCGCGCAAGATTGATTGCGCCTCGGTCAGCAGTTTGAGGTTTTCTAAACTGCTGCTGCCCATGATGTCCATGCCTTTGGCGAATTTGACGCCTTCTTGCACCATGTGCTCACCTATGCCCAGGGCGCGCAGGCGGGACGTCTGTTGCTGGAATTGGGCGGCCTGGTCCAGACTTTTAATGACGGGTACACCCATGGCGGTACCGGCCATTGCCATGCCTGCGCCATTCATCGCCATGTTGCCCGCTACGGTGCGGGTTTTTTCCATCCGTTGTTTGGCGGCTGATACTTGTTCATGCCGCCTTGCTAGGGCTGCTAACTGGTGTTGCTGTGCCGCTATCTGAGTATTGGTGGCGGCCATGTTGTTGCGCAAGGTGCGTTCATGTGCGCTTAGTTGTTGTGTGCTGATGCCAGCAGTGTGCAAACTGCTACGCAGTGTCTGCAATTGCTGGCTTTCTCGCTGTAGTTGTTCTTTGATGAGCCTGGCCGCTTTGGTTGCCCGTTCAAACTCCCTTGTCATTGCGCGGGTGGGGTTTTGGGTGTTCTGAATTTGCTCGGCCAGCTCTTTGACCTTTTGCTGGGTAGCTCCTAGCCGCCCAGATGTTTCGCGCAAACTGGCAGACATACGCCTGAAGCCGGTAATGTTTTTTTGTTGTGCATCCATTTCCTTGAGGCGGTCACGCAATGCTTTCAAGGCTTTGCCGCTGGCAGAAGATTGAGACACGATACGTTTCAAGGGCGCTGTAACACGCTCTATCATGTTAAAAATTACCTGTAGCTTCAGGTCACGTGCTGACATAGTTACTCCGTTGAGCTTCTGACTCTGGCGCGCTCGCGCCAGTCCATTAAATCCAAAATGCTTAGTTCATTCATGGCAGAGGGCGGCCAGTGAAACACTACGGCCACGTCTGCCATGGCATCTTCTATCCTTTCAGGTATGCCATGCGGTCCGCTTTCTTGACCAAAAAAAGCGACACCTCCGAGCCGATTTCGAGCAAGTCAGCCGGGTCCAGGCTCGCCACATCTTTGGTCGTCAGGATGGGTGTTGTAATCCTTGGCAAGACTTGCTGAAGTGCGACAACACTCATATTTGCCAGATCTACCAGGGACACGCCGCGCAGTTCACCTGCAGACGGTTTGCGCAAGGTGATTTCTGTGATGAGTCCATCACCGCGTTTAATTGGTTCGTCCAGCGTGACGACTTTGTTTGTAACGGTGTTTTCTGTTGTTTGCTCTGTTGTCATTTGATGCTTTCTATTTTTGATTGGTTACTGATTGGTTAGACTGCTTGGGTGTTTTGTATTACATGCCGATGGCTGCACGCAGCTCGGCACGGCGATCGATGCCGCCGACTATTTCAACGCCGTTGATAAAGTCGATTTCGATAATGTCCTGGCCGTTGATAATCAGCTTGTAATAGCTGCAGGTGGTTTTGTATTTCTGGTCGCTCTTGTCGGCCATCTTGGCGCTGCCCATTTCGATTTCTTTATGGCGGCCACGAACGACGATTTCCACGGCGGTGACTTCTGCAGTGTCATCGTTCTGATAAGCACCGGCAAAGCGCAATTGCACGGCGTTGTGAGTGACAGCACCATATTGCAAGAGCGCATCGACCAGCAGGCCGCCTGCAGTCCAGTCGAATTCAATTTTTTCTGTGTGGTAGTCCACCTCGATAGGGCCGGACATACCGCCCGCGATGTACTCTTCCATCTTGCGCGACAGCTTGGGCAAGGTCAGCTCAGGCACCAGGCCCAAATAGTTCGCGCCGTCATTGAACAGATTGAAGTCTTTTAATTTGCTAGGTAATCCCATTTGTTGCTCCTGGTTGTTGGGGGTAATTGCCCGTCATGCTGACGGGCGGTTAGTTTTCTTAGGTGGTGATTTGCTTGGCAAAGTCAGCCAGGTATTTATCTGTAATGCGCTGCTGCAGTACCAGGTCTTCGACTGGGGGCACCGGCGTGTAATCGTAGTCAATGACCAATGAGCCGATTTTGAGACTGTCCTTGCTGTTGCTGGCCGGGTCGAACCAGGCTTTGCCGTCGATAATCAGACCGGCCGTTTTAAGTGCGCGGAATTTGGCGTTGATGGATTCAATCAGGTCACGCACCAGGGACGGGTGCATGGGCTTATCTACATAGGTGAAATGCACCTCGGCTATGGTGTCAGCCAAGACTTGCGCGGTGCGGGTGTAGTTTTCAAAGAAAAAGAATTCTGCTTCCTCGGCCGTGCGGCTGCCCCAGAAGCGGTACCCGGTTTTGTTTATCAGGGTGGTGACGCCTGCAGCGTTCAGTACGCCTGCATCTGTGGCGCTGCTTTGCAGATCCCAGAACACGTCCCGCGCAATGCCGGTCGGGCCATTCACCACGACATTGGACAGGGATTTATGCCAGCCTGTGTCATTGTCAATCTTGGCGCGCAAGCCCAGGGCATAGGCGACCGCCGGTATCGATGCGCTGGCATTGCTGGCAGTGTCGAAGTGCACAAAGTCAGGCCAAATAATCATGACCTCACGCTGGCCGAAGTGCTGGCGGTAAGCTATTGCTGCTTCCTTGGTCTGTGCGCCCCAGGCTGATGCGTACACAAAGGCGCGCAGCTTTTGAGCGACGGCGGCCAGTTCAGTGGTCACAGCTTGCGTATCGAGGCCAGGCGCGCCCAGGATGCGCGGTTTAACACCCAGCTTGGTTTGTGCAGCCAATAATGCTTTAACGCCCGTATATTGGCCGCTAGGCGTCACTGTGCCGACTACGTTCGCGGTCTGTATGGCTTCATCTTCATCAGCATCTACGCGCACCACGATGGTGACAGGGTTGGTTTGCAGGCTGATGGCGTTCAAGGCTTTTGCCAGCGTGCCGGTGTGGCCTGCCTTGGCAATGGCGGCTTGTACATTGGTGATTAACACCGGGACATTCAGGGGGAAGGCTGTAACGTCTGCATCGTCGGCCGTGGCAATCAGGCCGATGACTGCAGTAGAAACGGTACGTATCGGGCGCGTGCCTTCGTTTATTTCGATGACGCGCACGCCATGGTGGTAAGTTGTTGCGGGCATTGTGTTTGCTCCTTTTGGTGGTTGGGAGGGTTAAGCAAGGATGGCTGCAGCGCGGCCAGGCTGGATCAGCCCGGCGATTTCCAGCGCCTGCAGGCCAGTTGTGGCTTCTGCTGGTTTGATCCAGTCTGAGTTTTCAAGGCGCATTACCCAGGCTTTTAAACTTGCGTTGGCGTCTGCAGCGGCCAGAATGGCGGCGGTTTCTTCTTTGGTGAAGCGGTCAAGGAATTGGCCTCGTGTCAGGCGGTTGGGGGCAGCTACCGTCACATCCACAGACCAGGTGAAGGCCTGCACGGCTGTGACGTCGTTCAGGGCATTAACGGCCAGCTCTGCGGCGTTGCTTGATTGCCGAATGGCTTCCCGCTCGGCCAGCACGATATCGATGTCCCCCAAATTGCCCCAGCCTGCAGCATCGCGTTCCTCGGCGCGTTGCTTCTTCCAGTCTGTGGCGGCAATCAGCCTGGCCGCCTCGTCTTTGATTTGACTGCAGCGGGCAGCTTTGGCAGCCGTCAATGCTGCATCCAAGTTCAGGGTGACGGTGGTCTTACCCTTGGAGACTTTAACGATGCAATGCGCCAGCAAGGCCGCGTTAAAGCCGTCTGGAGCTGGTACCAGGCGCACGCCGTCCCAGGCCTGCAAGTTGTCGTCCTGGCTGTAGCCGGTGATTTGATTGGCGTTGTCAATGATAAGTAGTGTCATGGTGATGGTCCTTAAATTACGAGATAACCCAGCGTCATGTAATAGCTGCCGGTGCTGGCGTCAGTGAAATAAAGCGGGCCGTTTTGGCTGCCTACGGCTTTGTGTGCGGTGGTCAGAGTGATGTAGCTGGCCCCGGTGGCCGCTGCTAGTGCCTGGCTACTTGTGCCAGTAAGATAGAAGTAAGACGGCCCAGCGCCGCTATACGCGCCAGACATTGCCAGCATCAGTATCTTGCCGCCTATGGCCGCGCCGCTTTGTGCCGTGCTGGCCGCATAGGTACGCTGGAAGACGGTCATTTTGTTGGTGAACAGCCATTGATACAGGGCGGTGGCTGTCGTGTTCAACGCTGTTGTGATGCCTGTATTGCCGTGCAAGGCGGTGCGTATACCGGCATCACCAAAGAAAGTAGTTGCCAGTGTCGTGCGGCCTGCGGTGATTTCGCTCGATACAAAATTCCAGGCGTCTATAGCGGCGGTGATATCTGCAAACAGGTAGACCATGATGGTGGTCAGCTTGGTGTACATCGCATTCATGGCCACACTTGATTTAGCCAATTCGCGCAAGGCAATCAGGCTAGCCCCTATAGCATCTTGTGCCGGTGTGTTGGCTGCAATCGCGTTTAACCAGTTGGTGCTTGGATATATCAGCGTCATAGCCGCTTGAACAGATGCAAACTTGTCCATTGTCGTGCGGCTGGATGCTGTCAGGGTCAAGCAACCAGGTATCGCGGCGATGTATGGCACCAGGTAAGCGGCTTTTGTCTGTATCCATGTTTGCATGACGCTGGATGCAAGGATGTCTGTCCATGCCAGCGTGCTGCCCAAGAGTTTTGGGCGTAGTACATCGTCTTGCAGTGCCACTTGTATTGTTTTGGCTTCGTCACTGCACAAGCGCTGCCATACGCTGCGGTGGCTTGCGTCAGCCAGCCAGACATCAATGTCCGCGCTGGTCATGGCATCAAATAACGCAAGGGTGTCTCGGCCTATCAATGGGGCGTTAATGACTTTGTCCAGGCCACCAAAAACAGCGCCCGTCAGTATCAAAGTTTTGCTGTCGGCATTGGCAAGGTCAGTACCCTGCAGCAGAGTCTTGGCGCGGGCAATGTACTGATCGCGGAAATCGGCTAAGTTGGTAGAACTCATATCAGATCAATCCTGCGTAAATGAAAATTGATAGGTCGTCAATCTGCGCTTGCAAATTGGCGGTCGTGGTTTTGTCGGCCTTGGTCGTTTGCAGTTGGTTGGCCGCGCCGTTCAAGGCGTCAACGTCGGCATCTATGGCCGTGATGGTGCCGCGCAGGCGTTCCACTTCCACGGCACCGGGGTTCTGGATGTGGGGCAGGGGATAAGCCCGGTTAGCTGTCTTTTGATCGATCATGATTTGCCTTAGATGACAATGACACGCAAATTGCTGTGACGCGGACGGGCAGCGGTATTGCCGGATAGATCGAGCTTTGCCCGCAAGCGGTCAGCGGTGACGCCGTTCACTTCATAGGTCAGCTCATGCCAGTCGGCGGCTATATCACGGCTGGATACAAAGGGCGCTACTGTGTACACCGGTGTGCCTGCTGTCTCCGGTGCCACGCTCACAGCCAGGGCAGCGCCTGCAGGCAAATAACAATCCACCACGATGCGGGCGCGCACGTTTGCCCCTGCAGGAACAAGCGGGCTGATGTAGTTGCCCTGATTGGCGACCGTGCCAGCCAGCAGCGTGACGCCTGGGTGCAGCACCGGTGACAGACTGGCCGTGCCGGTCAGCTTGGCCGTAACGCTGAATTGCCCTGTCATGGGTGCAGCCAGTCGCACTGGCTGGCCGTCATCCACATTCAAGACGCTGCCGCCCGGCAAAGTGATTTGATATTCAACGCGGGTCTGTGCGCTGGGGGTTTCTACCAGGCTTAACAGCATTAAATCTGTGACGTTGGCAAGATTGGCATTGCCCAGGGAGATGGTGCGCGTGGTGGCTGTAAATTCAGCGGCCAGCAAGCGGAATGCAAGGTCACGGTCCTGGTGTGGTGTCCAGGTAGTGGCGTTGCTCGATGACAGCAACACGCCCACGGTGTAAGGTTGGCTGGCTACCCACTGGCCTTTATGGTCGTCATACTTGCCAAGCTCGGCAATGCTGGCCGCCGTGGTGGCATCGTCACATAAAATAACCAGGGCATAGTCCACACCACCGGTCAGGCTTACCGGATAGTCAAAGCTGATACGGGTAGCCTGGCCGTCCACGTTGATGGCTGCGGCTGATATACGCGCCTGGGCTATGACTTTCTGGTTAGGGATGCCCACCGATGTTTCCCGGATCTGTACGGCCAGCAAAGAACTACCCTTGGCAGTGAACCACAAATCCAGCCCGGATATCTGACGGTCAGCAGCCAGCGTAAAAGTTTGTGCAAGCGGGTCAGCCTTCAAAAAAGTCACCCAGCCGGATGCGTGCACGGTGACAAGCTGTTTAACGTCCTGAATTTCCACGCCGGTGCCGCTATAGATAGCCACGCCAAAGCTGCCATGGCTGCCCACGAATTCGACGCGCTTGCTACCTGCTGGCACCTTGGCCGGTATTTGAAACGTGCCGGTGATGGTGCCGGGCGTCGGTGTTGCAACGTTTCCCGGTATCACGGCAATGCCATCAAAGCGCAAGCTTTGTATTGTCTCGCCCGCTTCAAAACCTTTTACGGTAAAGCTGACGTTGATTTGACGGATGTATTCAGCGGCCTTACTGGTGTGGCTGATGTCGCGTGTAATCTCGTTAGTGGTGTCGTAGGCTTCGCCGTTTTCCACGATCCACAAGCCCACCCGGCGAGTAATGTTTTCTGTGATGGTCTCAGTGGTTGGGCTGTTCCATTGCGTATCTACGTCAGTCCAGCGGTCAATTGCCGGGGTCAGGGTTACATCACTTGGCAGCGGGTCGAATGCATCGTAAGGGTTGATTTTCATGCTGCCAGTGCGCCATGGCTGTTCCAGCAGCGTGACCGGGTTGAATGGCAGCGTTTGCGGCGCAGCCAGGCTTATGGATAGCAAATTGGGTTGCACAGACACAGGCAAGGTCAGCTCACCTCCGAAAATAGCGGCGGTTTGTGGCAAGCCCTGGTCGCGCACGCTGTCAGAGATAAACGGATCTACCAGCAAGCCACGCTTTGCCGTGGCATCGCGTAATTGCGTGCTGGATTCAAGGCGCTGCTGCGCTACCAGCTCGGTCAACAAATCAAGGCGTTTGCTGTAGGCGGCCAAGGTGTCCATAGGCACGGTACGCACGCTGTCTATCATGACCGTGCGCGGTACTGCGCGCCAGTTTTGCAGCACTGACGCCAGCGGCAAGAGGTTGGCAGGTACGCTGGGCGGGCGCGGGTTGCGGTCAGCGGCCACGCCTGGCAGCCAGACCAGCGCACCGGCACTATCCATGCACAGGCGATCTATACGGGGTAGCATGCGGTTATAGCTGATCAGGATAGCCGTGCCAGCCACCGCGCTGGTGACGGTGCAGCCGTCGGCGTCGATGGCGCTGGCTGGTACAGTTGCCAGATATTGATAGGTGACTTTGTATGTGCTGCCTGGTGCGGGTTCTGCACCTGGTAAAGACCAGTCTATCTGCTGGGCGGTGAATTTCCAGTCCACGTCCTTGGTGTAGATGGTTGCGCCTTGTTTTACTGACAGCACGACCAGGACAGAACCATCTTCAAGTGGGTCCAGCGCGCCGGTAAAGCCGCCGTGCGCTACATCTATGGTCTTTTGTGCTGTGATGGTCACATGCGTGACATTCGCAGCCGGGGCGCGGTCAAAGTTCACGCGATGCGCTGCTGGTCCGGTGGATTGGTGCGGCTCGTTCTCGATGTAGCGCAAGTCAGGAACAACGGCGCGTACCAGGCGGCGGCTGGTGGGCAGTTCCACCGCAAAGCCTGATACTCTGGCGCGGCCTTCACTGACTGTATAGACCTGTTCGCCAGTGAGCAAATTATCTGCTGCAGTCACATTTAAGCCGTTCACCACATAGCTACCGCCGGATGAATCGCGGTCATAGCGGGCTAGTGCCTGGGTCACGCCATCGAGCTGGGGCGGTGGTTCTTTGCTGCGGACCGTGCCGTCTTCTACTGTATAGACCGGGTAAAAATCACCAGGCTGGCCGTCACCGGCGAAGCCCCAGACCAGCAGCTTTTGCAGGCGGCCAGCACCGGCTTTATCAAAGCCACGGGTATTTTGTGCGCGGTTGCGTAGGCTGGGATCTTCCAGCTCGGTGATGATATGTGGTTGCAGGTACACGCCCACGATGACGACGCCGACCACGGCAACGGCAAGGGTTGCAGGCGGTATGCCACGCACCGCGCCATCCACATACAGCGCGCCGGATTCGCAGGTAGTCGCGCCTGTGATGGCATTGACGACAATGCGGGCATCACGGATTACTGCGCCGTCTGCTAGCAGCACATCAGCCACGCCCTTGACGCGGGCTTGCAGCAGGCTTTGTGTTTCGTTCAGTTCGTCTGACTGGATGACATGGTCTGCGCGATACAGCACCGTATCAAACTGCTTTGCTGGGTCGTGCCGGTTCAAATAGCCGGGTAAGTTGATATTTTTATCCATAGGTATCTTGTTCAGAAAGGCAAAACGTAGCGATAAACTTGTTCCGTAGCGCCAGAACGAATCAGGCGCGGGATGCGGTCAAGCATGTAGAGGCGGCCCGGCTTGTTGATTTGTTCTGGTGTGAAGTAACGTTGTCCGGCTGGCAGGCCTGCGGCTACTTCAGTGCCGACGAACAAGCCCAGCTCGCGGATGTCCTGCCCAGCGCCGTCACCATAATCAAAGACAAATTCGACTAATACCCAGCGTGATGGGGTATTGACTATACGGTAGAGGTCACCGCCTGGTACTCTGATGGTGTTCGGTGCGTTAGGGTCTAACTCAGGTACCACGAATTGCTTTTGTGATGCCACGCGGCGGCCTATTTCATCCATCAGGCCAATGGCAGTGATGGGTTCGGATAATGGCGCGGCATCCCATGCGGCCAGGCCGTGGCCCCATGCTAAGTGCAGCGGGCGGTTTTTAAATTGTTCGGCCAGCTCGATGCGGCCTTGGTCTTGCAGGACTGCCATGTCAGTGCCTTTCTACGGAATTGAAATTAAGGGGTAGCAGACGGCCCAGCCGCTGGCCCATTGGTCAGCCCAGCCATAAACAGGCAATGCCGGATTACAAACAGTGCTTGCTGTTCCTGGTGCAATGGCGGTGATAGGTGCAGGCATGGCGCGCGCCATTAGCACCGCGCAATAGGTCGCGTGGTGATTACCAATAACTGGCAGCAAAGCCGGTTGATTCACCTGGCCGGTAGTCAGGTCGCTGATGCTGACCACGCTGTTTAAGCGGATTTCACTATCCAGCACCCAGCTATCCAACTGCATCAAGGCATCGTCAACGATGGTGTTTAACTGGCGCGGGCGGTGGGCGGCAATGGGTGCCAGTACTGGCGGCACATTGACTATGCCGATGTGCGCTTCACCGAAAGACAGCTTAACGCCATCAGTTGAAGGGTCACCAGACCAGATACCAGAATCATCATCAAACAAGCATTGATCAAAGCTGGTGGCATCGGAGCGGCCAGCACGAAGGTCCAGACCGTGATACAGGCGATAAAAGCGGCTGTGAGCGGGCAAGGACGCATTCACCACCTGGCGTATACGTGCCAAGTCCAGCGCGGCCGCTGTGGTGCCTGGGTCGATGTGCAGCAAGAATTCATCTTCTTCTATTGCAACCTGGTCATAGCCCAGCCAGGACAAGGCGCGCACGACACTGGCGGCGCTGCCGCGTTCCAGCAACCAGGGCAAGCCAGCAGCGATCAGCTCGGCATTGCTGACGTAGTGCAGCGAGAATTGCGCCAGGTTCCATTCAGCGGCAAGCCAGGGCTGGAAGGCGGCGGGCATGCTGCTGGCGATGTTGGCCGGCGCGTCTGCTGCCGTGTCCAGATCCGCACGCGGGGCGATGCGTACCAGATTGCGTTCCAGCTCGCTGGCGTTGGGTGGTAGCAGCAATGCAAGATCAGTCATGCCACACCGCCATCTGTCAGGGTGATGGCGCCAGCGATGGCGTATTCATCAGCGGCTAGCACGGTATTGCTGGCGGGTTGGCCTGCGAAGGGGAATTCCACTCGGCTGATACCTTGTTGCTGTAGTTGCGCGGTCACCCAGGACTGCGGAACAGACCGGCCCAGGCTGGCATAAGTGGCAAGCGAAGCCATGAAAGAGGCAGTAATTTTTGTGACGATATCAGCCGGGGCGCTGGCTTCGCGCCATAGTGTTGCGGTGATATTCAAGACCACAGGCCGCGCAACGGCCACGGTTACATGCACACCCAACGGTCGGGCGTTGGGTGTGTTCATGGCGGCCAGCACGGCCGCGCTGGTGGCTTGCGCCTGGCTGGCGTCAATCAGCCACAGCACCACATTGATGCTGCCGGGTGTGGTGCTGGTGACGTTGGCATCGCGCGCATTGGCGCTGGCAGATAGGGCAAGCAGGCGGTATTGCTCGGTCGTGCCGTTGCCAGCCAGGGCGGCAATGCGCAACTGTATGCGGTTGCGGTAGCGGTCGTCTGCCTCGCCTGGCAAGCGGGCCAAGTTATAGAACGCGCCTTTGTGGTCCAGGTCTGTGCCGGTGGCAAACGCCAGCAGGTTGGCGCGGGCTGCATCGTTGACACGACCACGCAAGATCATTTCACGGTAGGCAAAGGCTTCTATCTGCTTGACCAGGGGTTCAGATGGCAAGGCCAGCACATTGGCGGCGCTGGGATGGCGTTGCAGCAAGTCTTGCTTGTGCACGGTAACTAGGGCTTCAAAATCCAGCTCTTCGATTACTGTAGGCGGTGGCAGCTTGGACAGATCAATCATGCTCATGCTTTCACCGTGACAGGTAAAGACAGACTAAACGCCTTTGAGGCTCGCACCAGTTGGCCCTTTAAATCAATGATTACCTTGCCTGGTGTGTCTGTGCGGTACAGTTTGACTTGCGTCAGCTTGATGCGTGGTTCCCACTTCAGCAGGGCTTCTGCCGTGGCGGCATACAGGCGCACTTGCGTGGTGCCATTGTCTGGCTGGTCGATCAGTTCAAACAACAAGCTGCCATAGTCGCGTCGCATTACGCGGGTGCCTATGGGTGTGGTCAGGATATCGGCAATGCTCTGGCGCAAATGTGCCAGGCCTGCAATACGTTCACCTGTTGAAAGATTCATGCCTGCCATTGTTTTGCCTCAATCCGGTATCAAAAACCAGCTACGGCCGGTGCTGGGGTGGGTGCAACTGGCGTGATGCCCGGCGCGGCATGCGGGTATGCCATTCAATGTCATCCAGGAGGAGCCCTGTACCATGGTTGGGTTGGCATGCGGGACCGGGCCATGCGGGACGATGCGGTCACCCAGCACAACGACAGGTACGCCTTCGACAGCAAAGAAGTCTTGCCCACCAGCGCGGTGCGGGCCGCCTGCGCGGTCCAGGGCTTTAACGGCGATGCCATAGCTCATGATTTGACGCCCTCAAACTTGGGCGTGCGCAAGGTCACGCCATCGTTGCGCAGCTCCAGCGTGGTATTGCCGACGACAAAACTAAACTTGCCCTCTGCAGGCAGTGTGATGATGTAGTGATGCTCTGCGTGGTTGTAGTCCGCCGTCGCGCCGTCTGGGTATTCAGTGCGGGTGTTGTCTGGGTTGGTGTCTGGTGCTGGGTTGTGGTTGCTGGCGATGCCTGGTAAGACCACGCCGCCAGCAAATTCACCGGAGGGTGACAGCAAAACGCATTGTTCGCCAACAGTCGGCGGGTTCCATGTCTTTGTTTTGCCAGCGCGTGCCGTTGCCATCGGCAAGAAGCCGGTTTTGATGTCGCCAATTTGCAGGCGCACTTGCGGTACGCTACCGTGTTTCACTTCGGCAATGGTGCCAAAGCGAATCAGGTTTTCTAGACGGCGGGCGATGTCGGCAAGGTTGTAGTTCATGCCGCCTATGGTGACGGCTTACCGGGTTTAGGTCACGCGCTGGAGAGTTGCTAATTCACATAACAACTTATACATCGCTATTTGATTAATTATCGCTTATTTGGCGTAATGCATTTGCGACAGTTCTATTTTTACATTCACTCGGTTCCGTGCTAGTCACGAAGGTACCATCAAGAGTTAAAATTAGCGAAGCCACTTCCAGTCCTAAGGACTGGTCGACTACAGAAGTAATCATCTCTTTACATGTGTTCATTGCAGCGAAACGGTTCATGTAACGTGCTGCTCGAATTGCAAGGTCTAATGCTAAAGTTTTTTGAACGACAGGAACATCGTCTCCCATAAAAATGGTTTTCATGTGGTTTGCTATGTCTTCGGCATAGCTCCAACTATAACTTTGATCCTCTACCATTTTCTCATACACTGACAAAAATATTGGGAGGCTATTAATCACAGATTTTTGCTTAATTACACCAAAAAATTTGTCGTGGATTTCAAAACAAATTCGAATTTGATCTGTCTCTTCTATAATTGCAAGTTGCTCTACAAATGTGATTATTTCCTTTGAAAGAAATTTACTTTCTTGTTCGCTCCTATCGCGAATAGCCATAAGCAATTGCTTTACAGTATCAACTCCTTCGGACCTCCCAAGTAGTACGTCATAAGCCGCAACTATTGATTGTTTGAGTTCGGAAAGAGATTGGTAGCGTTGTGTTTTGATGTTTCTGCAACAGCGTTCAATTATATGAAAAATTGGCGCAGGAATTCCTTCTTCGAAAAGGTGCTGCGGATCATTTTTTGTTAATAGTACATAAAATGTTTTACCCAGCATAAATACATCACCTGCAGCATCTGCGTGTTTGAATCCGCCACTTATGAATTCAGGAGGGATGTATCCTTGGGTGCCCCAGCTATTCGAGCTACTGGTGAATGCTGTATGTGATCCGGTTTCCGTGGATAAACCGAAATCTGATACGACTATTTGATTTCCGTTAACTAGGAAGTTTTGTGGCTTAATATCTCGATGAAATTTATTTCTTGAATGAAGTTCTTGAACGCAATCTATCATTTGAAGAAACACTTTTTCCTGATCAACTAACGAATACCTAAGATTGATCGCATGATGTAAAAGATCTCCATTGGGATAATATTTCATTATGAAATATGGCGGATCGTATTCAAGATTGGAGTCCACAACTTGGGCTATTTTCGAGTTATTTTTAAATTCTGAAAGCAACCGGACTTCTCTCTTAAACCGTTTGAGATGTTCATCTGAATTACCTTTGCAATACTTTAAAACGATGTCGTATTCATAGAATACCTTGACGTGCTTTACATGAAGAATTTCTCCCATTCCGCCAGATTTGCTGCACAATCCTTCGACAACATATTTATTGTCTATGAGGTCATTTTTTTTAAACATATCATCTTAAATTTTATTAAGGAAATAAATAGCAAATTGCATTGCAAATAGTGTAATGCTGATTGCCGCATACTACCTTTGCAGCATGCAATTTTGTTGTTTTTTTGTCCTTGATTTGGCGGCAATATTTATTTCTAAACATCTTAAATTTTTATCTTCTGTTTAATTTGCGATATGTCTCACAATGACCTCGCGTAATTGCTCTAGATTCGCCGTGCTGAAACCAAGCAGTTGTCGCCGGGTATACCTGACTTCTGGACCATCCTTACTTACCTTGTCCTCAAGCCCGTATTGGTGAACCCTCGCAATTCGGGCAACGCGGTCAAAGAAGCCTACAGCAATTTCGTTACCGTCGGCTTTCACTTTCAGGTGTGTGTTTGTGCGCAGTTTGGCAAACATCGCGGCCTTCTGCTTTTTTATTCGTTCCTTCTTATTGCGTAAGTCCTTGCGCGGCTTCCTGGGTGTGTATTGGAGGCCTTCCGGCGTCATTTGCGCTTTGATGCGCTGTTGCTGGGACCGTCTCAAATCCTGCGCCACTTTCAAACTGACTTTGCGCCGGTTGGCCGGATCGAGCTGGGCAAGCAGGACGCTTGCCCATTGTTCTAGCGCCTTGAGATCGTCAGCCATTGTCTTGCGCAGGGTTGAGTAACTGCCACTCTGCAAGCAGGTTGTTGCCGTTGTAGAGCTGCCAGAATGGCACGGTATAGTCCGGCGCGACGGCTATCTCGCCTGCGTGGGAAATATCAAGCTTGTTGCCGGTCTGCTTGACTATGACGCGCTCGGTAATGTCCAGCTCTAGACTGATATCAACGCTCTCATGATTATTGAAGTCAACAATAAAGCGTATGCCTTTATTACTCTTGTCTTCGTTGCCCAGCAAGTCTGCCTGGTGCACTGCCACCCAATCCAGCAATGGCACCATGAGCGCATCTTCTTCGCCACCGTAGTCGGTCACAATGACATTCAAGACATAGGCATATTCAAAAGATCGTGAAGCCGTGCGCGTGGTGCGCAAGCTGCCTTTGTCTGCAAACACAAGCAGCTTGTCTGGGTTGCGCTTTAAATCGGGCAAGGCGGCTGTTAGGTGGGCGCGCAGGCTATTTGGTTTGTACATGATTGGTAATGGCCCTGATTGCCTGGTAGCTGTCTATACAGGCGTTTAATTGCCTGATGGCGTCGTCACCGTCTGCGGCGATGGCTGCAAGAGCTGCTCCAGCCTCTGGCGTAAGTTGGGCTCGCGCTTGGTCGCTATTGCTGAATCCAGCGGCGGTATTTGTGCCGGTACGGGCGCTGCAAGCTTTGACGGGGATTGACAGGCGCACAGCACCAGTACGCACGTCATCCATAAACTTGTCGCGTTTGTCTTTTTCATCTTGCATTTCCTTTTGGTGGGTGGTGGCAATGGCGGCCAGGCTGCGGGACATGAGCTTTTCATTTTCTCGTGCGGTGGCGGTGGCTTCTGCTTTGTCCTTTTCAATCTGGGCGGTGAGTTTGTCTACCTGGTGTATGGCGTCTTTGTATTTGACGACACAGAACAGGACGGCGGCTGCTACTGCCAGGGCTATCCATGGACGTGGGTCCAGTGCTTTGATGATGTTGAGCATTCATTCACCTATGCGGGTTTGAGGCAGAGTTCACGCTCTGCGGCGCGGCGCTTGGTCAGACCTCGCAATACAATATGATTTGCTGTATTCCAGTAAGGTAATTGGTTGCATGCGCCGGTGTAGTCGCCTTTGTTGAGCAAAGTAATCATGGTGGATGGCTTGCCGTTTTCCAGCACGCAGAAACCGTCTTTGACGCCTTTGCGGCCCGGCCCCACGTTGAACACAAAGCTTGTGAATGCGGCGCGCTGGTTGTCGTTGAGTGGGACTTTCAGGCAGCTTTCCATTGATACCTTGGCTTTGAGTAGGTCTTGTACTGTCATGTCGTCGCATTGCTCTATGGTGGCAGTCTGGCCCAGCTTGACGCCACCAGTGTGGCCCCGGCAAATCGTGGGGATGCTGACTGGATCAAGGTAGGCGGTTTGCCTGGTGCCTTCAAACAGGACAATCAAGGGCAAGGCTGCAGCAATGCCGGCAACTATCAGTTTTTGTTTGATATCTGTACTCATTGTTGATTTTTTCCTTTCTGTGCATTGGCACGACGGTTCAGCCAGGGCTTTAACATCTTGTCGCGTATAAAAAACGTGATCTGCAGCACGGTATAAATAATCGTCAGAATGAATACCCATTCATTGAGGGGAATGCCTAGCAGGGTGATTGCACTGATGGCGATTGGTGGCATAGATTTCACTGTTTCCATGGGGTAATCGATCATGGTTAGTCCCACAAGTTAATCATTTGCAGCGTTGGCGCTGCAGGTGCGCGGTCTGGCAATGTGATAGCTTTGCCTATGGGCAGGAATGCGCCCAAGCTGGTAATGCCGGGGTTTAAGGCCAGCACTGCTGCGATGCCTGCTGTGCTGCCCAAGTGACGCCAGATCAGCAGGTCGAGGGTGTCGTTTTGTTGGGCGCGGACGATCATGTCTAAATCAGCTCTACCGTGACTTGGTGGCGGCCCATGAGCTTAGATATCGCCCAGGCTGCATTCCTGCGTTCTTCGTCAGGGCCATTTGCCAGAAAGCCGACCAGCTTCTTGTCATCCAGTGACGTGGCGGTGGTGTCGTAATCCTTGTAACGTTCAATCAGATCCGCTTTTGCCGTGCAATAGACAGCGCGCAGGTAGTGGGATATCAGGACGCTTTGCCGGTTGACCTGTGCCGCTGGGATAGCCGCCATGCAGCTGTGTCCTGCGCTTTGCGCTGATGCCTTCAGCTCTTTCACCTGGTCATTGACAAAGATGATGGCGTCCACGGTGGCCGCGATCAGTCTGGCATCAGTGACAGTGCCGTCCAGCCTGATGGCGTCGCGCATGGCGATGACATCCAGATCCGGGAAGAATCCATCATTGGTAATGATGTTGTCTGGCTGGTTTGGGCTGGTCTGGCCGCCTGGTGCGTTGGCAATAAATGAGGGCATAGGTCTGGGTCTTCATTGAATCAAACAAGTGGGCGGTGGGTGGGCTGTCACAGGGTAAATGGCTAGAAATCCCTGATCGGCCCACGCCGCCCGGCGCCGGAGGGTGCCTCTTACGTAGGTGGGGTGGCTTTCTCTCCACCTTCATCGCCTACGATGTTCTTGAGACGGCGTTCAAGCCGTTCTATATCTTTTTTGACGCCGATGTTTTGGAACAGGTCCAGGGCGCGGCGCAGGTTGTCCAATGCCTTGCTGGCGGCTTCTTCTGGCAACTGTTCAAAGTCAATGTCACCATTGCCCATCTTGCCTATCTGGGCATAGCCCAGCGCCTTGTACAGCTTGGCGCTGGCCTGGTCTGGAACGTCTGCATTGACGGTCAGCAGTTGCACGGCCCTGAGTGTTTCCACGGCTACGGCCGGGCTTTCAAATCGGCCTTCGAGGTATGCGCCGGGGATTTCGTCCAGCAGCATGGTAGGAACATCACGGGCGTACTGGTCTGGCAGGCTCAGGTTATGAACCAGGCAGTATTGCGCGATGTCCAGGGCGCGGGCATAGGTGCCCGCATCTATGTGCCAGACCAGGACTGTGGTTAATACCTGGTCTTGCGCGCCGTTGCCGCTTTCCAGTGCGCCGTTTATCCAGTCATCGTATTCAGGCAGAATTTCGCGCTTGAGTTCGATTTTTCGCTGGATGGACTTGATGACTTTCAGCCTTTGTTTGTCGTTGATGAGCTTGGCAAGCATCAGCTCGTAGGCGTTGCCGGTGAGTTCGCCGCCTTGGTTACTTTGTGCATTGGCCCGCTCGGCAGTGATACGGGCAAAGTGGCGCATTGCCAGGCTGGTGTGTGACATGATCAGGCCACCAGCTCAATATGTTCAATGGCTGCAGCAATGCCGTAATCTTCAACGACATAGGCATCATTCGAGGACTCATAGTTTTCTATGCGGTCCCGTTTCGGGTTTTCCATGACCTGGCGGCGGCGCGCACCTTCTTGGAAGTAGATAGACAGATTGTCATAGCGCGTGATCAGGATGCTGTTGGCCGGGAAGTAAGGCACTGTTGCTGCCTGCAGGCCGCCAATGCGTTTTTGGCTGATGATGATATCAGAGGCCAGTGTTTCGGTTGCGGCTTGATTCTTGTTCACCAGGGGGAAATACTTGTCATGCATGAGCTGGCGGCCGACGATGCAGACTAAACCGGCATCTTCGCGGAACCATGGGTCCAGCAGGTTGATGGCGTCATACACGGCGGCGTCCAGGTTAGCGAAGTCGCCGCCCTGGCCGATTTTGATCTTGTTGGCAGTGGCACCGGATGCCAGGACGCGTTCAGGGGCGTTTTCACGCATTTGCTGCAGCCAGCCTTTATTTACGTCTTGCAGCAGTGGGTAAGTAGCGATATTGGTATTGGGTGCCACGGCAGTGCCGTTAAAGCCGATGACCATGCGGTCCAGCGCCTGGCGTTTGACGATAACATCACGGATACGGGTTTGGAAATCGGCAAACTTGGCCCAGGCATCAAGCTTTGCATACGGGATATGCGTATCAAAATCAGTCTTGGCACAGCGGTAGCGGTCATTGGACAGGCTCGTCAAATCGCGTGTCTGTCTTTCTGTTTGCGTGGTATCTGTGCGGCTGGCGACCGGGCTGGTAATGCCGAGGTGCAGCTTTTCGCCTTCCATCTCGGTGACGCCGATGATGTTGATTTTGCTTAAGAACTCACTGGATTCTTGTATCTTGGTTTCCAGCTTTTGTTGCACCGTGGGTGCGATGCTAAAGGTCTTGGTGGCGTCATCAACGCCGTTGAGTTCACTCAGGCGGGCCAGCAAGGAATTGAAGGCCAGGCGGGTATTGTTTCTCATGCGTGCTTACTCCGTGTTTTGTGTGTGTTGGTGTTGTGATGCTTTGCTGTGGCTTGCAGGCTTAACAGTCGGTTTGTTCTGTGCCGTTGCCGCCTGTGGCTGTTGGGCGGGTGATCTGGTTACCGGGTTCTTTGTCGAGTTGGGTTTTCAGGCTGTTGAAATTGTCGGTTACGGTTTTGAGATTCTTTTCCAGCTCTGAAATGCGTTTGTTTGATTCGCTAAAACGCTGTTCTTGGTCTGCTGTGTGTTCCACCACGGTTTCAATTGCCTGACCGAGATCATCAAAGCGGGCATCGTCACCGCCTTTTTTGTTGTTGAATACTTTCAGCAGCTCTTTGACTTTTGCAGCCAGGCTGGTCGTTTCAGTGTTGATTTCTTCAAATTCAAGATTCACTTCGACGGCAGCAGAGAACAAGTGTGCAGGGTTGGTTTTACGGCCTGCAAAGGGGTTGGCGTTTGGATTGCTGGCCGCAAAACTCAATACTTCAGTTCCTAGGCTGGCGGGGCTGTCGGTAATGCCTAGGCCAACAAGATAGGCTTCGCCGGTGTCGGCGAATTTGTCGTTAATCTCTACGCTGGTGTAAATCTTCTGTTTGGCTTTGGACAATGCCACCAGATCAGGAGTTGGTTCGATCTGCGCATACAGGGCTAGCTTTTTGCTGCCGTCAATGGCGACTTCTTCGGCCTTGACCGCAGTTACATCGCCGTAGGCTTTGAAGGGGCTATCTGGTACCGTGCCGCGTATGTGCTCTAACCAGATGCGCGCGCCGTAGGTTTTAGGATCAAAGTTTTTTGCCATTTGTTCGATCCAGCTACGATCAATTTTGCGGCCGTCGGTGGTCGCGCCCTCGACAGCAACGCGGAAAAATTTTGATGTGAATTTTTTGGTGGACATGATGAAATAGGGGGCTTGGCGGTTGGTGAGTGCCCATAGTCTTACTTGCGCTGACTCTGTTCAACGGCAAGGGAGTTGTTAAGATTTATATCAACTTGACCGCGCTGCCTGCGCGCCCGCGATGCCCGTAATCTGGCGGCATGATTGATCTTGCCGACGACGACACGTCTGAAATTTCCCACGATAACGAATTGGATGCGCCTGCTGATGGCGCAACGGTTGCTCCTACCTACTACCTGAAGAAACACGCTCAGGCCTTGTACTGGCAGGGGTGGCGGATTTCTTCCATTGCCCGGCATCTGGAGATTGCACGCACTACGGTGCAGAGCTGGTGCGACCGTGAGAAGTGGGACGAGACCCCGTTCATAGAAAAAATTGAAGCCAGCCTTGAAACGCGCCTCGTGCAGTTGATTGCCAAGGAAGTTAAGACCGGTGGCGACTTTAAGGAAATAGATTTGCTGATGCGCCAGGCTGTGCAGACGGCGCGTGTACGCCGTTATGAGGCACCTGGCGGCAATGAAGTGGATTTGAATCCCAAACTGGCAAACCGCAATGCAGGGCCAAAGAAGAAACCCACGCGCAACGATTACAGCGACGAGCAGCGCGACCAATTGTTAGAGGCCTTCAGGGACTCACTTTTTGACTATCAAAAGGTATGGCTGCGTAATGGGCATGAGCGTACGCGGGTGATACTCAAATCACGCCAGATTGGTGCTACCTGGTATTTTGCGCGGGAGGCCTTGGCTGATGCCATTGAGACCGGGCGCAATCAGATTTTTCTGTCTGCATCCAAAGCCCAGGCGCACGTATTCAAGCAATACATAATCCAGTTTGCCAAGGAGGCGGCGGGCATTGAGCTTGCCGGTGATCCTATTGTGCTGCCGAATGGCGCACATCTTTACTTCTTGGGTACCAATGCCAGGACGGCCCAGGGCTATCACGGCAATTTTTACTTTGATGAATTTTTCTGGACGCATAAGTTTCAGGAATTGAACAAGGTGGCGTCAGGCATGGCGTTGCATAAGCAGTGGCGTAAGACTTACTTTTCTACGCCTTCCAGTATTACGCATGAGGCGTACCCGTTCTGGACGGGGGAGCTTTTCAACAAGCGGCGGCCGAAAAAAGACCAGGTGAATATTGATGTCAGCCACAAGCGGCTTGCCTCTGGCTTTACGGGCGAAGACAAAATGTGGCGGCAAATCGTCACAATCTTGGACGCTCAGGCGGGTGGCTGTGACCTGTTCGATATCGACGAGCTGCGCACTTACGAATACAGCCCTGACCAGTTTGAAAACCTGCTCATGTGTCAGTTTATTGACGACACGGCTTCAGTGTTTCCGCTGCAGGAGCTGCAAAAGTGCATGGTGGATGCCTGGGTAGATTGGACAGACTTTAAGCCATTTACGACGCGGCCTTATGGAGATAACCCGGTCTGGATAGGCTATGACCCGGCATTCACCGGCGATAGTGCCGGATTGGTGATTCTTGCACCACCGCGCACGCCAGGCGGCAAGTTTCGGGTGCTGGAGCGCATGCAGTTCAGGGGAATGGACTTTGCGGCCCAGGCTGAACAAATCAGGCAAAGCACGATTCGCTACCACGTTGCCTTTATCGGCATTGATGCCACTGGCATGGGCGAGGGCGTTCACCAGCTCGTTAAAAACTTTTATCCCAATGTAACCAAGATCAACTATGACCCGGCTGTGAAGAGCCGCATGGTCATCAAAGCCCGCGACGTGATCAGCAAGGGCCGTCTGGAATTTGACGCCGGGGCCACGGATCTGGCGCAGGCATTCATGACGATTAAAAAGACTCTGACGGCCAGCGGCCAGCATGTGACCTATGTGGCCGACCGTAGCGAAGAAACGGGGCATGCGGATCTTGCCTGGGCATGTATGCATGCGCTGGACCATGAGCCATTGGACGGCGGCATAGGCAGCAATCAATCATTTATGGAGGTGTATTCATGACGAGAAAGAAGCGACGCGAGCAGTTCAACGCCGCGTCAGAAGGCAAGGCTGAAACTGTACCGGCTTTGCCAGCATCAGCCGGTGCCGAGGTGTTCAGCTTTGGTGACCCGACGCCGGTATTAGACCGTTCTGAAATTCTGGACTATATCGAGTGCTGGACGAATGGCCGATATTACGAACCGCCTATCAGTTGGGACGGTTTGGCTAAGTCTTTCAGGGCCAGCGTGCACCATTCAACCGCGATCTATGTAAAGCGTAACTTGCTGGCGGCCACCTTTGTGCCGCATGCCTTGTTATCACGCGAGGCGTTTAGTCGCTTTGCGCTGGATTTCCTTGTTTTTGGCAATGCTTATCTGGAAAACCGTAAAAGCCGCACCGGCAAGCCTTTGCAGCTTGAGCCTGCGCTTGCCAAGTATATGCGCCGGTGCAGTGATGATCTGAATCAATACGCTTTTGTGCGTGGCTGGCAGGAAGATCATGTGTTTGAGGCGGGGGCGATTTTCCACTTGATGGAACCGGACATTAACCAGGAGGTGTACGGCCTGCCTGAGTATTTAAGTGCTCTGCATTCTGCCTGGCTTAATGAGGCGGCGACGCTGTTCAGGCGCAAGTATTACAAGAACGGCTCACACGCTGGTTTCATCTTGTACATGACCGACCCAGCTCAGAATCAAAGTGACGTCGACAACATGCGCCAGGCGCTGCGCGATAGTAAAGGGCCAGGCAATTTCCGCAATGTGTTCATGTATGCGCCGAACGGAAAGAAAGACGGCATCCAGATATTGCCGGTGTCTGAGGTGGCGGCCAAGGATGAATTCTTCAGCATCAAGAACGTAACACGCGATGACATGCTGGCCGCGCACCGGGTACCGCCCCAGCTGCTGGGCCTGGTGCCAAACAATACCGGTGGTTTCGGGGATGTAGAGAAAGCGGCCAAGGTGTTTTCTATGCATGAGCTAGAGCCGCTGCAGGCGCGTTTCAGAGAGTGCAACGAGTGGATAGGCGAGGAAGTAATCCGATTTACCCCATATTCTTTAGGTGACGCAGGAGGCACCACAAAATGAGTGATATCGCTGACAGCGCAGATGCGCGCATTAGTCTTGACCTTGAGTTTGCCTTGAATAACATGCACCGTTATGCGGTGGTTGAGCCCGACTTACATTGCTTGTTTTGTGACCAGGCTATTGAGCCTGGTGCGCTTTTCTGTAATTTAGACTGCCGTGACGATCATGAGCGTTTGCAGGCGTCAAAAAGGCGATCAGGGTTTATATGACTTGAGTCACTCGTCCTTGTTTTCTTTAGGTGCTTGCATTGTGATTACCATCTGGGCTTGATTATCTTGGATCGGTGGTTCATATGTGCTGGCGCTTGTGGAAATCCGTAAGGCGTAATTGAATTCCTCTTCGTTTATGTCGTATTCAATTGGTAGATTAGGAATAGATTTAAGTTCATCGACGATTGTGCCGACAGTTATATTTGCGTGGTTGTGGATCAGTTGCATCAAGCCCATAAATTCGTCCGGATCAATATCTTTTGGTGATATGTCTTCGAATTTCGCAACCCATTCACCTTTTTTATTGAATTTGAATTTGGGTTTATGCTTGCCCGCGTCAGAATGTGCAAGGCTGGTGTCTCTATATGTCTGGAGTTTTTCATGCAATAGCTTTTGATCTTCTGTAGCGTCATCTTCTGGAAAAATATAGTTATCACTTTTCACTTTAAAGCCATCTGCACGGTTACCAGAAAAGGGACGAATATAGGCTACTACTGCAGAATGAAGCAATGCTTCAGGGATTGCTTTTTTGTCCTGCTCAAACATGCCATCTGTGTTTTTATCTGCGATCCAGGTTCTGTACGCGCTAAGTTTTTCCATTGCCCAGTCCATGTCTTGCATGGTGCGTATTGCACGATATAGTTGGATTTGTTTTAGCTCTAGCGGATCAGGGACAGGGAGAGCATTTTTCTTTGTTGCTTGTGGTGGTGGCGTGCCTTGATTGTTTTGATTTTTGTTCGACATAATATTTATCAGTGGTGTCAAAAAATGGTTGCACTAGTGTCAGAATATGGTACTATTCTACACATGAAAAGCGCACACACAAAAACCCTGAAAATCATTTTTACTAACCCTGTTTCCATGACACTGGAATGGGCGCAAATTGAGTCTCTGTTTGTGTCGCTAGGCGCGAAAACTATCGAAGGGCGCGGCTCGCGGGTTCGTTTCTTGTTAAATGATGTGGTGGGCACTTTCCACCGGCCACATCCGCAAAAAGAAGCCAAAGCTTACCAAGTACGCGATGCGCGTGAATTTCTTCAATCAGCAGGCATCAAGCCGGAATAGGAGTAAATATGGGAATGATGACTTATAAGGGCTATGCGGCCCGCATTGAATACAGCGAAGATGATAATTGCTTCGTCGGTCACGTCGCTGGTATCCGTGATGTGGTTGGCTTCCATGGCGATTCAGTCAGTGAATTGAAAACAGCTTTTGAAGAGGCTGTCGATGATTATCTGGAGGTTGCAGAGAAGACCGGCAGGCCAGCGCAAAAACCATATTCAGGTAATATGCGCTTGAGAATTTCACCAGAGACGCATGCTAGGGCCGCCATGTACGCAGAGGCATCCGGCAAGAGTTTAAACACCTGGGTTTCTGATCTGTTGGAAACACATACACATTAGTCGCTTCGCTCCCCAGAAGCTCAATAAAGCCGCCTTGTGCGGCTTTTGTTGTCTATTAACAATAAATTATTAGTTAAAAAGAACCAAACTCTAGAGGTTGAATTCCCGTAGCAAGTATTGATGCCATTTGGCTGTAATAGCTAAAAATTTCAGCATAATTTGCTCGCACTGAAGCGCCTCCTTCTGAGACGTCAATTTCGATTGCAGGCGGCCAACGTCTATCATCAACTGTCGGCATAGATTCTTTGGCTAGTGCTAAAAGGTTATTGTAATTGCTAGCAAATGTGCTGTAAGGCCTTTGTTCGCGCTCTTTGACTGTCATCTTTTCTAAAGATTTGGCTGCTGCTTGAGTTTGCGAATGCAGTTCTTCTGCTGAAGTGGTCATATTAATTTCTCCATTGATGTGTTTTTAGTACTTATTAAGATCAAGATAAATGCTTGCTGCCTAAAAAGCAATTTGCCAATTGTTAAATTTTGCCAAATTTGCAATATCGCGCAAGTTAAATTAGTTGCATATTTAATAATTTCTAGGTCGTATGGCGGTAATAAAATGGGTTGGGTATATCTCTGCTTTATCTGAGCAACTTCATTCGAGTGTTGTATCCAACACGATCAATTAGCATATAGTTAAGGCAAAATTGTCTGACAAAGATGCACGCCACATGACTACCAACTGGCATGGCCGCCTACCCTTTGGTCTGGCAAATCCCTCAGAAAAATTTTAATACAGCAATTTTATTCCCATTTCAAGCTCTGGCGCGCAGACATCCCCCCACCACGCCTGCCCGCTAAATGGGGCTCTTTTGACTCAAATATGCGTCACCCTTGAGGGGTAAGCCCGGCTTACGTTTGCGGCCGCCCTGATGGGCCCAAAAGCTGACGCAGTTTGACGCAGATTTCATGCAAAGTCGGACCTGTCAGCATGATGGCGATAACTGTAATAGGCCATTCAAAGTGAAACACTTGGCTTTCCTGATATTTGGGGAGGCCTCGGGAAAAAGGTAACTAAGGTAACTGCATCAAATATTGTTATCTAAGTCTTTGATTTATATACGGATATATGGTTACTTTATTTGGTAACTTTAGGTAATGTAAAAGGTAATTAATTTCTAAGTTATTGATTTTTATAGATATTTGTAAATGAAGAAAATACCATTTATATAGGTAACTAGATTACCTTTACATTACCTAATTATTACCTTTTGCAATTTGCTTGAAAGCCTTATGTATCAAGGGTTTCCACGGTTTTTATAAAATAGGTTACCTAAGTTACCTTTTTCCCGAGGGGTACTTTATTTTAGAACGATCGTTTTTGCTGGCTTGAATATACCTCTGTAGTTATAATGCCCGCCAGCATAGCTACTGCCTGGCTTATGCCGGATAAATCATTTCCGCAATGGGTATTTAAGGTGTTTTGCCTCATAGGGGAAACTGATTTTATGGGGCAGGGGGCATGCGGGAACGGTTTTTAGATAGGTGTTTGATTTGATGGAAGAATTGCGAGAACTTGAAAACTGGCGAGGTGTTATAGCCTTCGTGAGTTCGAATCTCACAGCTTCCGCCAACGAATACGAAAAAGCCCTTGATGAATAATCAAGGGCTTTTTTTGTGTGTTTATATTGACTTTATTATAAGAAGTCATTAAAAATAGTAAAAAGCGGGCATGATTACGAAAGTTGCGTCTGCAACTTGAAAAGCAGCACAAAACTTTGCATCAGTTTGCAAGCAAATTTGCATTTTTTATTTTAACGTGCGAATACGATGGGCTATGCGCATCTACGCGGACTAACAATCCCATCGCAGCCCTTTATCTTGGGTAAAAATAAGGTATGGCTTCAATACGTATTCAGAATCGATTTCTATCAGCAGTTTGCTTTCAGTCTGAAAAAATGAATTTCAATATCAAGCATGTAGTTTGATGAAGGCAGGAACCGCAGATTGGTAATGGCGCAAAAAAATGAAATAAGCGGTGATGTAGGCCAGATTGTGATGGGTGATTCAAATGTCGGGCCATCGCTCAGCATTGTCATAAATTTGAACCTGAACAATGATGGAGAAAAACTTCTGACCAAAGTGCAGCGCGACGACATCACAAAAAAAAGTAAAAGAATTGTCGGCCGTGTCAGATTTGACTGCGCTCGATATTTACCGCGAATTGCTAAATAAATTTGATACTGACAAAATGGATAATTCTCCACGCAGCAAATTTAATGAAGCTTGCGAGTACATCGACAAGAAGTATGCAGAATGTATTGATGATGATTTGCAGGCAGATACAGCACAAATAGAAGCACCAGTTCAGATCAAAGAAATTCCCTGAAAAAATTGCCAGGCAAACAGCGAACTACTCAAAAAGACTAATTTCAAATTGCATGTGCTTTTTGGCTTGATGGTGTTGATGATAATCACGGAAGCAGTGTTCTTAATGTCTGCGTCACCTGCAAAAGCAAGTCAAGAGATATTAAGTAATGAAGACCTCCAGATGAAAGCTGCCACTTTGACGGCAAGGTTCATTCTATAGGCAGTACTGTACGCATGGCCGACGGGATCATACGGCAATGCATGGATGCGCCCGGTGACGCGCCTTCTTATTGGGAAGTACCAATTAAAAATCGTCATTGATTTAGTGATAAATCAATGAAGGAAAGAAAGAAAATGAAAAATTTTGACACTAGAACATAAACGAACAGAGAAACTTAATGCTAACCATTTCTGTCCCTTCAAAATGCTGGCAGATAATATTGCACACCCTAATAATTCATTTTGGATAGTCATAAAGACGTTATCAGATGCAGAATATCAATGTGTCACTCAACAGTTCTGAGCGAGGTTTTTTTCAAGAAATAGAGTCACTGCGTGGGCTAGCTGCACTAGCGGTTGTAATTGAACATTGCTTTTGGTTTTTCTTTGAAGCCAAGCCAGGCATATTCAATACGTATCCGGGCGTCCAACCAATTACACACTGGCTGATTCATACGGTGTTTAATGGGCGTGCGTCGGTCCTTCTCTTTTTCATCATGAGCGGCTTCGTCCTGGGGCTGCAACTCAAGAACGAGACCGCATCACTCCTGATTGGCTGGCCAGCCTATGTCGTCCGACGAGTCCTTCGAATCGTACCGGCAATGTGGGTTAGTGTTTTTGTTTCCTATGGCGTTGCTTTGCTAACAGGCAGTCCGTCCAATGCAGACATTGCCATGCTGGTGAGGACACTTTTTTTCTGGGATTTTTTCCTGCAGGCTCCACTGTGGTCCATCAATATCGAGATGGGATGTAGCTTGGTCTTCCCACTGCTTTATTTCATTTCCACTCGAACGGGAAAAATCACCAATCTCGCTATTTTTGTTTTGTTGATGGCGATGATCTTTATCGTGCCCATGCCACCTTGGGACCTGCGCGTCGAGTTCATGCGTTCCCTGGTCTTGTTCCATGCAGGACTAATCGTTGGCGAATATGGAACAACATGGATGACAGCGCTGGGGCGACTTCGGCGACCGTTGGTCTGGGCCGCGCTATTAGGATTCGGCCTCATTCCCCAGCTGTGGATATTCCAGTCAACATTTATGTTCTATGATGATAGAAGGTGGACACTGCTTGCAGAAATTCCCTTTTGTTTCTTCATTCTTTCGTACGTGGTCCATGAACGCGGCCAACCTGGTACTGCGCTGCTGAGACAAGCCTGGACCAGATATTTAGGAAAGGTTTCGTATAGCCTTTTCCTGTTCCATTGGCCAGTCTTGGTAATTGTCCAGTTTTACCTGCTCAATGATATGAGCCCTGCACTGTCGGAGATTGTCCAGCGATATCCACTGGCAGTCCAAGGCGCGCTGTTTGCTGTCGTCCTCATTATTTCGCTTGTAGTTGCGTCTGCAAGCTATCGATGGGTAGAAAAGCCATTCATTGAGTTAGGAAGAATATTTGGTCGATTCGTGAAAGCGAAAAGTCGTAAAAACCTTATGCCAACTGAAGCAGGAATATCGCTTGTAAAAGCGGACTGAAAAGATGCTTAATAGCAAAAACGATGCTGGACGCTTTGTTTCGAACAATAAGTGCATCAGCATCTCACCAGGCTTCTTGTATCAGTACCGGCAAGGGGTCTAACATTCATACATTTTCTAAGGGTGCGTGGTCAGATCTTACATTCATACATTTCCAACCCGGTGGGCGATTACTTGCCGCTAATCTTCAATTGGAGTCGAGTAACTGAGCTTCTCTGTGTCCCAGCCGTTAATTTCTTTCCTTCGCCAAGTCAGTTGCCCTATTAGCCCGCCCTCGCTGTCATATAAGCGAATATTGGCTGCGCTATACACTCCAGGGCCTGGTCCGTTAAATCCGCCAATACGATACCAGCCTTGTATGAAACCAAACTCGCATTCGGCATGTTTGATCAAAGGTTGCTCAACGTCGAGATATTGAAAGTTCATACCTCCACAACAGAGTACCCGTGGCGCATGGCGACGTGTCATTCTCCAGCGGAGGTAATGGCCGACTTCGCTTGCCGCGAATTGCGCGTCCATATATTCTGACCAAACAGGATATTCTATCTCTTTGCCTGCACGTGCTGCCCCATAGGCGTTTTCAAAGTCCCGTAATGGAAGTATGTCTTCGGCAGCGCACAAGGCCGCACAATCCTTGCACCAGGCAGGGCGAAGCGGTATTTTAAGTAGCTCACTATCCTCCACCTGTTGTCCCATGGCCGCTGAACCCAAATAGTAATAAGCCTCACTGAACGGTGCTCGAAAAGTTGTCTGGCAACTGGTACAGCGATATTCAGTAGGCAACGTATTTGTACTCACGAGTATTTGCTTGATCGTCGTCTGTAGGGAGGATTGATTAGCCGGATTAACTGGCAGGGCTATTGGTCGTTTAGCTTATCATTATTAATGTGACTCTTCTACTGGCTCAGCATCCTTTTCCTCCTGCCCCTTCCTCGTCTCCATCTCCAATTGCGTAGTAACCCCCTGCGCCGTGACGCTGTGGGTGGTTTTTACGATAATCCAATCCGTATCCCCGATAGGCGTTTTAGGCTGGGGATGCGCATGCCCATCATGGGTGTAATGTCTGGCCTGCCGAGGGCCAGGGTAAATTGCAGGGTCGCTTTGCCACGCTTTACCCGGTTCATCTCTGCTTTTGCTGCTCACTCTGCCGCTTCTTGATTGGGGTAGGTGTGGCGCAGGCGTTTTGGGTTGTCGTCTTCGTCTATCAGTTCGCTTTTTTCTTTTGCGTCGTTGGGGTCGTGCCATTGGGCACGCACGCCGCTGTAGGCGTCGCGGCTGGCGGTGTGGTAGCGGTGTTTGTCGCCGTCGCGGCGTTCCAGGGTGGCTATGCGTTATTTTTAGACGAAATGCGCTGTGATCATAAGGTCGACCATGTTAAGGGAGCAGATTTAGACGATGTTTGTGTTCTTCAAGATTCTGAAAAAAAATTGACGATTATCTTGCACATTATCTGTCTGGAGGAAAACCTGCTGATTTCAATTTTAGAAGTTAGGATCAAGTTGAGGGGAGGGGGCAAGCGGTCAGTTCTGACATTCATACATTTCCAACCCGGCGGGCGATTACGTGCTGCTAATTGCCCCCCCTACGCGGGCTGGTCGCTTCGCCATGCCGATCCTGCAGAATGCAAGTCGCATCGCATGACAACCCAGCTATCAATGATCATTTCAAGTCCAGTTTCGCCACAAGTCTCACAGATTGCCAGACTTCGCTCGACCACATCGCCTAAGTAGTCGGTGAACGCCGTGTCGTTGTGTGGAGCAAGATCAAATCTTAATGCCCCCATTTTTGGGGCGCACACGTTATCGATATATGTGGCGGCAAATTTTCGAAGGCTTCGTCGACTAAGGGCAGCCAGCCTTCACCACAAGTATCTCATATCGCTTCTCGCGCCTGCTGCCTAGTCAAAACATTCGCCAATTGAAGTCTCCGTAGTTTTCCGCTAAATGTCGGGTCATGTCGCAGGGTCAACTCTGACATTCATGCATTTCCAACCTGTAGGGCATTAGGTGCCGTCCCGGGCTCCTTGGGTTACAAAGCCCGGACTTAAAGGGTGTTTAGATTGTTGTCTTATTGCTCTTTCTTTGCGATCTAAATTATGTTACCCTCGCGGGCTGCTCAAAATTTAGACACATTATTTAACATGGATAAATTCGTGAGTAGAATTTTTGACAAATATTAAGGAGTGCCCGAAAATCGCCACTCTCTGTAACAATATTCCATATATTAGTTAGATAATCAGGCATCAAGTGAAATTCATACTTAAAGCTAAGGGACCTCAGTATTTTCAGAAACGAAATGCAGGTTTTACGCTATTGGAATTGTTAGTGGTCGTAGTAATCATAGGCCTGCTTGCTTCCTATGTCGGGCCTAAATACTTTGCTCAAATAGGCAAGTCTGAGGCGGCGGTTGCAAAGGCGCAAATTACTGCGTTTGAAAAGGCATTGGATACCTACCGCATTGATGTGGGGCGGTTTCCAACGACAGAAGAAGGGTTGGCTGGTTTGCTTGAAAACCCATCTGCAAATACAAAATGGAATGGACCCTATTTAAAAAAATCCATTCCTGTTGACCCATGGGGGCGCCCATATCGTTATTTGTCTCCGGCCAAGGATAAGGATTTTGAGATCATTTCTTACGGCAAAGATGGGCAAGCGGGCGGCACAGGTGATGATGCCGATATTAGTAACTAGGTGCTTTTGGCGCAAACTTTTTAAATCAAATTATGCGCTTCAAAATAAGGGCACTGACACCTGATCAGCAAATCATTGAAGAAATCATCGAGGCACGCACTGAAGCCGAAGCGCGTCTGGTGATAAAGAGTCGTGGCTGGGTGATATCTTCGCTGCAGCAAATTGGTGCTCTGTCGTTATTGAAGGCCGGCCACTCCGGTTTAAAGCCTGCAAAATTTTCATTGTTACTGTTCAGCCAGGAGTTACTGGCTTTGCTTAATGCTGGCCTGACTATTGTAGAGGCACTGGAAGCTTTGCTTGAAAAAGAGCAAAACCAGGAAATTCGTAGTGTATTGTCTGGCATTCTGACAGGTCTGCAGGAAGGTAAGCGCTTTTCACAAGTGCTGGCTGAGCAAGAGGAATACTTTCCGGATTTATTTGTCGGCATTGTCCAGGCATCAGAAAGTGCCAGTACTTTACCGCCATCATTGGCGCGGTTTATTGAATACCAGCAGCGTATTGATGTCGTCCGGAATAAAATTATCAGCTCCCTTATTTACCCCGCCATCCTGTTTTTGGTCGGTGGCGCCGTTACATTTTTTTTGCTTGTATATGTTGTTCCCCGTTTTGCTGAAGTTTATCGCGGTACTGGACGTTCTCTGCCTTGGTCGTCTCAGTTACTGTTGAATTGGGGGGCGTTCGTGACAGAACATGCCTCAGTATTTACCCTGGTTTGTCTGGCTGGCGCTTTGTTGTCAGGTATCTTCATCAAAGGTATCTGGCAAAGAAATGGTGCCCTGGGTCTGATTGCCAAATTTCCCGGGTTTAACGAATCTATTCGTATTTATTCATTATCCAGGCTGTATATGACTCTGGGTATGTTGTTGGATGGAGGTATCCCCATCGTTGCCGCCTTGAACACGGCGGCCAGCATGGCAAGGGGTAATATGCAAGCCGCCTTGCTTCAGGCAACTGCTTCGATTGAATCCGGTGTCATGCTGTCTGAGGCTTTTGAAAGCTATGAATTGACGACACCGATTTCCCAGCGGCTGTTAAGAGTGGGTGAACGCACTGGTGAATTAGGGAAGATGCTTACGCAATCAGCCAATTTTTATGAAGGCGAAATCACGCGCTGGATAGACCGTTTCATCCGTAGTTTTGAACCAATTTTGATGGCTGTCATTGGTCTGATTGTCGGCACTATCGTGGTGCTTTTGTATATGCCTATATTTGATCTGGCCGATGGTCTCTCATGAATACAACTTCCGATAATATGACCAGCGTCCTGGTTACGCCTGAGTTGTTGCAACAAGCCAGAGACTATGCCAATCAACATCATGTCAGTATGTGGCTTGCCCTGCATAACCTGACTCAGGTTGAGCCAAGGAAGCTGCTGCAAATGCTGGGTCACTATTGCGATATGCCTGTGATGGAGACGATGGAGTTGCAGGCATATGTGCCCGCTTTTGATTTGTTGCCGCTGAATCGTGCCATGCAAAAGCAAAGCCTGATACTGCGTGATACACAAAATTGCTTATTTGCTGTTATATCTGATCCTTTTGATCCTGATGCCCAGATATGGCTTGGTTCAATCGCTAAATCGCCAATACAATTCCGGCTGGCATTGAATACCGACATACAGGCATACCTGTCACGTCATGAGGATACTACCCGCACTACGGATAGTCTGGCAAATATTGCGCCCCATGATACTGCCGCCAAGCGTGAAAGCAAAGCTGCCACCAGGCTGTCATTTGAATCTGTTTCCGAAGCAGCCAGCCCTGCGGTCAAGTTGGTCAATACCACCTTGTATGATGCTTTAAAAGTTGGCGCTTCAGATATTCATCTGGAGAGCACGGCACATGGGTTGAGCGTCAAATACCGGATTGATGGTGTGCTTGATCACATCACTTCTACAACTGGTATCGCCGATGCGGAACAGGTGATTTCCCGGCTTAAGGTATTGGCTGAGCTTGATATTTCAGAACGTCGTGTACCGCAAGACGGCAGTTTTTGTATTGAGGTCAATGACAGGGAAATCGATTTACGGCTTTCCATCATGCCCAGCATACATGGCGAAGATGCGGTTATCCGTATTCTCGACAAGCGCGCAATGGTAGAGGCCTATGGTGCTCTTAGTCTGGAAGCATTGGGCTTTGATGAAGCCTCACTGGTTACCTTGCGCATGTTGACCGAAGAGCCGTATGGCATGTTGCTGGTGACTGGGCCTACCGGCTCGGGTAAAACCACTACGCTATATGCAGCGCTGTCAGAAATCAATAGCGGACGCGAAAAGATCATCACCATTGAAGACCCGGTCGAATATCAATTGCCCGGCATTCTGCAAATCCCGGTGAATGAGAAAAAAGGGCTTACCTTTGCCAAGGGCTTGCGTTCTATCCTGCGTCACGACCCCGACAAGATCATGGTGGGTGAAATCCGTGACCAGGAGACGGCAGAAATAGCCGTGCAGTCTGCATTGACGGGTCATCTGGTGCTCACCACCGTGCACGCCAATAATGTATTCGATGTATTTGGGCGCTTTGCTCATATGGGTATAGATCCTTATGCCTTTGTGTCTGCGTTGAACGGCATATGGGCACAACGTCTGGTCCGTATCAATTGCCCACATTGTTCGACAGAGATCGCTGTCGATGAACATATGTTGAAGCGTGTGAACCTGACTGCAGAAAATGTGCAGGATTTTAATTTCCGGCAGGGGCAGGGTTGTGGTGATTGCCGCGGAACCGGTTATAAAGGCAGGCGCGCCATCGCAGAGATACTGACTTTGACTGATGAAATCCGTGAAATGATTATCGAAAAACGTCCTATCAGGCAAATCAAGGATGCTGCAAAACGAAATGGCACAACTACCTTGCGTGAAGCTGCGCTGGAAATGGTCAGGCGCGGCGATACCACGCTGGAAGAAATAAAAAGGATTACGCTACATGCTTAAATTCTTTTGTTCTTCCTTGTTGGTTGATATCAACACCAGCCATTTTTATATCAGCCGACAAACAGCAAAACTCCGCCGTACGACAGCACTTGAGGCTACAGCGCCAGTTCCATTCGACATAGAGCAGGATATCAATCATTTTTGCGCGAATTGGAAGTCGGTATTTGCCAGCTATCCAGATAGAAAATTGTTGCTCGAATTGATAGTGGACGATGTTTTGGTCAAGTATTTTGTGCTGGCACCACCGACGCAGGCACGATCTTTAAAAGATCTTCATGCCGCAGCGCAGATGCGTCTGGAGACTTTGTTTGGCGTGCCTGGAGATGACTGGCTCATTAGCGCTGACTGGCAGGGTAATCAAGCTTCTTTGGTCTGTGCCGTTCCCAAGGTGCTTCTGGAAAAAATAGGCGTTGCAAGTAAGCAATCAGGTCAAAAGATATTGAGTTTGCAGCCCCGCTTTGTGTGGTTATGGAATCAATGCAAGCAAAGACTTGCTGCCGATGGCTGGTTTGCGTCTGTCGATGAGCAAGCCATGACATTGGCTGCATGCCAGGATGGAAGTCTGCATATGGTCACCAGCATACTGTTGCCCAAGGATAGTGACAACACATGGTTGCACACCCAATTGCAAAGACAGGCAATGCTGCATCATTTGACCCCGCCTGCGCAATTGTTGCTTGCTGGTCGAATTCCGGCGGCATGGCAAACGAGCCAGTTGCATCGTACTCATCAGTATCAAATCGCAAAAACAGACTTCGCAAATAAAATAACTACTGCCAAAGCCTCATCAGTAAGCATGGCGGAGGTTGCTTCATGAGATTACTACAAATAGAATTTGCTCCAGATTCCATAGCAAAGCGCTTGCATTACACTTCATTTCCAGTGCTGTTACTGGCAGTATTCACCTTGATCCTGCTTTGTGGCCTGGTGTGGCGTGGCAAACAATTGATGCAAACCAGCATGCATGTTACTGAAAAAGTACAGGCCTTGAAAGCCGATATCGAGAGGGTAGAGAAAAGACAAATCAAGGCGCCAACTGCCAAGCTAGCTCAGGAGCAAGTGATTGTGATCAATCAGGCCGTTGCCAAACTCAATCTGCCCTGGACGGATGTGTTTGATGCGCTCGAAAAAGCCAGTTCTGACAAAGTCGCTTTATTACAAGTAACACCGAATAGTCAAAAAGCCAGCTTGAAAGCAATTGCAGAGACAAAGAATGGCGGCGATATGATTGCGTATATTGAAGTCTTGAAGCAGCAAAAGTTGTTCACCACCGTGGTTCTTGAAAAACATGAGATCAACGAGCAAGACCAGAACAAACCATACAGGTTTCAATTTGAAGTGCAATGGCGTGACGGAGTCAGGCAATGACGACAACTCTACAACATGCCCCCGGTTCACCAAGACAAATTCGACTCGCCATTGCGCTTTTGGCGCACAGATTGGGTTGGTTTACATTGCTGTTGTTTAGTCTGTTGCTTGCTGCCAGTGCAGCCTGGTGGTGTGGAGTACCTTATGTGCAAAAGCAAATCTATAGCATGGAAGAGCAACTGGCTGATTTGCAGGCCAGGCGCCAGCAATTGAACGTTGCAAAGCAAACACCTGCACCGGATGATAATTTACAACGCCTGAACGCGTTTTATGAATTGCTGGGTGAAAAGAAGCATGTAGAACAGCAAGTTAAAACCATACTGTATCTGGCCAATGAGGCAGGTGTCAGTCTGAAAGCTGGCGAGTATCAGCTGGCAGAAAATAGTGCAGGTAAATTTTATACCTATAAGGTGCAATTACCCGTGAAGGGCAGTTACCTGCAAATCCGGAAATTTGCGGAACAGGTTTTGTTGACTATTCCATTTGCATCGCTGGATGAAATTTCATTCAAACGCGAAGTCATCAACGGTACCACGATAGAATCGAAAATGATATTCACCATCTACGTGAGTGCAACTATCACGGCACCCGACAGAGGTTTTGAATGAGCCCGCGCAAGATATTGCTGGGCGTCTGTTTGGCTGTTGCTGCATGGCTGGCCCTGTTTGCAGATAAGACTCCTGATGCAGATGTCGTCGAAGCAGTGACACCTGCCAAGAAAACACAGGTAACGCAAACAAATCTTGCCAGCACTAAGGTAGTGAACGCCAATGCAAAGCTGCCCGCTGTAAGTCAGGTACTGACGATTGCTGCTGTCATCGACAGAAAACAATTAATTGCTGCTGACTACAAAGCGAATGGAAATTTCTTTGATGCGCAAAGCTGGACGCCGCCACCTCCACCAGCAGCCAAACCGCCGCCACCTCCGCCACCAACTGCACCGCCGCTACCATTTCGTTATCTTGGTAAAAAGACAGATGATGGCCAGATAGAAGTTTACCTTTCCAGCGGCGACAGGACTTTTATCGTCCAGGAAAAAACCATTATTGAAAATATCTACCGTGTCGATGCCATCAAACAGAGCATGATGAGCATCACTTACCTGCCTTTAAATCAGGTACAGACTTTGCAAATCGGTAGCACAGATTAAAAAAGAGTATTCATGAATTCAATTCAACATTTACCGCGTCGCAGGTTATTAGCCCTGATAATCATTTGCATGTCGCTGTTTGGTTGCGCAGCACAGATGGCCTATCGTGATGGCAAAGATTTGATTGCGCAAGACAAACTCGAAGACGGGCTTGAAAAATTCAAGCTGGCAATGAACGAGGCACCTGGTCAGCTTGAATATCGCAAAGCCTATCTGAAAACGCGTGAGCAGATTATTTACAAGCTGCAAGAGCAGGCAGATTTGTCCGTAAAATTGGAAAAACTTGCTGCTGCCAGAGAAAATTTTCAAAGAATCTTGAATATTGATCCGGCAAATGAGCAGGCAAGGGCAGGCTTGTCCAGACTTGAGCAACTTGAGCAGCACGCGGCTTTGATAGCTGAAGCGCAAGCTTCGTTCGACAAAAAAGATTACAGTCGCACTCAGGCGTTGACTAAAAAAGTACTGGCAGAAAACCCCGGTAATGTCGCAGCCAACAAGCTTGCCAGAATGGTCGCTGAGTCTGTCGCGCAGGTGCCGCAGGAAACCAGGTTAAATGCAGCCTACCGGAAAACCATTAATATTGAATTCAGGGATGCGCCAGTCAAGCAGGTCTTTGAAGTGATTTCCCGTACATCGGGTATCAATTTCTTATTTGATCGCGACGTAAAAACTGATCAGCGCACATCTTTGTTTTTGAAAAACAGCAGTATAGAATCAGCGATTCATTTTACTTTGCTGACTAATCAGCTGGAAAAACAGGTCCTTGATGGGAACACGATACTTATCTATCCCAATACTGCAGCCAAACAAAAAGAGTATCAAGAGATGGTCGTCAAGAGTTTTTACCTGACCAATGCCGAAGCAAAAACCGTATCGAATTCGCTAAAGACTCTTGTCAAGACGCGTGACATCGTTGTCGATGAAAAACTTAATATGCTTATCCTCAGGGATAGCCCGGACGCTATCAAACTGGCAGAAAAAATTATTGCCCTGCAAGACCTGCCAGAACCTGAGGTCATGCTTGAAGTGGAGATACTGGAAATCAAACGCACCCGTTTGCTGGACCTGGGCATACAATGGCCAAATAGCCTGAGTCTGGCACCGTTGCCATCCGCTTCTGGCGGTGCCCTGACTTTGCGTGACCTCAAAAATAACCTCAACCCTTCCACCATAGGGGCGACCGTTGGGCCGGTTTCTGTCAAGGCCAGACGCGAGACGGGTGACGCCAATCTTTTGGCCAACCCGCGCATACGTGCAAAAAACCATGAAAAAGCCAAGATATTGATAGGCGAGCGCGTGCCTAATATCACGACCACCGCCACCTCCACTGGTTTTGTTTCAGAAAACATCAACTACATAGAAGTAGGCTTAAAGCTCGAGGTTGAACCTACTATTTATCTGGACAATGACGTGGGTATTAAGATCGCTCTCGAAGTCAGCAGCTTGACCAATCAATTGAAAACGCAGTCTGGCTCGGTTGCCTATCAGATCGGCACCCGAACAGCCAGCACAGTCCTGCGCCTGAAAAATGGCGAGACGCAAATACTGGCAGGTCTGATCAATGATGAAGAACGCAATTCTGGTAACAAGGTGCCTGGCCTTGGTGAAATGCCTATTGTTGGCCGCCTGTTTGGCAGCCAGCTTGACGATAGCCAGAAGACAGAAATCGTCCTGTCGATAACACCACACCTTATACGCAATATTCAGCAGCCAGAAATACGTAATGCCGAATTCCAGTCTGGCACCGATACCAGCTTCAGGGTAAGGCCTGACATGTCTGATACTGCGCCGGCATCAAATACAAACACTGGCGCAGTATCTAATGATGCAGCCAGGAACTCAGTCAAAACGGACAGCAATCCGGCGAACGGCCTCGGCAACAACAATGCCAACAATACCAATAATGCTGGCGGCATTAATGGGGGCATAGGCGGTATAGGTGGTATAGCCGGAACAGGAGGCATCACCAATGTCGGTATGCCACAAATGGAATGGCAAGGCCCGCGCAGTGTAAAAATTGGCGACGTATTTTCCTTGCAGTTGATCATGCAATCCGATCAACCCGTGACCAGTGTGCCGCTCATACTAGGTTTTGATCCTGCAGTTCTGCAAGTAGTGAATGTCAATGAAGGCATATTCCTCAAGCAGGGTGGGGCACCTACCAATTTTAATGCTTCGATTGATCCCAAAGGGCAGGTGACTATCAGTAATACACGTAGTTCTGGCGGTGCCAGCAGCCCAGGCAGCTTGATCACCATCAACTTCCGGGCTATGGCTGCGGCAGAATCTACTCCGCTTAAAGTATTGTCTGTTGCGCCGGTAGGTGCAGCGGGGCGCAATCTGCCCGCTCAAGCCTTGCTGCCATTCAATGTTGAAGTTCAGCCCTGAACATCAGGTTGATAGACATATATAAAACAAATAAAGAGCGACATGAAACGCACACCGGAAAATGGCTTCACCTTAATAGAGTTGCTGATTACGCTGGCAATTCTAGGGGTGCTTGCAAGTATTGCCATGCCCGTTGCGCAGATCGCCGTGCAGCGTAGTAAAGAGAAAGAGTTAAAACTGGCACTACGCGAAATACGCACTGCTATCGATCAGTACAAGCGCCTCAGTGATGAAGGGCGCATCCCCAAAAACTTCAATTCAACCGGTTATCCGGCTACGCTGGATATACTTGTTGAAGGCGTCGTTGACCAGCGTGACCCTGGCCGCAGAAAAATATATTTCCTGCGTCGCTTGCCGCGAGATCCCATGCAAGCAAATGTCAATCTAGAGCCTGCTGCCAGTTGGGGAAAGCGCAGTTATGCAAGCGAAGCAAATGACCCGCAAGAAGGGGACGATGTGTATGATGTTTACTCGACCAGTTCCCGGCAAGGCTTAAACGGCATCGCTTACACGCAATGGTGAAAATATGCGACAAGCAATAAATCAATACTCCTCGTATAAGCGAAACAAGGGCTTTACTCTGATAGAGCTACTGGTAGTGCTCGCCATCGTCGCCTTGCTCAGTACCCTGGCTCTACCCCGTTATTATCAAAGTCTGGATAAAGGTAAAGAAGCTGTGTTGGTCGAAAACCTGCGCACCACGAGAGAAAGCATAGACAAATTTTATGCTGATACCGGCCGTTATCCAGAAAATCTTGAAGAGCTCGTAGAACGCAAGTATTTGAAGAACATGCCGATAGACCCCATCACCGAAAGCACAACAAGCTGGCAAATCATTGCACCCATAGATGGCGCACAGGGACAGGTCTATAATATACAAAGCGGCGCGCAAGGCCAGCGTGCAGACGGCACGGCTTATCAATCTCTTTGAGCAAATGCGCGTGCCAAAGCATATCAACATCAGTATCAGGCCGCGCGACGCGGCTTGTCATCAAAATGGCATGGCTTACCTTGGTTTGCTGTTGAGCGTGGCCTTGTTGTCGATTGCTGCGCTCGCCACCATGCAAGTACACAGTCTTATGCAAAGACGTGCGGCAGAAGAAGATTTGCTTTTCATCGGACAGCAATACCAGCAAGCCTTGCTAAGCTATGCCAATGCATCACCACTCGGCGTATTGCGCGCTCCGGCTTCGCTCAATGAGCTGTTGCGCGACCCACGTTACCCCATGCCGCGGCGCCACATACGCCAACTGTACCTGGACCCCATCACTCTACAGGCAGACTGGGGCTTGATACTGTCGCCAGATGGAAAAGGCATCATAGGTATATATAGCAAGTCTGAGCGTGCACCGATAAAACTTGCGCAGTTTCCTGCCACCTTGAAGGGTTTTGAGAATAAAAAAAGCTATCAGGAGTGGGTGTTCAAGGGGCTTTGAACCTGACCTGAATAACTTTCATATCGATAATGCCACTTGCATAAAAACGGTTTCGTTAAACAGTTCTTTTAAATCAATATTTCATCATGGAAGTTGATATTTATTTAATATTTATTTCAATAATGTCAGATATCACTGACTGTGATACCAGTTATCAGGAATTTAATGCTTGCCACATTAGTTGACAATTGGTAGCATCTCGCGTTTGCAAATTTTCAATGATGTCTGCCGCCTAATTTCAGCTGTAGTTGAAGCACAGACTCAAATCGTTTACTTCAGGGGTCTGTTGTGCTTCCAATTTTGCGTACATTTGTACGAAATGCATTTGTTTGTCTTGCGGTTCTGATGTTCTTTGCAGCAGGTAGTGGTTCAGCACAAACCTCTGTGTCTATTACCAACGGCTTGAAATGGCTGAATCTGCAAGTACAAGCTGATGGGCACCTGAAATCTGAAGCGACTTCCATTGCGACTCCTTTGCAGGCTGGTAGCGAAGCTGCGCAGACTCTGCAGTTGCTGGCAAGTTCACCCGGCGCGTTGAATAGCCTGATTGTTTCGGATCAGGACGCCAGTACAGAATACCTGGCTCGCAGGATCATTGCGCAGGCTGCTGTTCAGGGTGACGTATCTGTTTTGGTAGCTGCATTGAGCGCCCGTATTAATGCAGATGGTGGTTTTGCCAGTGCGCCAGGCTATTCGAGTTCTGTGCTCGATACCTCTCTTGCCTTGTTGGCCTTGAAGAGAACAGGGCGAACAGATGGCGTGGCAAATGCTATCGCCTACCTGCAAGCGGCCCAACAGACGGACGGGTCATTTCAATTGATGGGGCGAACGGATATCTACAGCAGCGTTTATGCTCTTGCTGCCTATAGAGCGCATGCAAGTTCATTTGCTTTAAGCACATCAATTCAGTCCAGCGTCAATTTCCTCCTGAGTCAGCAATCCTCCCCTGGTACCTGGAATAATTCAGTCTTCCTCAGTGCACTTGCCTACGAAAATCTCCACGACTTTATTCCTGCCGCGCCCATGGCGAGTGCGCTACAAAACTATATTTTAAGCACCCAGATGCCAGATGGTAGCTGGGGCGGTGATCCATATCAGACAGCAGTAGCTTTGCGCGCCTTGAGTGCTAGTCAGTTGAGTCCGACCAATCCAGGCCTGGGCATCATCAAAGGGCAGTTGCTTGAAAGCCAGACAGGTTTGCCGGTCGCTGGTGTTAAAGTCACTTTGTCTGGTGCCGCAACAGCCGAGTTGACCACTGGTGCCGACGGTACATTTGTGTTCAATAATCAGACACCAGGCAACTACACCATCAACTTTACACTGGCTAACTATGCTCCTCTGAGCACAAATACTGTTCTCAAAGCTGGCCAGACGCTGGACCTGGGTGTTCTGAAATTAATTAAAGCCGGAAACTCAACAACAGCAACAATATATGGTGTCGTGACAAATGCCTCAACTGGCTCACCGATTGCTGGTGCGACAATTTCAGGCGCATCTTTCTCCGTAAACACTGATGCAAAAGGCGCTTACCAGATAGCGAACGTTCCGGTTGGGGATATTGTCGTCACGGTCAGTTATGCTGGACTCCAGACGATGACCATTACGCTGCATACGAGCGCTGGTGCAACCTTGACATTCTCGCCAGCGTTGTCTGCCCCTTCAAGCATCAAAGGTCAGGTTGTGGACAGCCAGTCTGGCGCTCCGTTAGTGGGCGTACATGTGGTGCTGAGTGGTAATGCGTCGGTTGATGTAATTACGGGTGTTGATGGTAGTTTCGTGTTCGGGCAACAATCTCAGGGTAGCTATAGCGTGACAATTGCGCCTCCGAATTACGGAACGTTGACCGCGACGCTGACGCTGGCTGGTGGCCAGACCATGGATTTGGGTGTACTGAAACTGACAAAGGCAGGTAATGCAGCTACTGGCAGTATTTCTGGCGTGGTTGTCAATGCCGCAAGCGGTACGCCAATTGCAGGCGCGACTGTCTCAGGTCCTGGGTTTTCAACTGCAACAGATGCTAGTGGTGCATATCAAATCAGCAGTGTAGCGCCAGGCGATATTCAACTGACAGTAAGCAAAACTGGATTTAAACCAGTCACCAATCCAGTTCGTATCAGTGCAGGTTCTAATTTTGTATTCTCTCCAAGTCTTTCCGTTGAGACATCAGTTGTAACAAGTTCTACCGTTACTGGGCTGGTGCTGGATGCCGGAACAAATGCCCCTTTGTCTGGCGTCGCTATTATTGCCACTGACAGCGCTGGCCCGCACACCACAACCAGCGATGCCCAGGGTAAATTTACTTTCTCCAATCTGGTCAAAGATAAAAACGGCGGTGTGGGCCTGACATTCTCCATTGCACAGTATGTCGACTCAAGCAATTACGTGTCGATTGATGGCATCGCGCTCGTCGATATGGGACAGGTCAGGTTGCGCAAGGTCAAGGCAGTCAAATTGTTGCCTGACGTTGTAGTCACCAATGTCAGTCGCGTTACTGCGATTACCGATCCCCAGTCCTTAAAACTCTCGGGTCAGGTCAGTGTTTCCCTGCAGAATCAGGGTGCTGTTGATATTCCTGCCGGTATGAAGTTGCTGGCATTCCAGGATACCAATAAGAACGGCATCTACGATGCAGGTATAGACCAGCAGTTAGGAAGTATTGTCTTTGCAGAGACTCTTGCCGTAAATGAAATCAAAACTGTCCAATTTCAGGTACAAGGTACGATGCCGTTCAGGGATGCACCTATTTCAGTCTGGGCAGACAGTGATCAGGTATTGATAGAAACAAACAAGGCCAACAACGTAGGGTCCACTGCGAGTGCCGCAGCAATCAAACCTAACCCTGACTTGTTCCAGCCCAAGATCAAATGGGAATGGAAAGGCAGTCCCGTCATGCCTGAATATACGGAAGTGATGAACACACCCATCGTCTTGCCGATACAAGACACAAACGGTGACGGAAAATACGATCAACGTGATATTCCTGGCGTAGTGTTCAACAGCTTTAAGGGTGTCAGTTTTGGCGATGGCGTTTTGCGTGCAGTCAGTGGTAAAGACGGTTCCGATCTGTGGACAGTTTCTGACTCTACTTTACGTACGATGCCACACTCCTCGCTGGCTGGTGCTGACCTAGACGGCAATGGCAAGGTTTCTATCGTTGCTGTGAGAGAGGGTGGTGGTTTGATGGCAATCGATAACACCGGTAAACTCAAATGGCTCAGTCCTGACCGTACCATGGGGGGGGACTGGCTGTTCTGGGGGGGTCCATCTATTGCCGATCTTGATCACGACGGTAAACCTGAAATCGTGCTTGGTAACATGGTCTTCAACTCGGACGGTTCTACACGCTGGAAGGGCGATGGCTACAAGGGCATCAGCTCCGGTGGTTACACATTCGGTGCGCTGTCTATTGTGGCCGATATCAATCTCGACGGTAATCCTGTTGTATTGGCCGGTGCACAAGCTTATCGCGGCAGCGACGGTGCAACCATATGGAAAAACACCACGGTTGGCGACGGACTTGATGCAGTCGGTAATTTCACTGGAGACAAGTACCCGCAAATTGCGGTTGTTGGCAATGGTAAATTGAGTTTGCTTGATCACAACGGCAACATCATCTGGGGGCCAGTCAATATCCCTGGTGGCTGGCAGGGTGGTGCGCCTATTGTGGCCGATATTGATGGCGACGGCATTCCTGAAATAGGTGTTGCATCTGCGTCTCGCTATACCGTATTCAGAGCTGATGGTTCGATCTTGTGGAGTAACGTCGTGCAAGACCTGACTTCTTCTGCTACTTCGTCATCAGCGTTTGATTTTGCGGGCAATGGCCAGGCGCAGGTTGTCTATGGAGATGAAGTAGCATTACGCGTATTCCGTGGTGTGGACGGTAAATCCCTGTTCGAAACACCTAATTCCAGCGGTACCGCCTTTGAAGAACCCGTCATCGTTGACGTAGACGGTGACGGCCATGCAGATATATTGATCGCCGCAAATCAATGGACATTTCCTAATGGTCCAGGCATCTTCCATGGTCTTCGCGCATTTAGTGATGTGAATAACTCCTGGGTTGCCGTGCGTAAGATCTGGAACCAGCATAGCTATCACATCACCAATATTAACGATGATGGCAGCGTCCCGCGTTTTGAAAAAAATAGCTGGGATGTCAGCAATACATATCGCCTCAATGCAAGGGTTGGGGCACCAGCCACAGCTGTGCCCGATATTACAGCATCCTATATACGGGTAAATGACCAGGGGGCGACGAAGCCATCTACATTCACCGTTCGCATTGGTAATGCAGGCTTGTTGCCGATATTGGCAGGTACTAAAGTGGCTTATTACAGCGGACAAGCTGGAACAGGTGGAACTCTGCTGGGCACAGCATTGACCAGTGTTGATCTGAACGTCAATGAATATCAGGACGTCAGCTTCAGTTTCACTGGCTCAGTCGCCAATATCAAGACACTCGTTGTTGTTGCAGACGATGACGGCGCTGGCGCGCACTCCTTTGAAGATTTTGACCCGACCAATAACAGTGTTTCTCTGAATCTGGCAAATTTGCCAGGCAAATTCGGCATCACAGTAATGTCCGATCAGCCCAGCTTCCCATCCAACAGCAATGTGCAGGTGAGCTCGGTGGTCAGCAATCTCGGCAGCCTAGACAATAATGCGCAGATACAATTCAGCATTCAAACGACAGATGGTATCAATGTCGCGAGTTTGCCTGCGCAGACAATTAAAGTTGTGGCTGGCGCGCAGACAAACGTCAATGCTGTCTGGAATACAGGCACAACCCTGTCAGGCAAATACCAACTGGTAGCACAAATCCTTGATGCGAATGGTCAGCCCTATGTTCAGGCAACGACGGCATTGAACATCGTTAGCCCGGGTACCGTGCTGAGTGCCAAAGTTATCGTTGACAAGATCAGCTATTCACCGTCAGATACAGTGCAACTCAGCGATACCATCAACAACCTTGCACAAAACCTGCCAGTTGATAATATCCGGGTCGTTACTACCGTGACCAACCCGGATGGCACAGTACGTTTCAGTAAAGCCGAAACCCTGGCACAACTGCCTTCTGCGAACAGTAAAAATTACGCCTATAGCATACCGCTGGCAGGGGCACCTGCTGGTCAATATGCTGTCATGGTAGTTGCAACTGCTGGCAGCACCACAGTGCAATCCACGACCAGCTTTGCGGTGACCTCATCTGCGAGCAACGGCAACGGCCTTACTGGTACCGTGACCGTTACACCGTCCAAGGTACAGGCGGGTAGCACGCTGGCGCTCAACTTCAGTGTCAATAATCAAGGTAACAGCGCCCTGACAAACCAGGCGCTCAGTGTCAACATCATTGACCCGGTTGGTCAAAAAGTCATAGCGCAGTTCCCGTACACCACCAATCTTGATAAAGGCGGCATCTTCACTGGCAGCACAAGCTGGGTAGCCAGCGCTGGCAGCGACACTACCTATGTCGCTACGCTGACAGCCAGTTTCGGTGCCAATACTGTCACATTGGCTCAAACCAATATCAGCGTGACTGCTCCGCAGTACAAACTCGGTGCCGTCATTGATAATGACAAAGCCAGTTATGCACCGACTGATACTGTCAAGCTGCACGACAAAATCAGCAATCTCTCGGCAAGCCTTGCTGCGGCCAACTTGCAAGTGCAGGTCACTGTCAAGAATCCTGACGGCAGTACCCGCTTCACTAAAATGGAGACCCTGACTAGCCTCGCAGCCAATGCTGCGCAAGACTATAACTACAGCATCAGCCTTAGCGCTGTGCCAGCGGGCCAATACACTACTTCAGTCGTCGTCAGTGGCGCTGGCAACACCGTTTTGGCACAAGCCAGTGGTGGATTCCTGGTCGCCTCAACAGCCACTACAGGTAGTGGGCTCAAAGGCAGTATAACTGCCTCTGCCAGCCAGGTTCCAGTTGGCAATACCGTGAGCTTCCCGTTCACAGTCAGCAACCAGGGTAATGCAGACCTGCCCAACCTGCCTCTGACAGTCTTCATCGCCAATGCCACACAAAAAGTGACAATCACCTATCCGTATAGCACCAACCTTGGCATGAACGCCCAGTTTACAGGTACGGCAGACTGGGTCACAACCGGCAATGCAGGTGAAGTGTACACAGTCACACTCAGCGCCAAAGTCGGCAGTAACACCCTGACTCTGAGCCAGACCACGTTCACGCTGACCTCATCCGTCGTCAGCCTGAGCATTAAACAGGCCGCAACACCATGGCAAAACGTGCTCGTCTACAGTGCCTGCAAACGTGCTGCAGATGAATTGCTGGGTAAATGCGCAGCCACCAAGTTCCCGACAGAAAATGCGGCAACCCTGGCGCAATGTGATGCAAGCAGGGCAGGTGTGCTCGACAATGTGTTGGCAAATCAGGGCATCAGCCACACCATCAGTACTGATGCAACAGCTTTCCTGACGCAACTGCGCAGCGGTAACTACAGCACCTACTGGATCAGCAATGGTGCCAGTGCCTTGCCAGAACCGGCAGCGTCCGAATTGCTGGCAGCGGTCAAACGCGGGCAGGGGTTCGTGCTTGATAGTCTGGTCACAGCCACCAACACCCAGCTCGCGCAATGCTCAGGCGTCACCAATAACGGTGCCTATGCCACAGCCCTGCAACAAATGAGTCTGTCTGGCGGCATCTACAAAGGTGGTGACCTTGCTGGCCCAGCGACCCAAACCAAACTGGCAACAGCAGGCGGCACGGTAGAAGCAACGCTGAAAGGCACTGCTACCAGCCCAGGCATCGTCAGCGCCACCTATGGCAATGGCAAAACCCTGGCCTTTGGATTTGACTGGAGCGACACCCTGGCCGCGCAGGCAAATGAAAGCCGCTGGCCGCTCATGATCAAGCAGGGTCTTGATTACCTGGCCCCGGCAGCCGTCGATTTGAACGCATTGCTGCCAGGTGACGTCAGCACGCTCAGCAGCACCATCACCAATGCCGGTGCCGCCCAGCCTGTGCGCATAGTCCAAAGCTTGCCAGCCGGATCAGTGATCAAGTCCAGTACGCCAGCCGCTACCATAGGCAGCAATGGCAATGGTGATGTCACCGCCACCTGGAACCTTACAGCCGCTTCTGCTGCCGACACGGTGGTATCAGTGCGCTGGCAGGCGCCAGTATCTGCTGGTACTTACAACGCCAACCTCGCCCTCAGCATGGTCAGCGGTGGCAATGCCACGCCGTACAAGTCGCAAGACCAGGCCATCAAGGTACAAAGCGCCAGCCAGATCAATGCGCAAACCATTAGCTTGATACAGGGACTGAGCCTGTCAACGCCAGCTCAGCTTGCACAACGTACTGCCATCGTTGATTTGCTCAACCAGGTCAATACCGCCATGAGCAGCAACAGCATGGACAAAGCCCTGCGTTTGCTGATCACCGTTCAGGCCAAGCTTAAAAACATAGAAACCGGCGTCGGCCCGGCCAGCAAATCACTGGCCAACCTGATTGCGGTGGTTGAACGGCAAGTTGCGCGTTAAGCGCAACCATCCACAACACAGAATAATTGAATGATCATGAAACTAAATTTAAAACGTTCTTTACATATCGGCGCCCGCTTGCTGACACACAGCGCGCTGCGTATGTGCATAGCGATGGGATTGATCTTATCGCCCGCCTTAAGCCAGGCGCAACAGATTGATCTCGGTGTAGCCGGACAATATGCAGCCTTCATCTTTGGCAATGTCAGCAACATCACCAACGTCGATGGCCGTCTGGCAGTAGGCGGCATACTCAATACACCTGGTGGCACGGTCGGTGGCAGCGTCAACTACAACGACACCAACCCCGTCATGGTGGTTGCCGGTAACCTGACTTCCTACGGTGGCAGCCTTGGTAATAACAAAAACAATGCTTACGCCGTGTATGCCGGTACCCTGGGTTCCAAGGCAGCGACCTATCTTGATTTCCGCAAAGTCGCCTTCAGTCCCATCGATTTCGATGCTGAACGCACCTACCTCAGCGTTCTGTCGCAACAGATACGCAGCATGCCAGCAACGGGCACCGTCAGCCAGCTCTATGCCAAGGTCACCCTGACAGGCAGCAACCGCGATGTAGAAATCTTTAACGTGACGGCAGACCATGTCGCCAGCACCCATGACTTTGCACTGGCGAACATCAAACAAAGTGCCTACATCATCCTGAATGTGGCCAGTGACGCCCAGCGCACCCTCAAGTTTGGCATCACCATGACAGAACTGATTAACCGTAACAGCAAAGTACTCGTCAATATGTACGATACAGAATTACTCAATCTGAATAATTCCGGCTTCTTCGGCAGCATCCTGGCTCCATTTGCCTGCATCAAGAATTCAGGCGGCAAGGTAGAAGGTACTGTCATTGCCGCCAGTTGGGACACCAACATGGCTGTCGGCTCCACGCTGTTCGTGCCGACCAATTAAGTCTGCAGGCATTAAGCAAAAAAACACCGTCTCAACAGACAGCCTCAAAAAATATCAAGCATAAAAAAAGCGACCTGGTTCGCCTGAATGACCCATTAAGAAGAGCACACTATGTTCCGCAATATCACCGTACAACGCGCTATCTCCAGCCTGGTGTTAGTCACCTTCAGCAGCCTGACGCTCTATCCATGTGCTGTATCAGCCCAGGCGCGTGCTATGGCTGACCAGTTAAACAGCAGCGTAGGCGGCAGAAATAGTGGCGCACTAGGTGCAGCTTCAAATAAATTTCCAGCACTGGCAACAGGCAACAACAGTAATGCAGTCGCCAAACCGGCAAGCCCGGAAGAACGCCTGAGCCAGTTGCTTAAACAAATCCAGGATGACGTCAAGGCGACTGCACCAACAGTAGCGGCAGTCAGCAATACACCAGCCAAAGCAGGTCTGCTCGCTATGGCAGCAACAACCAACAGCAACACCACCTTGCTCAACCAGCGTGTCAGCAGCATACGCAGTGCCAACACCCAGATCAAAGCCATTTACAGCGACATTGACCAAAGCTTCAAAGATACAGAGCAACACCTCAAAGATGCCAAGCTGCCCGCAGAGATATTGTCACGCCATCGTAAGGCAGTTGCCGACTACCAAAGCCGCCAGACAGAATTCAATCAAATCATGGACAGAGTAGTCCAGGCTGATGACAAAGGGCAGACCAGTAACCGCCAGACAGCCTTGACTGACCTGAGTGGCTTCATGGACAAATACCCCAATGCCAAGCCGCATCAATATACTGACCCTAACAAACTGCCGTTTGGCAGCCCCAGCAACAAAGTCAGAAAACCGAATGAAAGCAAGGCCCAATACCAGGCCAACCTGTTCAAGCCCAAATCTGAAAAGCTCTTGCTCGCTGGTCCTCCAGTGAATGCGCAAGGCTCAGCACAGTCATCTTTGCCCACAATCCCAACTGCACAAGACACAGCCGAGACAGAAGACGTACAACTGACACCTGCTATCAAGGCACAGGCTGCAGCCTTGAACAACAACCCAGTACAAATCTATAACTGGGTCAGGAACAACATCAGCTTCATCCCTAGCTACGGCAGCATACAAGGCAGTGAACTCACATTACAAAACAAACGTGGTAATGCCTTTGATACGGCCAGTTTGCTCATCGCACTGTACAGGTCAGCAGGCATACCAGCACGTTATGTGTACGGCACCATTGACGTGCCAGCAGACAAAGTCATGAACTGGGTAGGTGGTGTCACCAAGATAGAAGCTGCTCAGAGTCTGTTAGGACAGGGCGGTATACCGAACACCGGGTTGATCAATGGTGGACAGATCAGCGCGATCAGGATGGAGCATGTCTGGGTTGCAGCGTTTGTGGATTACACACCTAGTCGGGGAGCAGTGAACAAAACCCCGAACACCTGGGTGCCTATGGATGCGAGCTTTAAACAGTATGAGTTTACGGCGGGGATGGATATCAAGAATAAAGTACCAGTCAATGGCCAGGATTTTCTCGCGCAAATACAACTAGGAGCAACTGTTAGCGAAGCGGGTAGTTATGTGCAAAATCTGAATCAGACTAATCTGCAAACGCAGATGAACAATTATCAGTCACAAGTAGTGAACTATATCAAGAGCCAAAAAGCAAATGCCACAGCTAAAGATGTAATAGGTACAAAAAAAATCAAAACTGAAGCCTATGGCATTTTATTAGGTGAATTGCCATACAGGATTGTTGCTTTAGGAAATGAATTTCAAGTGCTGCCGGATAATTTGCGTTGGAAGTTCAAAACCAATATTTACCCAGCAGATGGTATTAGTACTAGCGACAATGCCATCATCGAACTGAATCAAAGTACTCCGAAGTTAGCGGGCAAGAAAATCACGTTGAGCTTTGTACCCGCCACTCAAGCCGATCAGGACTTGATCACCAGGTATTTACCTAAGGCACATGCGGATGGATCACCAACTCAACAGAATGAACTTCCGACTTCTTTACCGGGCTATTTGCTTAATCTAAAAGCAGAATTCAGGGTAGATGGACAGGTTATCGCCATTAGTGCTAGTAGTTTTACGATGGGTAGCTCGGTCAAACAGGCAAATCAATTCTTCAATCCAAGTACAGGATCATGGGCCGGCGGGGATGATAATGATATAACGGTTGGTGAATATGATGCGATTGGATTGGATTTGCAGGGTATCGGTACTCAGCAGCTAAAAGCATTGCAAGACAAAATAACCAATACAAAAAACAAGCTTGCTCAGCTTCAGCAAAACCCAACAGATGTAGGATTAATTAGCGGCATCAGTAAAGAGGATTTGACTGGAGACTTTGTCTATTCAGGAATACTTGCTTATTTATCGCAAGTTGACGGCTCTGACAATTTCACTGCACGTAATTCTGGGAACATGGTTAACTATCGGTTACCAAGTTATGGTCGATTTTTAAATGTCGCTCAAGCCAATTATTATTTTGGCTTAGTCAGGACGGTTAGTTTTCCTGGCGTAGAAATTGATGTGGATTATTTACGTTATCACATTGAAGCTAAAGATAATAACAAAACAGTTCGAACGCAATATATGTTTCAGGTAGGGGTAGCCAGCTCTTTGGCCGAGAGCACTATACCAGAGGCAATGTTTAAAAATCCCAACTTGGCTGCGAACGATCCAGAACAACCACAAGGTGTATCCGCCGTGAAAGCCTTGGTAATTGCACAAACTTTGGGGCAAAAGCTTTATGCACTTAGCCCAGAAAATCAAGCTATAAATGTTGCAGTACTTCAGAACTTGCAAATCGAGGCTGAAGCAAAAACAGAAATTGTTAATGCGCTTTCTGCCGGGAAGCAAGTGCTCGTTCATGAAAAAGAGATTATGGTGGGAGGCTGGAAAGGGAGTGGTTATATTGTCTTGGATGCGGAGACAGGGGCGGGAGCCTATAAAATAATTGGTGGTGCAAATGGTGGTAAGCTGAACGCAACTATTATGGGTTTCTTACAAGGTTTCTTGGTTGGTTTAGGTTTGGCGCTACTTATTACGAACTTAGCGGTAATAGGAACGGGTATAATGTTTGCTGTATGGGCAATAAATTTAGTGGTAATTAATGCAATAATAACAATGATGATCGCCTCTTCAATTGACACTGATGCATTTGCTTGTTATGCCGGGGCACTTAATTCCGGGTTCGGCATAGGGATGGGCAATTGGAAGGAAATGGGGCGAATAGTGTCTGCAATAGCAAATCTTCTTGGATGGGCGTTTCTTTCTACAACCCGTGGTACTGAATGTCTGAGTAATGAATCATGAGTAGTCAAGTATTGATTCCGTTTTTGGGCTTTGTTATGTCTATAGTGCACACACTGATTGCTGGTTATTTTAAAGTGCGCATAAGCATAAGCCTCATTTATGTTTTTGTTTTAGCTAATTTACTGAATAGCTTTGTTGAAGTTCGCACGGTTTCTGGTTTTGAGCTATTCATGTGGATATTAATGAGTTTGTTCATACCAATATTGGTTTGTTATTTACTTGGGCTATTGGGAAAATATATAAACAAATCTCATCCTGAGAAATGACGTGTAGTGGTGTTGCTGCTTCCCTGTCCACTGTTCAGTTAAACCAAGTGCCCTGTTCGGCGTTCGATTGACCAGAACCATTCCGCCGGACCTGCATTTTTTTGAGGAAGCCGGGGTCACCCATTAGCCCCCGGTAGTCAAGTAGTCGAACCACATACTCGCAACACACCGCGATAATGTTTACTGCGCCACCACACGCTTGTTTCAGAATGCCGTCGTGCCTTTTGCTTCAACGTGTGGTTGCGTGAATCGCACCAGTCACCCATGTGGATCTAGCGAAACATCAAGCTGGATTTCGCCCAAGTAGCCCAGCTACTCCAGAAGCATCTCAGTACCGCGTTGCGTCCAAGTGATGGGCAGATCTGTGGCTACCGGATTCGGTTCCAACCCCTTGTGGCTCGCATTGCAGACGACTCATCGTAAAACAAGGCTTGTGATGGCAGATACTGCATGTCCAATCAGTTCTGATGGCTTGTGATCCAACCCCAAGTGCTGGCTCACGCAGTGCTGCCAACTCTCAGGTGAAACAGCGCTCCACCGAAAAACTTTCTCCAGTCTTGAGCATATGAAAGCAAGCTCTTGCCAGTTTATGGGCCACCGCCTTGATGGCGATAATGCCGTTGCGCTTGGCTTTCTTGCGCTGATAGAATTTCTTTGCCGCCTCAGAATAGCGAATCGCAAAATTGGCTGCTTCCACACAGGCCCATGCCAGGAAGCGATTACCGTTTTTGGTATTGCCTTCTCCTTTCTTTTTGCCGTTCGAGGTATGCATACTGCCTACACAGCGCCACCAAAGCATGGTCAGCGAATTTACTGCCCGTGCCAAACTGCTGCAAGACGCCTACGCTCCGCTGGATAGTGCCTTAGCAGGGAAGGGCGATGCGACAGCCGCCCTCAAACAATGGCAACAAGCCATCAAACAATACGCCAGCCAGGCCAGTGCACTCAACGGCACCAAACTCCCCTGGGGCAATAGCAGCGACCAGGTACGTAAAACAAGCACCGGAGCGATAGCGCCGCAGTCGAATCAACTCGCCTCAGTGACCAGCACAAGCAGTAATGCCAGCCGCCAGTCACCACCACCCGCATTTGTCCCAGCCCCTGCCGTGGCCGCAACAGGCAGCCTCTCCGGCCTGGCTTTACCCGATACTGTTCTGAGTGATGCGCCAGCCGCCGCCGACCTTGCCACTGCTGAAGAAATCCAGCAGAGCGCAGACATCCGCTCCCTGGCCGCCTCCTTACAGAACAACCCCGTTGCCATCTACAACTACGTCCGCAACAACATCAAATACAAGGTCGGTTACGGCAGCCTGCAAGGCGCAGCCCAGACCCTGCAAGCCAAAAGCGGCAACGACATCGATGCCGCCAGCTTGCTGATTGCGCTTAACCGCGCAGCAGGCATCCCGTCCCGCTACGTGTACGGCACAGTCGAAGTCCCGACCCAAAGAATGGTGAACTGGCTGCACGTCGACAACGTCAGCGCAGCGCAATCATTTTTAAACCAGGCAGGCGTGCCCAACAAAGCCATCCTCCAGGGTGCACAGATTACCGCCATCCAGGTAGAACACGTCTGGGTAGAAGCCTATGTCGACGCCAGCCCCAGCCGAGGTGCCCGCAACAACACCGCCAGCGCCTGGCTGCCGCTCGACCCCAGCTTCAAACAACTCAGCTCCCAGTCCGCCTTAAATCTGCGCAGCAGCGTCAGCCTCAATGAAGCCGGTGTATTTGATATCGCCAAGCAAGGTGCCAACTGCACCCCTGATTACGGACAAAGCCTCAACCAGCCCAACATCCAGAGTGCCTTCACCACTTACCAGAACCAGCTCAACCAGGTCCTCAACCAGCAAGGTGCCGACCTTACGATAGGCAGTGTATTAGGTGGCAACGTCATCAGCGCAGAGAACTACGCCATTCTCATGGGCAGCCTGCCCTATAAAACCATCGTTAAAAGCGCCAGCTTCCAGGCCATGCCTGCTAATTTGAAGGGAGCAGTACGCCTGCAAGTATTTGCCAACAGCGCAGCACAAGCCCAGGGCACAACCACTGTCAGCTATAACAGCAGCTACGCCGCCCTCGCAGGCAAACGCCTGACCCTCAGTTTTAGTCCCGCCACCCAGGCAGATGCCGACGTACTCGCCGCCTACTTGCCCAAAGCCCATACCGACAACAGCCCCGTTAGCGCCAGCGAATTCCCGCTCAGCGTCCCCGGTTACCTCATCCAGGTCAAAGCAGAACTCCGTCTCGATGGCCAGATCGTCGCCAGCGGTGGCAGCTTCACACTAGGCAGCGAACTCAGCGCCTCCATAGGCAGCTTCGAGCCCGCCAGTGGCGGCTGGAACGACAACAACTTCAGCGTCCATGCCGGTGACTACCACGCCATCGTCGCCGATACCCAGGGCATCAACCCCGCCCAACTCAACACCGTCCAGCAAAGACTCGCCGCCACCCAGGCCAAATTGACCAGCCAGCCCGGCCAGGCCAACGGCGTCAGCCGCGACGACCTCACAGGTGACCTGCTGCACCAGACCATCCTCGCCTACTTCGCCACTGCCGACGCCAACAGCGCCATCTTCCAGCGCGCCGCAGGTGTCGTAGAACAACGCCTGCCATCATTAGGCAGGGCAGTCGCACAAGCCATACCCGACATGACCCTGGGCCTGGTCAACAGCGTCTCCTTCCCCGGTGTTGCCCTTGATATTGACCGCCTCCAGACAGCAGTAGCAAATCAAACGGATGGCCTAAGTCCTGCCGCCTACACCCGCCAGAGCAACCAGCGCAATGTTGCTTACGCCCACATGGTGTTAGAAAAGCACTACAGCCAGCCACAAAACCCCACCGCTGCTGCTTCCCCGATACGTGTGCTCGCCAAGGCTGCCGCGCTGCCACAGGCACAACAACAAAGCGTCTATGCCGTCACCAGCAGCAATCTGGCTGCCGCCCTGTTAAAACTTAACCTGACCAACAGCCAGTCCATCGATGTGCAAAATGCCGTTGCCGCCGGTTACCGCGTCCTCGTCCCACAAAGCCCGCAAACCATGAGCGGCTGGACAGGGCAGGCCATGCAGATTGAAAACATCCAGACCGGTGCCGGTGCCTACCGCCTGTCCGGCAATAACGGCAACACTACCGCCGCCATCCTCGCCACATCAGGTATGGGCATGGGCTGGCTCATCGCAGAACCCGCATTGGCAGCCGCCAGCACCATCCCCGCAATCAATGCCGCCAAAGCCTACGATACGGTCCTCGCCAGCATGTTGCCTGGCGGTGGCACTGACAATACCGACAGCGTGCGCTGGTCCTACTTCAGCGGTCAGGCCGACGTCGCCAGTGGCCTCTTCCTTGCCCGCCTGACCGGTGCCCAAAGCAACAGCACCTGCGACAACCTCAGCTCCATCATCGCCGCCAACCTTGGCACCACCACCGCCTTTGATGGTGACCCCGGTGATATCGCCAGCGTCCCCGTCATCACCAGTGCGCCTGTCACCGCCGCTGTTGCCGGCCTCGCTTACCGCTATCCCGTCGCAGCGCAAGATCCTAAAGGTGCCATACTCAGCTACAGTCTTACCGATGCACCCAGCGGCATGAGTATCAACAGCGCCGGCGTCATCAGCTGGGCCAGCCCTGTGTTGGGCAGCTTCAACGTCACACTGCGCGCAGATAATGGCAAAGCCTATGCAGAACAACGCTACCTGCTCACAGTCAGCGACCACGCCCTGGCACTCAGCATCAGCATGGCCGTTGCTCCCGCATTGGTCAACATAGGCGACAAAGTCACCGTCACCGTCCTCACCAACGGCGGCACCGGCAACATCAGCACCAGCGTCACCGTCGATGGCCAGCCACAAACCCTCGATGCCCAGGGCACAGCCACCATCACCGCCACCACTACAGGCGCGCACCAGGTCGTCGCTACCGCCAAAGATGACCTGGTCACCGTCAGCAAGACCAGCCTCTACAGCGTGCGAAACCCGGCCGACAGCAGCACCCCCACGGCCCAGATCAGCACCCCCACAGATGACGTCGAAATCACCGCCCCGACCACCATCATCGGTACCGCCACCGCACAAAATCTCGCCTACTACCAGCTCCTCATGCGCGCCGCTGGTACTGACAAATGGCAAGAACTCGCCCGTGGTTACCAGAACGTCAGCAACGGCACCCTCGGCAAGTTTGACCCGACCCAGCTACAAAACGGCATCTACGAACTCAGCGTCATTGCCGTCAATACCAATGGTGTCCAGGCCAGCCACATGATCACCCTGGACGTCACCCGCAATCTCAAGATAGGCCAGTTCAGCATCAGCTTTGAAGACCTCAACGTCCAGGCCTCCGGCATCCCCATCAGGATCACCCGTACCTACGACACCCGCCGCAAAGGCCAGGCCCTCGACTTCGGCCAAGGCTGGAGTGTCGATTACCAAAACGTGCAAATCCGCAAGAACATCATCCTTGGTCTGGAATGGGACGTCATCAACATCGTTGGCAATGCCACCACCTGTCTGCGCCCCAGAGGCAAGCGCAAGGTAGACGTGACATTACCAACCGGTGATGTCGCCCGCTTTGAGGCGCACAACGAACAGGATTGTGGCCTCGTCGCGCCACCAGTGAAAATATTATTTACGGCCTTGCCCGGCACCACAGCCAAGCTCGACCTCGTTGACATACCCAAAAACATCCAGCCCCAGGGCGGCATGCTCATTGACGTCGACGGTGCAGATCAAAATGAAACCATCGCCTGGAACCCCAAATACTACAAACTCACCACAGAAGACAACTACCAATACTATCTGACCGACGGTATCGGCATCACCAGCATCAAAGACCCGAATGGCAACACACTGACCTACAGCGACAGTGGTGTCACCCATTCCAACGGCACGGCAGCGACCTTCACCAGAGACGCCAGCCACCGCATCACCGCCATCACTGATCCGGCAGGCAAACAGATCCGTTACGCCTACAACGCCACCGGCGACCTCATCAGCGTCACTGACCGTAATGGTGCAGTGTCAAAGATGACCTATGACGCCAACCACAGCCTCATCAGTTACACCGACCCGAATGGCAAGCTGGCGGCGAGGTTTGAGTATGACCAGAGTGGCAGGCTGATTGCTCGCTATGACGCTAATGGCAAGGCCGTTCAGATGCAGCATGACATCGACAACAACCAGCAGACGGTGACTGACCGCAGGGGGAATAAGACCACCTATACCTATGACAATAACGGGAATGTGACGAAGGTCGTTAATGCACTGAACCAAGTCACGACCTATACCTATGATGCCAATGGGAATCAGGCCAGTGTGACCAATGCGGCGAATGAGACCACGCTCAGTACGTTTGATCCTAAGAGTTATAAGCAGTTGAGTGAGACTGATCCGTTAAATAAGACGACGAGTTGGGATTACGACACTAATACGCGGACTAAGCTTAAGACGAGTACGGACGCTAAAGGCAATGTGACTGCTTTTAGTTACTTTGCGAAAGGGACACGCATTGATCAGCCTCTGGGTAGCTACATCCACATTGGTACCGATGATGCAGGAAACACCACTTCGTTGACGCTTAGTGACCAACTGACACGCTACCAGAACGATGCCAAAGGGAATAAGATCAGCGAGACTGATGCGGCTGGCAAGGTGACGACTTATGCCTATGATGACAACGGTAAAGAAATAAGCCGTAGCTGGATCGCTACGGTAAGTGTCAATGGTGTACCGACACAAAAAACCGTTAGTGTCACCAGAACGCTGGATGCAGAAGGACGTGTTCTCAGCGAAACGGATGCATTAGGCGCGACCACCAAAACGGAATACACCGCTGGTGGTAAAGTCAGCGCAACAATAGACCCGCAAGGCCGACGTACCAGCTATAGCTATGACGATACCGGAAGATTAGCGACCACCATTTATCCGGATGGCAAGACTACGGCGACTGCTTATGATGCGGGCGGTAATAAAGTCAGTGACATGGATCGTCAGGGTAGAGCGATCAGATACGAATATGATGTACTGAACCGTCTCGTCAGAACGACTGCCGCTGATGGCACAAATACCAGCACAGCTTATGATGATGGGGGGCGTGTTGCCAGTACGACTGATGCACAGGGAAATACGACGACCAATGGCTATGACGCTGCTGGTCGTCTCATCAGCTTGACAGACGCCAAAGGCAAACAGACGAAGTACGAATATGATAGCGTTGGTAACCGTACCAAAGTCATTGACGCTACCAGCAAGGTAACGCAGTTTGAATATGATGCACTGAACCGCCTTGTTAAAACAACATATCCAGACAGTAGTACCAGCAGTACAGTCTGGAATGCGACAGGCACCAAGCAATCAGAAACAGATCAGACGGGCAACACTACGCAATATGGTTATGACCCAGTCGGTCGCCTGAATCAGGTCACGCAGACCAATGCTGCAACTCAACAGCAAACAGTTTACGGTTACGACGTCAATGGTAATAAGACCGGCCAGACGGATGCACAAGGTCACGTCACAAACTGGGCATATGATGTAAATAGCCGAGTTACGAGCAGGACTTTACCAGCGGGACAGATGGAAAGTTTTGCATATGATGTAGCAGGTAACCTGACGCAAAAAACAGACTTTGCGGGCAAGGTCACTAGCTATGTCTATGATGTACTTGGTCAGGTCGTGCAGACCAACTACCCGGATGGCAGCAGTGTCAGCACCACTTACACTGCAGCAGGACAAGTGGCCAGCAGCACCATATCAGGTGGTAACAACAGTAACGGACGTCAAAATGGTCAAACCAGTTTTACTTATGATGCCAACGACAGGATCACGAAACAGGTCAAGCCGGATGGCAACTTCCTTGCTTATGCCTATGATGCCAACGGCAATATCAGTCAGCGCAGTACGGCTGCTGGGACTGTCAACTATGGCTACGACAAGAATCAAAGGCTCATCAACGTAACCAATAGTGCGACCAACAACAGCACGACTTACACCTGGGATGACGCTGGGCGACTGATAGCGGCAACGACACCAGATGGTGTGACAGCCAATTACAGCTATGACCAGAATGGACGCTTGTTGCAACTGTTGCATGTCAAAGGCAGTGGTGTTGTTACAGGCAGCCGCTTCACATTGACTGCCAATGATCAGCGTAGCAAGGTAGAGGAGTTTGATACACAAAGTACACAAGTAAATCTGCTTGCAACTAATCCAGTTCGCACGACGAGCTATCAATATGATGGTGTAAATCGACTGACGCAGGAACTGGTCAAGGACAGAAATAATACGACTGTTCGCACTACCGACTATCAGTACGATAAAGTAGGTAACCGCAGTCAAAAGACTGAGACTACGGCAAGTGGTACAACGATGACTACTTACACTTATGACGCCAATGACAGGTTAACCCAGGAAACTAAAACCGCAGGAGCAACTAGTACTGTTACTACTTACACTTGGGATGACAAGGGAAATCTGAGCACGAAGACCATAGGAGGACAAATTACTGTTTATGGCTGGAATGCGGACAATCGTCTTGTGGAAGTGAAGCAGGGTAACAGTCAGGCAACGGCGATCACTATTGCCATATATAGCTATGATGCTTATGGTAATCGCGTTCAGAAGATTGAGCCTGGACAAAACACCAGCCCTGACAAAGTCACCAATTATCTCGTTGATGACACGTTTGAGTATGCGCAGACAGTGCAGGAGACAACGTCACAAGGTTCTGCTACAGAAAGCATCGGCTATGTGTGGGGTAACGGGCTGATCCAGCAGAGCAGGTCGGGTCAACTTAGTTACCATCATGCGGATGCATTGGGCAGTACAAAAGCCTTGACCGACTCAAGTGGCAATGTGACCGATGCTTATCAGTATGATGCGTTTGGAGCAGTACTCAATAAGACGGGGACAACTGCAAATGGCTACCGTTACACCGGCGAGTACTTTGATAATGCCATAAGTTTGCAATACAACCGCTCAAGGTGGTACGACGCAAATGCAGGACGGTTTGTAGCAGGTGATAAGTTTAGTGGTCGCGAGACATCACCTGTTACACTAAACAAATATATCTATGCAAATGCTGATCCTATTGATAGAAAAGATCCGAGTGGCTTTACAAGTTTGCCTGAAGTTAATGCGGCAGAAGAAAACTCAACAACTCTCAATTCAACAAATTTCCCGGACAAAATAGAAACTGAACGTAAATTTTGGGGCAAACTTTGCAATGTGGCAGCGAATTTTGCTGGACCTTATGATTCAATAGCAACAAAGCTTTTAAATCTTGTAGGCGGTGGTGGTCGATATGAAAAACATCATATCTTGCAAGATGCTGCGATGCGAAATTTGAAAGTAAGACTACGCTTAAATTATAGTTACTACAAGGCATGGACTGTTCCACTATTTGGTGGAAATTGGTTGAAAGGATCTGCTCATCAGGCGGCGTCGGCTTATCAGGCTGCAAATCCACTGAGCCCAGATGCGAAACTAGCAGAAATTGTCTCGCATTCGAAAAACGTTTTAGTTGCAGCCGGATGTTCGTCGCAGGATGCAGATAAGTTAGTTAAGGCTGCAGTAGATACTATTCAATTGATGAATCAGGGTATAAATATTTTTGAATAATATATATTGGATGTCGCGTAATACGGTGTTAATCATTAAATAATACTATTGGAATCATTATGGCGAAATACGACTCTTGGATTGAAAAAAACTACAACTATTTATATCTTCTTGATGACGAAATTAGCAAATCTATTGTTGCGCTACATCTTCTTTCAACGGAATTAAAAGTAGTTTCTTCAGCTATTTATTTGGGTACAACTTCTGCGGATTATTTGCCGCAGCTTAAAAAATGTTTTGAACATTATTTTTTTATTGAAGGACTTAAGTGGATTCAATCGCTTGAAAATGCTTATGGCACTTCTATTCATCCAGACAAAGAGTCGAGAGAGGATTATTTATTGAGTTCCCCTGCTGTTTTAATTAGATTGGAAGAGTACACAGATCATGAATCCGAAACCTTACAATATCTTTTGCCAAAAATTGATAGATTATTAGATCAACTTATTGCAGAAAAAAAAATCGAAATGGGAGAGCCTAAATTGTAGTAGCCGCGACCCTGCCCTGTTCGGCGTTCGTTTGACCAGAACCATTCCGTCTGACCTGCATTTTTTTTGCAGAAAATGGTAGATGTTCTGGTTTAGTTGAACACCGATCTGACTAATTTTTAATCAGCAAAGTCAAATTCATTGGCTCGCTTGCTTAAATTTTATGCAAATCGTTTGTTAACGATGAACACCTTCCCGAACAGCATTGCTGCCCGCTCTCGATGCTCATTTTGTTTCGGAGATATTCGTCGCTAATGCCGCAAATAATATCCTCGTAACAACCCGTCCCAAGCCGTAAAGTGTTACACCGATTTCGGCGCGATTTTGTATGGATCAATGCCCCGTCATGCTTGCGCTGTTCGGCGTTCGATTAACAAGAATCATGCCGTCGCTGGAAACCTTATTTACTAAAGGATTGTGACAATGAGAGATTGCTATAAGAAATTCTGGAAGCGCGTGCTAGTCGAAAAAATGCATATGAATTTCCCTGATTTTGTTTTGAAAGAGACGCCATCAAGAAA